>NZ_JBRJHG010000013.1:0-139775 GCF_053628895.1 Marinobacter sp. MBR-105 | reverse complement strand
GTGGCCGAGTTCGTTGGAGGCCACGAAAGCACGGCTGAGCTCGTCCTTGACCCGGTGAGACACGCCGATCTCGCCCTCGCACGGCTTCTCGCCGCGCTTGGCTTCGGATTCGATTTGCCGCTTGAGATCATCGACCTTGATCTTGAATTGCCCCAGAATGGTCTTGACCACGTCGCTGTCGGCGAGCGCCAACAGCAGGTGTTCGGTATCGACTTCGGGGCGGCCAAATTCGGCGGCATGTTTGGCGGCCTCCTGCAACAGGGCCTCGGACTGTTCGCTGATACGGCTGGCCAGCCCACTGCCGCGCCGGCGCGCGGTGCCCGTACCGGCCGGGGCGGGTTCGCCGAATGAGGCATCGACTACCTCATCGGTATCGGCCGCCATGGACGGTGCATCGTCACCGATGCGGAAGAAGTCGCTGCCGAGGAAGTCTTCGAACAAACCGCTGCGCGAGCCAAACAGAGCCTCCAGCGGCGAGACGGTGCGCTTTTGCTGGCGCGCCAGTTGGCGATAGTGATCGTCACACAACAGCATGGTGCTGTGACGACCATTGAGATTGGCTTCCACCCGCACCGTGGCGGGCTGGCCGCAGACCTGGCATTGTTTTCTGGCCATGCTCATGCTCCTTGAGAGGACTGATTTGACGAGGCGCTGAAGGTCACGGCGCCTCGCCATTCACTTGGTTTTTCTGTAGAGAACAAGCCGATCGGCGTCAGCCGTTGATCGGGATCGAGCGGCCCTGCTGCTTAGGCGCACTGGCCTCGCGCTTGTCCATCGTGATCGTGAGCACGCCGTTCTTGAAGGCGGCCTTGATCGATTCCTGATTGGCGTTGTCAGGCAGGTTCAGGACACGCTGGAAACTGCCGTAGGAGCGTTCGACGCGATGGAAGCCACCCTCCTTCTTTTCCTGCTCCTGGCGTTTCTCGCCCCGTACCATCAGCACATCGTTGTCGAGCGTGATCTGAATGTCCTTTTCCTCGACGCCAGGAACCTCCAAAGAAATCTTGTACTGCTTGTCGGTTTCCTGGATGTCAAGTACCGGCTTCAGCATGCCCGGCAAGTCCGACGGCCATCGAGGCATGGCCTGTGCCGGAAAGCCGAAGCCTCGAAACGCATCGTCAAAGAGGCGGTCGATCTCGCGATGCAATTGCAGGATGGGACTGACGGGACCGCCTGCCACTGGCAGGTCATTGCGCTGCACGGGCAGCGAGGCAGCGCTCTGTTGTTCTTCCTGTTCTTTCTTAAACCAGTTCCAGGGAGCCAACTTCTTGAAATCAATGTCCATGTCACACCTCCAGAAGAAAAATTGAAGACTCTCGCTCACTCCGTTTGCCTGCGGCGACGGACAGCGCGCCCAGACGACACGGAGTGTTCCGCTGACTTCGGCTGCTCATCTGTACGTATCACCTCCTTCTTTCTGCCTGCTTGGGTCTGATCATTGATCCATCGATCGATTTCACTTTGACGAAACCGCCATGCCCCCCACAATTTCCGCCGTCGTACAGCCTCAATCGAGGATTTTTTTCAAGACCTTGCAAGGTATGGCGCCTAACATGCAGAAAGTCAAGAATCGACATCTCGCGATCTGCTGGGCGATTGATGTGACACAAATTTCCAGAGAGGGTGTGCTGGGGCGGTCCGATCCGGCGTTAGGCAAAGGTTTAATCGGGAGCCTACATGTGCTCCGGGCAGCCGCAGATCAAACACCGATCCTCACGTTATAACCGAGCGCCCGCAGCCCCTTGCTTGTCCGCATGTTCCTTGGTGGAAACTCGTCTGAACGCGCCCAGCCGACGATTTCATCGAGTCTGCTCGGACTATCGCAACCCGACGCCGACCCAGCCGAGATTTTTCACGAAGCAAAACGGCCACTTGGTACGGGCGGGCACCCTCAAGAACAGTGCTTTGCTAACGAACCTCATATGCGGGCGCGGGTTCGGTTCCGTGTTCCATCACCACCTTGCAAGAGAAAAGCCCTTGATATCAGGGACTTTTCTCGTTTCTGGAATAACCCAATCCATGTAGCTCACTCTCAACACTCCGGAAAATGAGGCCATCCATGAACCAACCAGACGACCCGGAAAGCCTCACAGAGCTGGTGGCCAGAATCGGGACCATACCCGGGATAAAGATCGGGTGTCGGTTGGGGATCTGATGGCCGCGGTGGGCGAACGTTCTTTTGGCCCACTGGTGCTGCTGGCCGGTTTAATCACGGTGGCGCCGCTTATTGGCGACATTCCCGGCGCGCCCACCTTGCTGGGCCTGCTGGTCCTACTCACCCTGGGCCAGTTGCTGTGCCAGCGTCGCTCGGTTTGGATTCCCTCCCGTTTATCGAACCGCCGTATTTCCAAACAGAAACTGTTTAAAGGCCTGCAATGGACGGACAAACCTGTCACCATTTGATACAAAGCTGATAACGAATGGCTGCGTATAAAGCTGCTACTATTGCTACATAACCTTTTGATCGCTGGCACCTTGTTTGTGGTCGTCAGCGCATGAATCAATACTGTGAGCTCCGGCAAGGAGCTTTTATCTTTTTTGCAAGGATCGGTTTATGTCCAGCAAAGCGAAGCAGTCCCAGAAACTCCTGCTGTTCCGCCTGTTCGGCTCGCGGCTGTTTGGCATTGGCACTCTGAAAATCCGGGAAATACTTCCGTTTCAGCGATTAACCAAACTGCCCCACAGCCACCATGCCGTGATCGGAACCGCAACCTTCCGGGGCTCGGCCGTGCCGGTCATTGATATGTCTGCGGCCGTAGGCTACCCGGCGCTTACCCGCGAGGAGCAGGAAAAAGCCTCCATCATTGTTACCGACATCCAGCGCCAGGAAATCGGTTTTCTGGTGCGTAGTGTTCAGCAGATTATCGAGACAGACTGGAAGAGCGTGATGCCGCCGCCCAAGGCTCTGGGCACCAATGCCTTTATTACTGGCTTGCTGGATGTGGATGGCGACATTATCCAGCTACTGGATGTGGAGTTGCTGCTGGCCAAGGTGTATCCGGAATCCCTGGATGCCCAGGATGTTGTACTGTCAGATCTTCAGAGCGAAACGCTCAAGTCTCTGAATATCCTGCTGGTAGACGATTCCCAGGTGGCCCGTAAACAGCTGAGCGATGTACTGGACAGCAAAGGCATCAGCTACCACGTCACCACCAATGGCGATGAAGCCCTGCAGGTGATGCTCAGAGAGCACGAGCTGGGGCACCCGATCGAGATTCTGGTAAGCGACATCGAGATGCCGGGGCTGGATGGCTACGAGCTGACCTTCGATGTCCGGGATAACGCCAGCCTCAAGCAACCCTACATTATCCTGCATACCTCACTGAACAGTGAGATGAGCCTGAGCTACGCCAATCAGGTCGGGGCCAACGAGGCCCTGACCAAGTTTGACGCAGATGAACTGTTACAGGCCATGCTGCGTGGAGCTGCCCAGGCCGGCTAAAGCCGGCAGGTGAGCTCCGCCAGCTCTTCATCAAAGACCCGCCGGTTCTCGCTGTAGTCCACCGGCACATCCACCAGGTGGACACCACCGGCCTCCAGTGCGCGCTCGAGGGTCGGGCGCAACTCCTCGGTACGGGTAACCCTGTGGCCAATGGCACCGTAGGAATCCGCGTACTTCACGAAATCCGGGTTGCGGTAATCCAGCCCGAAATCTTCATAGCCATCCTGGCCCTGCTTCCATTTGATCATGCCATACGCACTGTCGTTGATGATCAGCACCACCAGGTTCAGACCAAGGCGAACAGCCGTCTCCAGCTCCTGGCTGTTCATCATGAAGCCGCCATCGCCGCAGATCGACATGACCTTCAGTTCCGGATAGAGCATGGCCGCCATCATACCACTGGGCAGGCCCGCGCCCATGGAGGCCAGAGAATTGTCCAGCAGCACGGTGTTGTTGTCGTAAGCCGGGTAGTTACGGGCAAACCAGAGTTTGTACATACCATTATCCAGCGCAATGATGCCGTCATCCGGCATCACGGATCGCACATCGTGGACAATGCGCTGGGGGATCACCGGAAAGCGGTCATCGGTGGCCCGTTCCTGAAGATGCTTGTCGACCGCCTGTTTCACTTCCATCAGGCCGGTGAAATCGTGGTTGGCACATTGTCCGCAGTGCTCGGCCATGTACTCCACACTGTTGGCAATGTCACCCACCACCTCATGCTGCGGAAAATACACCGGATCGACATCGGCTCCGCTGAAATTCACATGGATGACTTTTTTACCGCCCGGCGTCATGAAGAACGGGGGCTTTTCCACCACATCGTGGCCAACATTAATCACCAGATCCGCCCGGTCGATGGCGCAGTGAACAAAATCGCCGGCGGACAGGGCCGCATTCCCCATGTAACGGGGGTGACGCTCATCAATCACGCCCTTACCCATCTGAGTGGTGAAGAACGGAATGCCCGTCACATCCACCAGATGCAGCAAGGCTTTGGATACCCGTTTACGATTGGCGCCGGCACCAATCATGATCAGTGGATGATGGGCCCTGCGCAGCATGTCACAGGCCATATCCAGGCTCTTCTCGCTGGCCGTTGGCCGGCGGGCATCACTGGGATTAAAGATATGAATGCCCGCTTCGGCGGATTCCTCGGCAATGTCCTCAGGCAGCTCCAGGTGCACAGCACCGGGGCGTTCTTCCGAGGCAAGGCGAAAGGCTTCACGAACCTTGGCGGGGATGGTGTTGGCGTTACTGATCTGGCGGGTGTATTTGGTGAGCGGCCGCATCAGATCCACCACATCCAGAATCTGGAACAGCCCCTGTTTGGAGGACTTGATGGGCTTCTGCCCGGAGATCATCATCATGGGCATGCCGCCCAGCTGGGCGTAGGCCGCGGCCGTCACCAGATTGGTGGCGCCCGGCCCGAGGGTGGACAGGCAAACCCCCACCTGGCCGGTCAGTCGCCCATAGGTCGCCGCCATGAAGCCGGCAGCCTGTTCGTGCCGGTTCAGCACCAGACGGATACTGGAATTGCGTAACGCTTCCAGGAACGCGAGATTCTCTTCACCGGGCACGGCGAAAATGTATTTTACGCCCTCATTCTCAAGTGCCCGGATAAACACTTCGGCGCCGTTAAGCGCCTGTCGATGATCATTGGCCATAACTGTCCTCTTGATCTGAGAATTCTCAAATCAAGAGGATAGCATTACCTGAGCTTGAGCGTTGACAGGGTCCGTTCACGAACGCTGTTGAGCAGCTCCTCATTATCCACCAGAGACTGGCCATAGGATGGCACCAGCTCCTTCATGCGGGACTGCCACTGCTCGCTCCTGATCTTCTCCGGGAAGCAGCGCTCAAGCACATTGATCATGGCGTTAGCCGCAGTAGAAGCCCCGGGAGAGGCACCCAGCAAGGCGGCGAGGGTGCCGTCTTTAGCTGCGACAATCTCGGTGCCGAACTCAAGCTTGCCACCACCCTCTTCGGTCTGCTTGATAATCTGCACCCGCTGGCCAGCCATCTGCAACTTCCAGTCATCTTCACGGGCATCCGGGAAGAAGTTGCGCAGGGAATTCACACGGTCGGCATGGGATTGGAACACTTCGCCGATCAGATAACGGGTGAGGTCCATATTGCTCTTGCTGACTGACAGCATCGGGCGCAGGTTGGTAGCGCGCACCGAACCAATCAGATCGAAGATGGAGCCCTGCTTCAGGAAGCGGGTGGTGAAGCCAGCAAACGGTCCGAACAGCAGGGCAGGTTCGCCATTGATGATGCGGGTATCCAGGTGCGGGACAGACATCGGCGGCGCGCCAATCGGTGCCTTACCGTACACTTTAGAATGGTGCTCCTTGACGATGTCCGGCTTCTGGCACACCAGCCACTGACCACTGACTGGGAAGCCACCGTAACCGCGGGCCTCATCAATGCCAGACTTCTGCAGCAACGGCAGCGCGCCACCACCAGCACCGAGGAACACGAAACCGGCTTCCAGCTTGGTCAGTTCGCCGGTTTTCTGGTTTTTCACCCGCAGTTTCCAGCGGCCATTGTCGCGCTGATCAATGTAGTGCACCGGGCTGCTGAGCATCAGTTCAAAGTTGGGCTGGGTTTCCAGCCATTTCACCATGCTGCGGGTCAATGAACCGAAATCCACGTCGGAACCATGTTTGATTCGGGTCGCGGCCACACGCTGCATAGGATCACGGTGGCGAACTACCAGCGGCATCCACTCTTCGAGATCCTCCGGGCTTTCCGTGTATTCCATTTCCTGGAACAGGTGGTGCCCGCTCAGACGCTCGTAACGGCGCTTTAGAAACGCCACGTCTTTCTCGCCCCAGACGAAACTCTGGTGTGGCGTACGATTAATGAAAGAGGTCGGCTCCGGCAGGATGCCCTGCTCCACCAGGTAAGACCAGAACTGCAACGACACCTCGAACTGGGCATTGATTTTCAACGCCCGCTCAATCTCGACATCGCCATCATCGGTTTCGGGGGTGTAGTTCAGCTCGCAGTAACCGGCATGCCCGGTACCTGCATTGTTCCATCCGTCGGTGCTCTCATGGGCAACGTGGTCAAGACGTTCCACCATGACGATGTCCAGGGACGGATCCAGCTGCCTGAGCATCATGCCGAGGGTCGCGCTCATGACGCCCCCACCGACCAGCACTACATCTGCCTGTCTAACGGCCATTGGTTTTCACCCTAGCTTAGTGTTGAAGCCTGCTGCCACTCCACGATCAGCAAAGTGGCCTGTCGGAAGCCGGCCTGGCGCGAGGTAGACGGCGCTGCCGTGAGCTTCCGGTCTGAAATTGCGCGCAATTATCCCGATTTTCGCCGAAAGAATAAATTGCGATTATCAATTGATGCGTGTCGGTTGCGGGCACCGCTGGCACCAGTGGTGCGATTACCGGTGTGTTGGCACATTGCCCGTCATCTTATCGTTTTGCCGGGATTGTCTCGTGTTTTGTTAACAATATCAGCGCCACTTTAGTCTGATACCCCGTCGCCCAACCATTGGATCATCCGTAGTTACCTGCAACGGCGCGCATCTCAGTGCTGACCAATCGCCCCCTAATACGGTATCTTGTGCGCCAAACACTTTCCTCCTGGCCGTGGGCCGGAGTTTCCCGTTAATCTTTTTGAGGTTTCTCTATGTTGATGGCCATCGGTGCCGTTATTGCCGGCCTGATCCTGCTGGTCTGGAGCGCGGACAAATTTGTGGAAGGAGCCGCCGCCACCGCGAAACACCTGGGCATGCCTACGCTACTGATTGGCATGGTCATTATCGGCTTCGGCACCTCTGCTCCGGAACTTGCGGTCTCTGCCATGGCTGCGTCTGACGGCAACCCCGGCCTGGCTCTCGGAAACGGGTATGGCTCCAATATCACCAACATCGCCCTGATTGTTGGCCTGACCGCCATCATCGCGCCGATCGCCGTGCACTCACAGGTCATCCGCAAAGAACTGCCACTACTGGTCGTACTCACTCTGATTGCCGGTGCGCAACTGATCGACGGAGAGCTGAGCCGACTGGATGGCTGGGTGCTTCTGGGCGTCTTTGCCGCGGTAATGGGTTGGTCCATCTATCAGGGGATACGTGGCAAAGCTGACCCGCTTGGAGGGGATGCTGAGTCCGAAATCGTTGCCCACCCCATGCCCCTGAAAACCGCACTTATCTGGCTGGTAATCGGGCTGATTCTGCTGATTGTCAGTTCAAGGCTTCTGGTTTGGGGTGCGGTCGCTATTGCCCAGAGCCTGGGTGTGAGTGATCTGATCATAGGCCTGACCATTGTGGCTATCGGCACATCACTGCCGGAGCTGGCATCAGCTATTGCCGCCGTGAAGAAAAACGAGCACGACCTGATTCTGGGCAACATCCTGGGCTCAGGTATCTTCAACACCCTGGCCGTGGTGGGGCTCGCCGCGGCGATTCAACCGTTGTCGGTAGACCCTGAGGTGCTGTATCGGGACTGGACGTTAATGCTGGGCCTGACTCTGGCGCTTCTGGTAATGGGCTTCGGCCTGACCGGTTGGCGCAAGCTCGTATCGAGGGTTGACGGTGCCCTGCTGCTGGCCGTTTACATCGGTTACACCGGCTATCTGTTCTCTACCGTGGTCTCCGCCGCCTGAGCATCGCCGGCGGGGCAGTTTATTCTGCCTCGCCGTCGCCCAGTAATTCCTCCAGGTTCTTACGCACGCCCGCCATAATCTCCGCGATGTCGTCCTTGCTTTTTCCTGCCGTGTCGATGGGAGTGCCCACGCGCACGTCCACCGGCTGTCCCAGGTTAATTTGCCAGGTGCGCGCAGGCAGCACCCGATGAATCCCCCGAATCGCCACCGGCACAATCACAGCCTGGGTATCCAGAGCCAGGTGAAAGCATCCCTTCTTGAACGGTAACAGCTGACCATCCGGAGAACGGGTGCCTTCCGGGGCTGCCCACAACACAATGCCGCTTTCCATCATCTGACGGGCTTTCTCCAGATCCTTCACCGCCCGGTTGCGACGGGAACGGTCAATAGAGGGAAACTCGGCGGCTCTCATGGCCTGGCCCAGCAGGGGAATGCTGAACAGCTCTTTCTTGGCGAGCATGCGGATTGAACCTGGCAGCGACACAAAACTGACCGGTATGTCGTAGTGGCTGGCATGGGTGCTCATGATGATGTAGCGCCGGCCATCGTTGAAATCCGGCACTTCTCCGCGAACAACCAGGCTCGCCCGAACCAGCCGCAACAACGCCGCCGACCATTCCCGGCAATATTTGTCGACAATCGGCCGGTTCAGGCGTCCGAACAGGGCCCGCAACAGGATCAAGAGCGAGTACAGCGCTGTCAGCCCCACGGAGCCAATCACGACGCCGGCACGTCGGAGCAGGGTAGCCGATTCAGTGAGCGGGTTTAATTTCAGTCTGACCATCGATCACCTTTCACCAGAGCCGATTTCAGATGGTCGGCCCTAAAAAGAAAGGCGCATTATAGCCGCAACAAAGAGCTCGCGATATTCAGACTCTAGTTCGATTCAGAGAACACCATTGCAATGGAGTTCAGACAATAACGCTGCCCGGTAGGTGGCGGCCCATCAGGGAACACGTGGCCCAGGTGACTGTCGCAACGGGGGCAACGAATTTCGATACGGGTCATTCCAAGACTGGAGTCCTCCAGGTATCGGATATGCTCCGGGTCGAAGGGCTGGAAAAAACTTGGCCAACCAGTGCCGGAATCAAACTTGGAATCGGAGCTGAACAGCGGCAGATCACACAACCGGCAATGATAGGTGCCGGGCTTTTTGTTATCCAGCAACGTGCCACAGAAGGGACGCTCGGTGCCGTGATCGAGCAGCACCCGGCGTTCTTCCTCAGAAAGATGCTCAGCCCGGGCTTCCACTTCTGCCCGGGTTAACGGTGTCAGGTCATAGCCTGCTGCAGATACAGACATCGGTGCCTCCTCAAGCCTGGTCCGGGTCGTCTTTGCTGAATTCAGGCTTCAGCTGTTCGGGCCAGGTGTTGACCAGCTTTTCCATCTTCGGTGCCGCTACCGCCATGATGTATGGTTGCCAGGGATTACGGGCGGCAAAGTTCTGGTGGTGCTCCTCAGCCGGATAAAAGGCTTCCAAGGGCTCCAGGGTGGTCACGATGCGATCCTGATACACGCCGGCGGCATCCAGCTGGCGGATATACGCCTCGGCTACATCGTGCTGCTCTGGGGTCTCATAGAATATCGCGGAGCGATACTGGCTGCCGACATCGTTACCCTGTCGGTTGATCTGGGTGGGATCATGGGCCACCGAGAAGAACAGCTTCAGCAGTTGGCCGAAGCTGACCCGTGCCGGATCATAATGCACCTCGATGACTTCGGCGTGCCCGGTTTTCCCGGTACAGACCGCCTCGTAATTCGCGGTACTGGCTTCACCGCCGGCATAACCAGAGGTCACACGTTGAACACCGTCAACCGCCAGAAAGACCGCTTCCACACACCAGAAACAGCCCCCCGCCAACACCAGCCGGGACTCACCGGCCGCTTCAGGCAGATCCTGTTCAGGGTCCGGGAAACGACTCCTGGGAACACTTAGGCCGGGCAGATTACATGCATCGGTCATGGGCCACTCCGTACACTATACATCGTCGAATGTATCACTGATTGTGGCGTCTCAATACTGAAAAGCCAAATCAGCACCTGTAATTTGCACTACCCAGGGCAACAACCATAATTAAGACAGGAACCACTGATAAGGTTCCGCTCGGCATCAGGGATAACAGCATGACCGCAAGGGTTCGCGTATCGGAAAATCAGGATGAGCTGCTCCACTACCGCCTGAGCCTGAGGCTCGGGCCCGTCCATGCCCGTCAACGCCTCGGCATTGAGCGGGAAACCGAAGCCCGGGTGTTCGGGCGGGACAAGCGCTCGTTCCATCTGGAAAACCTGACCAACGCTCCGAAACTGATTCGTTTCTGCCTGAAGGCCGTGGGGCTGCTACGCCGGGCTCAGGCCAACAGTTTGAAACTCACCACCGAGCACAACACCTTCGTGTTGCCCGATCTCCCTTCGGCCTTCGAGGGCTTCCGCATCCTTCACCTGACCGACCTGCATGTCGATATGGACGAAGCCAACCTGCAGGCAGTTATACGGCAAATCGCCCCGTTGGATTACGATCTGTGCGTTCTGACCGGCGATTACCGCCAACGCACCTGGGGCCCTGTAGACGATGCTTTGGACGGTATGGCCAGACTGCGCCTGGCCATTCACGGCGACGCCTATGCCGTGCTGGGCAACCACGACAGTGTACGAATGGTGCCGGCTCTTGAAGACATGGGCTATCGCCTGCTGATGAATGAAATGGTGCCGCTGGAGCGCGGCGACAGCCGCCTGTACCTGGCCGGTGTGGACGATGCCCACTACTACAAGGTTCACAACCTGCACCGGGCCGGCGACGATATACCCGCAGGGGGAATCAGCCTGTTGCTCAGTCATACGCCGGAAATCTGGCGGGAAGCCGCCCATGCCGGTTACGACCTGTTTCTCTGCGGCCACACCCACGGTGGGCAACTCTGTTTGCCTGGCGGCATCCCGCTGACGCTCGACTCCGATTGCCCGAGGCGCCTTGGCCGCGGGCTCTGGCAGGTAAACGGCATGCAAGGCTACACCTCACCGGGAGCCGGCACTTCGGTCCTGAATGTGCGTCTGAACTGCCCTCCGGAAGTGACCATTCACACCCTCACTCGCGGGCCCTGAGTTCAGTGTGGCTGTTTACGTATACCGAGGCGGTAAAACAGCGGAGAGAACAACATATTGGACAATGCGAACAGAAGGGCAACGGCGACCGCCTCCCACAGTGGCAGCGGCAGCCAGTACCAGGCCATCACCATAGGTAACAGCGCCTCGGGCAGCTGATCCAACCAGACCGCCCTGGCGCTGGAAGCCAATCCCATACGGCGCTTGGTGAAACTGCTGAGCATATCGCCCCACAGCGACAGGAAAGCAAACAGCGCTCCGAACAACCAGCCCAGACCCACCCACAGGGCGAACAGCGCGCAGGTCAGAACGCCGGAAACCAGCCCACGCCAGGTTTTGCTGGGCCCCAGCAGCGGTCGGCCATCGCGCCACAGCCGGCCACCATCGAGGGGCCAACTGCCATGCTGATGAAACAACCGCGCCACAACCACTGGAGACCCGTTGGCCAGCACCAGCATGACAAACAACTCAAGCGACAACAGCACTCTGCTTTCCCCTGTTAACAGCCGGCCAGATCAGGTCAGTCCGCCTCGGGTCAGCTTGAGCGGGTCCATCAGTTCCTCAAGCCGTTTGCGGCTCAATCCGCTCCGCTCCTCGGCAACGTCGATAACCGAGCGCCCGCTACGGTATGCCTCTTTGGCAATATCCGCGGCCAGGGCGTAGCCGATTTCAGGGTTCAATGCCGTCACCAGAACCGGGTTTCGACCCACCCCCGCGTTCAGGTTTTCGGTATTAACGGTGAACCCTTGCAGGGCCTTGTCTGCCAGCAGGTTCGAGGCATTGGCCAGCAACCCGCACATATCCAGCAGATTTGCGCCCACCAGTGGCAGCATCACATTCAACTGGAAGTTGCCGGACTGGCCCGCCATGGCGACAGCCGCATCCAGCCCGGTCACCTGGGCACTCACCATCGCCACCGATTCCGGTATCACCGGGTTCACCTTGCCAGGCATGATGCTGCTGCCCGGCTGCAAGGCCGGCAGGCTGATTTCAGCCAGACCATGGATCGGACCACTGTTCATCCAGCGCAGATCATTGGCGATCTTGGTGAAGACCACGGCCACACCGCGGAACTGGGCAGACAGTGCCACAGGCGCATCAACCGCACTCTGCCCCAGAAACTTGTGCTCCAGCGACCGGAACGGATAGCCCGTATTCTGCTTCAGAAACTTCACAAACTGGCCAGCAAACTCAGAGGCCGCATTCACCCCGGTACCTACCGCGGTACCGCCCTGGGGTAGTGCCGCCAGGTCCTCCATGGCCCGCTCAAGGCGAAGCTCGGTCGCCGCGACCTGCTCCCGCCAGGTTCTGAGCTCCTGGCCAAGTGTCACCGGCATGGCATCCATCAGATGGGTGCGCCCGGTCTTCACCTGCCCGGACAGTTCAGCCTCCCGGCCGTAGATCACTCCCCGGAGATGCGACAGCGCCGGCAGCAGCCGGCTTTTCACTGCCAGCACTGCGCTGACATGGATCGCAGTCGGGATCACGTCGTTGGAACTCTGGCTCATGTTGACGTGATCATTGGGATTTACCTCCACGCCCTGCTCGCGCGCCAGAGCCGAGATCACCTCGTTCACGTTCATGTTGGTGCTGGTACCGGAGCCGGTCTGGTAACGGTCCACCGGAAACTGATCCGCATGTTCCCCTTTCAGCAACCGGTCGCAGGCGTCACAAATGGCATCACGCAGTTCCGGCTCCAGCAAGCCCAGTGACGCGTTGGCCTGGGCCGCCGCACGTTTGACCTGAACCACAGAGGCAATGAATTCGGGCGGCATCGGCTGCCCGCTGACCGGAAAATTGTCCACCGCACGCTGGGTCTGCGCGCCCCAGAGCGCACTGGCCGGTACCCGGACCTCACCCAGGCTGTCTTTTTCAGTTCTGAACTCGGTCATCACATCCTCCTTATGTCACGCTCGATAGCTTCCCACAGCGGCCCTCAGGTGCCGTTACCATGGGATTTCAGGCGGACATGGTCGCAGATGCCGGTCACCTGCTCAAAATTCAGAATCAGTGTGTGCACGGTATTGGTGTAGGTGTCGTGCAGGTGAAACTTGAAGCGGCTCTGCTTCTCGCCCTGCAGAAAGGCATCGTACTCGCGCACCAGCTCTCGTACATCACCGCCGGAGTCCTGGCTCCAAGTGGCGTTGAACGGACCCATTACGGCGCCACCGGCAAGGCAGATGGTGACTTCGTGGTTAGTGAGATGGCCGTCTTGAGTGGTCATGACATTTCCCTCCTGAAAGCACTCAGCGATAAGTGTAGTCGCTCTCAGGCACCGGGCTCTGGCAATTGCCAAAGTCATCACAGAAACAAACATTTCCGGCAACCCATCCTGCATTTGTAGGATTTTCCTACAAAACGACGAATGCCACCCTGATAACCTGTCCAGCCGATTCGATATCAAGGAACGACCGGTAAACATGGGGCACTTCCACTCACCTGCGGTTTTACTGCGCTACCATAGCGAAGGGGCAAAGCAGACGTTCGAGGCCTTGTTCGCGCAGGACTTCTCGATACACGCCTTTAGCTCGGATGAGGCAGTGCTTGAGCACATAGCGGCCGCTGAAGCACCGCCCGCAGCGCTGGTGATAGCCGGATGCGAAACCTCAACCGCCATTAACTCCACTCTGCTGGTCCAGGCCAGAACACAATATCCCGCCGTGCTCCGGGTGTTGATAACCGAGCGCGTTATCCTGAGCGAACTGGTGGCGCTGCTGGACACCCAGGTAATCGATCGTTGCTTCGAGCAGCCCCTGGACCCAGACCTCATACGCTCACACCTTTTGACAGCGGCCCTGACAAGCCCGGAGCTGTCCGGCCAGACCGAGCACCAGCCATCGCTGCCGAACACCGAGGGGCAGCGCCCCGTTGTGCTCATTGTCGATGACGAACCTGCCGCCACGAAATATCTGATCCGTCAACTCGAACACCTGCAGGATGAGTTCTCCCTGCTTTCCGCAGACACTGCGGAAGCGGCACTGGAACATCTGCGAACGCCAGGCGCGCCCATTGCAGTGGTGATGACGGACCAGCGGATGCCGGGCATGCAGGGCAAAGAGCTGCTGGATGAGTTGCGTCAGTCTCATCCGGCTGTTGTCCGGATTCTGACTTCCGCCTGGGGCGAGGTGGACGTTGCCCTCAATGCCGTGAATGAAGGCCGGATCTTTCGCTACCAGAAAAAACCCTGGCAAGCACAAACCTTGCTGCCACTGTTCCGGGAAGCCATCGCTCGCCACCGTGAGCTGGCGTCGGCCCTGGACAACACCCGCTGCGAAACCCGGAAACGCTTTGCCGAGCTTCGCCTGCAACGCCACGGCAGGCTCGTCGATCATCTGAGGCCGATCCTGAGCGCCCAGGTTCCCGATACCACACTGAACGCTTTTCTGGATACCGTGGCCAGCATTGACCACCTGCCTGCGGCGAAAGCACACCTCAGGGCCAGCCAGGACATGCATCTGGAACAGGAGCTTGTCCGGCGGTTCTGCGACCATGTGCGGCAGGAACTCAGTCGGCTGGAAAACATCGTCCCGGCAGGCCCCGGGCAGAGCCGGATGACGTCACTATTCAGCGGGACCCCGCCCCAGGAACGGGCCACATCGTCTCCACCCTGCTCGCCGGCAGAATTACTGGGGCAAGCCCTCAACACCCTGCTTGTCAGCTCCGGTCTTGACTGGAGCCACCTGGTGCTAACCGAGAGTCGCGATCAGCTTCACGTAGCCCCGGAACAACCGCTACGCATCTACAGCCATCTACTGGCTCCGCTAACGCGGCTCTCCGATCCGCTTCTTGAACAACAGGCAGCACTTCTGATGCTGTTCGTCACCACCAGCCTGCTGGGCGGGGACGTCAGTGCTGAGGCAGATGGCCAGTGCCTGCATCTGGCCATTACCCTGCCGGTACTCCCGGGATCGGGTAACTGACCGTGAACCCTCAGCGCAGACTCCGGCTGTTCGCGACCGTCAGCCACCGTCTTTTCCGCGACGGTTTGCTATTCCAGATTCTTCATAACGAAGACATTGAGTTAGTAGGCGAATCCGAGACCGGCGTTGAGACGCTGCAACGCCTGGCTGCTGTCAGACCCGGCGTGCTATTGATTGAAGAGAATCTGAAAGACAATGATGGACTCACCATTGCTGAAAATGCCCTCAGCCTGCACCCGGCGCTCTCGGTGCTGCTGATCTCCGACACTCCGGTCAACAGCTCGCGCATGGCGATTTACCTGGAATCAGGAATCAAGGCGGTGGTCTCGAAACAGCAGTCGATCCAGGAACTGATCAAAACCCTGTTCTACATTCGCAGCGGTCAGGTATACCTTGGCAACTGGCAATCAACACGCGACCGGGCTGATGACGCTCTTACCGCTTACCAGGCGTTGTCCGGCCGCGAACGGGAGGTGGCGAGACTGATGTCACAGCGGATCGCGGTTCGAGATATCGCTGAGGAACTGGGGGTGTCCTGTAAAACGGTGCATTCCTACAAGGACCGGATCTTCGTCAAGCTGGGCTTCGAACGCCTGCCGGAGCTGATTCTGTTTATGCAAAGACATCACCAAAGGGCGTTACCATGAACCTGCTCTCCGGTATTGAGCAGATCAAACAGCTGCCCGTTGATCGGCAACGGCGGTTCGAACGTTTTTCGCGCACCCAGTACCGGTACCGCGTGCTGCCGCTGTTCGCCGATGTTTACCTGATCATCGCGTTTATCGGCACCCTGCTTTTCCTGGCCGGACAGCTCTCGCACTCGGTGGAGCCCCCGGTGTTTGCCGGTTACCTGCTCTACACCGGGGTGCTGACAGCGCTCATTCTGGCTCATCGCTTCACCCGGTTGCGGCGAGCGGCACCGCTGGTTGTCTATCTCGTATTCATCAACATGGCGACATTCAGCTACCTCGGCTATATCGGTGCCGGCGCCGCCATCGCGCCTGTGGTGGGGCTGTTCTTTTTTATCAGCTCGGTCGGCATCATCACCCTGTCGCTGAAGCACACCAGCATCATTTTGGCGGCCAACCTGATACTTCTGGTGCTGGCCACCGCGGTCACAGTCCCGGCCGATCAGATTGTCACCGTGCTTATCGGCGTAATCACCAACTGGCTGATTCTGATGTGCCTGGTGGTGTCACCGTTATCGGCGTGGTTTTTCTCCCAGTTCCTGCGCAACCTGCTGGCCCTGCAGTTTCTGCTCAGAGATCGAAACCGGCAACTTTCCCGCGCCTTGCAGACACTGGAGGCCACCGAGGACAAACTGGCCCAGGAGCAGAAACACCAGGCCCTGAGCCACATGGCCAAGGGTCTGCTGCACGAGATTACCAATCCGCTCAATTGCGCCATACAGGCGGTAGACTTTTCCGCGGCGATCAACCGGAATCCGGACGTAGCCGAGGCGCTGGACGATGCGGCAAGCCATCAACACCGGATTGCAGAGATCGTCTCGGATCTGATCGAATTCTCCCGCCCGGCGCCGGATCATGGCCCGGAGGCTGTAAATCTCGACAAGCTGGTGCAAACGGCGCTGCGATTTTGCCGGCACCAGTTGCAGGGCACCGCAGTCACCACCCAGATCCCCGCTGGCCTCTCGGTCGCCTGTTTTCCGTCACCGCTGATTCAGGTGTTCGTCAACCTCCTGATGAATGCATCGTCAGCCATCCGTGCTGCTAGCCCTGCACGACCGCAAATCCGGATTACCGCTGCCTCCACCGAAGCCGTGACCAGCATTACCGTCCGGGATAATGGCAAAGGCATCAACTCCAGTGACCTGCAGCGACTGACTGACCCGTTTTTCTCCACCAGCGAGACGCCGGATAACCTGGGGCTGGGGTTGAGTATCTGCCACACCATCATGCGGCATCATCGTGGCACCATGAAAATTGCCAGCGAACCCGGGCAATGGACCGAGGTGATACTGGAACTACCCCGGCATATCGATGGGCCCGACAAAAGCACTCGCCCTCCCAGCTAAAACCGGTAAACCAGCCGCAGGGTCGCGGCATTACCCCCGGGATCCGGCGACAGACGATTACCGCTGATCTCCGGCATCAGGTAATTCAAGCGAAGCTGAATGTCTTTACCCAGATAGTAATTCAGGCCCACGGTGGTGACGCTGGCTTCCGCCCCGATGCTTCGATCCCTCAGATCAACGGCACTGTAACGCGCCACCAGTTCCAAGGCGCCGCCGTTACTCTTTGGTTTGATGCGTTTGAACTCGCCCCGCTCGTAGGGGCGCTGGTCGTCGGTCAACAGCAGGCCGGCCTGGACATAGCCCCCGGTAAACCGCCACCATTCTCCGCCTTTACGACGCACCTCCTGAGCCATGACTTCTGCTGTCACGGTCAACCGATGAAACTGCCAACCGGCCTCCACGCCCGCAAGCCTGCTTTCACGGGCCTCAAAGCGGGGACTGCGGACCACGTTGTCAGCGCTGAACACCTCGGCCTCATCCTTGATCTGGAATTCCTCCTCACGATGCTGGCGCCAGGATGCTGCTGCACCGAGATGGAGTACCTGATCCTCCGAGCGGGCGGGAGCACGGGAGACTCTGGCAGTTACAGCGCTGCCGTCTTCCGGTTTACGTTCATCGCTGAATAACCCCAGCGCCCAGGTTGAGGATTTCCGGTACTGCCCCACCATAACCCCCAGTGAACGGCCCGGCGCAAAGGCCGAGGTAGCCATTGAGCGCTCACCCGCACTGAGACTTGAGTAGCTGGTCAGCCGTTCCATACCGAACGGCTCCTTAAACTGGCCCAGCCGGACGGCAAGGCGATCAGGGCCGTTGTACTGAACATAGGCATCGCCCAACTCTGCGTCTTTGTTGTCGCCTTCAATCTCGTAGCCGCCGTCAATCTCGGCCTCCCAGGCGTCGCCCCACGCCAGTTCAACCTGGAGCTTGGCGTTGCGCAACACGCCACGCGTCGTGGATTCTTCTCCGTCCTCATCGTGGAACGCGCCGTAGTGGTCGACACCGCCCGCGATGTAACCACTCACCTCCGCCTGAGCCCCCCCGTCACCATCACTCGCCAGGGCGCCTGAACCAATCATCGGCAGCAGCGCAAAGGCCAGCAGTTTGCCCGCTTGCTCATTCATGCCCCGCCTCCAGGTGATAGTGCATTCGAAGCATCGCGGTGTCTCTCAGGTAGCTGACAGACACCACATCAACCCGGAACACATCCAGTCCGGTGCGTTCCCTGAGATCGGCAATCAAGGCTGCCTGTTGTTGCCGGTGGACGTTCTCGATCTTTTCGTATTCCACCTCCTTCTCACCGTGTCGCGGTAACAGGATGCGGGTCTCGAGCACAACCGCCAGGGCGATGACCAGGCCATTCAGCATGATCAACTCCAGGTGGTGCATGGTCCCGACTGCCGCCAGCAAGGCCATGGCGATCACCAGGAACAGGTAGGTCATCTCCTTGATACCCAGGGCTTCGGTGCGATAACGCAGCATCGAGAACACGGCAAACAGGCCAAAGGCAAAGCCCATCGTGACCGTGACCGAATGCAGCAGCGCCGTCACCAGAAACACGCCAACGCCGAAGAGAATGAAAGAGGCGGCATTCTCCCGGTGACGGGAATAGCGGTAATAACAGCGAATCAATACCAATACCGAGGCCGCGTTAATCAACAGCCGGATAACAAAATGGAGGTCAACTGCAGATTCCATGAACGCTCCTTAACAACGGTTTGAATCGATTGGTTTTCAGGTTGTCTCCGTCCAGAAAAACCCGACCAACGCAGTACTTGCTGAAAGTCACCGGCCTGTATCCGAGCGCG
Source organism: Marinobacter sp. MBR-105 (assembly GCF_053628895.1). Taxonomy (NCBI): domain Bacteria; kingdom Pseudomonadati; phylum Pseudomonadota; class Gammaproteobacteria; order Pseudomonadales; family Marinobacteraceae; genus Marinobacter; species Marinobacter sp. MBR-105. The sequence goes on along the minus strand of NZ_JBRJHG010000013.1, from coordinate 120,845 downwards.
GCCAGACGCGCCATCAAAGGCGAGCCAGAGGCTTTCCGGTCATATTTGATTTCGAAAATGGCAAGACCTGGGAGCGCAACGGAATGCTGTCGATCAGGCGTCTGGAATGAGAGCCCGGTATCCACCGTCACCCGCTCATGGCCGTCCCGCCGGAGCAAGGTCATCCGTTCATATCGGACAAAAAGTGCCGGCCGCATCCCTGCAGCCGGAAGGCCGAATTGCCCGGAAAGGAAATCATTGATGACGTGCGGGTCCCGACCGTCTCCGGTTAACGGCAAGCGGGTTTTGATGGTGCGTTGCCGGTTGATCTTCTTCTTGACTTCAAGAAAGCTCTCTCCGCTTTGCCGGTAGTGACGAATCCGCAGCTTGAAACGATTGAGCTTGCCGTTGTGATGATCCAGATACAGCTGGCTGTCCGGCGTATCCAGATACAGGGTGTCGTAGGTAAAACGCCGAGCCGCCCCAATCTCAAGCATCGAATACTCGCGCTCCAGGCCCTGAAGACACTGGTCTAGCTCCTGAGCCGGAATCATGAACTTGGTGTCCACACGGTTCATCAGGAGCGCTCTTGACTGCGCCTCAAGGGAATGCCCGGCAAATCTCGCCACCGGGCTACCAACGGCCATGTTCATGGCACGTCGGCCACGTACTCCAGGGTGGCATCCAGGGTGATTGCCACGTCCCCGGCCTGCTCCCCGGTGCCAACACTGGTCAGGGTAATCTGCCCTTGAGCTCCCAGAGCAATCGTCCGGACATCTCCGGGCAGGCTCTCATCCACCTCAAACAGCAGCGCATTGGTGGCAAAGCCATGGAGGCGATGGCTACCCGGTACGTAGTCCGACGATTCAATAAACAGCTGAAGCACATAGGGTTTGAAGCTGTCACCGGCATCCACGCCGATCATCAGGAGGCTAACGACCGCCGGTTTGGTTTCCCGGTCCACGGAATACACCAGGCTGTCAACTTCAAAGGCGGCGTAGGTCAGGCTGGCACTGACGTTGCGCCCGTCCGGCAAGGTGAAATTGAATGCACCTCGGTCATTTCCGCTCTGGGATGTGATGTTGCCGGTCAAAGCCGTCGTGGTGGGCGCGCTGCAATCCGGCTCCTTGTCTGCCAGAAGCGAGACTTCGCCAGTCGGCGTCTCCGCCGCCATCGCCTGTTCCAGAACAGCCCTGCGGGCGGGCTCGTAATCATCGTCGCCCGGCTCACCGTTGCCGATGATAAAGCGTTGCAGGCTGGCCGCCGCCTCCTCGGTGGTTCCGGTCAATTGACGAATGCGCGCCAGGCGGTCGGTCAAGGCATTCTCATCCCACTGGGTTTCCAACAGGTTCTCCAGCTCCGCATAATAGGCTGCCCGGTATTCGGGTATCTGGAACAGACGATCTGCGAGCCGGAAGTTGCGATAGAAAACACCGGTTAGCGGCTTGAGCGGATGGTCCCCGCGAAAAGCTGTGTCCGCCCCCCAGGGAATGAAATGGAACAGTCCGTCCTCCGGGTTACGGTAAATATGGAAGTTGTTGGCATTACCGGTGGCAGAATCCCAGGCGCCGAGCAAGGTTTCCACCGCCCAGAAGCGGATGAACTGGTCCACATCGACCAACTGCGGCAACACGTTCAGCATCTGCTCATCTGGCAACGCCAGAGCTTCTGCAACGGCTTGCAGATCGCTTCGGTCGTTTTCCTTTTCGTTGGTCTTCTTCTCGAATCGCTGGCTCAGCCAGGTACCAAAATCGGCAGTCTGCGCCTCATACTGATTGCCCTCATCGTTGCCGAACGCACGGGTCAGGAAAGGCTTTTTAAGAGGCTCGACATTGGTAAACACGCCGAGTGTTTCGCCGTTCACGGTTACCCTGGCGTAGTTGCATCTTGGCGCCGCAATGCCGGCTTCACGGAACTGGTCATACGCCATGCATTGCCTGGCATTGGAAGGATCCTGGCGATTGTTGTTCAGGGTCATCCGTGAGGAATTCTGGTAGGTCCGGCCTTTTTGCAGGTCGTTGAAATCCAACTTGAGAGAGGGAATGCTCGGGCTCAGGGAGCCCATGTAGCCTTTCTTGCGAACAATGACGTTGTCCATCCGATCGCCATCAATCGACACACGCGCGGTAAATTCCGTGTATTCAAACGGCGGTATACACTCGCGATCCGTGCTCGCCAGGGTGCGCCCCTCGGCACGCAGCTTTTCGAAATCATCAGCGGACATACGAATGTCCACGGCCATTATCCGATCCGGGGCGTAAAGGTCGCCATCGCCGCCAATGTTGACCGGCTCAACCGGAGCATCGAAGTCTGAGGGATCAGAAGAATCCGAGCCTCCGCCCCCGCAGCCCTGCAGCACCACCAACGCCATGCCTGCCATTAGCCAGCGGCAGCGCCCCCACGATGTTCTGAATCCTGTTGTTGTCATGAACCACTCCCTGAAGATTGTCTATCGTGGCCGGGGGAAAACCGGCTTCAGGAAGTATTGCGGCTGGAATGCACGGGAGTCTGTAAGACGGTCTTACAGCGTCAGAACGACGACGAGGCAATCAGGCTGGTCAGCAATGCCCGCAGTCGGTTGGGCTTGACCGGTTTATTCAATACAGGAAGATACTGGGCTCGTAACAAGGCTCGCGTCTCGTCACTGCGATCAGCCGTAATGATGGCCCCGGGCAGGTCCATCGCCAGATGTCGCCGCACCGAGTGAATGGCATCAAAACCGGTCTGGCCATCATCGAGATGGTAATCCGCAAGCACGGCTCTCGGAGTCAAGCCGGATTCATCCAGTCGGGCCAGGGCATGATCCCGGCCACCGGCCGTAATCACGACACACCCCCATCGACTGAGAAGCGTCGCCATGCTCTCAAGGACGGCTGGCTCGTTATCAATGACCAGAACCGGAGTTCCCTCAAAACCGCAGTCTGTCGACACGGCCGGGGCAGGCTTCGCAAAGGCCTGCAACGTTGGCACGGGAACGCGTGGCAGCGTTACGGTGAAGCGAGAGCCAAGCCCGGGTCTTGACGCCACGTCAATCCGATAGCCCAGAACCCGAACCATTCGCTCGACAATGGCCAGCCCAAGGCCAACCCCTTGCCTGCCACCGCCCCCCTGCGGCAGGATCTGATGAAACTCGGTAAAGATTTCATCGAGCTTGGCGGCATCAATCCCGACGCCGGTATCCCAGACTTCGAGCCGAACGTCATCATCGCGCACACGCACCGCCAGCATCACACCACCGGACCGCGTGTAACGGAAGGCATTGCTGAGCAGGTTTCGAAGAATACGAGTGAGCATACGTTGGTCCGTGCGCACCATGGCCGGTGAAGAGCGGACCCGAAAACCAAGCCCTGCGTTGGCCGCCACGGCCTCAAACTCGCTGCCGAGACTGCGCGCCAGCTCATCGACGTCGGTATACACCAGATCGGGCTTCATCGCCTGCTGGTCCAGTTTGGAGATGTCCAGCAAATCGGCCAGAAGGTCCTCTGCGCCTTCCAGAGCACGGTGGGCCTGGTGCACCATCCGGCGTTCGGCATCGGGCAGGGTGCTGTCCTGCAACGCCGAGATCATGAGCCGGGCGGCATTCAATGGCTGAAGTAAATCGTGACTCGCGGCGGCCAGATACTTGTCTTTGCTCCGGTTTGCATCTTTGGCGGCATCGACAGCGATCACCAACTCCTGCTCAACTTTCTCGCGCTCTTCAATCTGATAGCGGAGGTCCACGTTGGCGTTCTGCAACGCTTCAGTGCGTTCCTCCACCCGGCGTTCCAGTTCTGCGTTGAGCTGTTCGAGCTTTTCCCGGGCCTGAACGCGGTCAGTGATATCAGCAACAAAGGCCTCCACCACTTCAGGCCCGAGGTCTGGCCGCCGCAGCATGGTCACGGCGACATGGACGGCCGACTGATCGGCCCGACGAAAACGGGCCTCCCGCGCGCTAAGGCTGCCGTAATCCAGCAATTCCTGGCGAATGACATCAAACTCTGCGGCGCTGAAAAAAAGCTGTTCGCGAAGCCGGATCATCCGGTGCTGAAGCTGTTCAGGGCTGTCGTATCCGCAAATCCGCGCCATCGCCGGGTTGCAGGCCAGAAAACCACCCCGCAGATTGGCCTGGAAAATGCCATGCAGCGCGTTTTCGAACAGCCATTTGTAACGGTTGCGTTCCCGCTCCAGCTCCTCAATACGTTCCTGCAAGGCCGGATAATAATTCTTACGCACCGACTGACTGCCAAGTCCCAGCAGATCGCCAACGCCAAAACCACTGTCAGGCGATTCAGAGGGCTTCTTCATAAACCACCTGAACATCCCGAAGCGACGACTTCCTTGGGTTGGTCAGTATGCAGGGGTCCTTTAATGCATAGCCTGAAAGATAGGGGATATCCGATGTCGTCACACCCAGCTCTTTCAACCGGGCTTCGAGGCCGACGGTTTTCTTGAGCGCAACAATACGGGCCATCAGGTGTTTTTTGACCTGGGCATTACTCATTCCCCGGGTATCAATATCCATGGCCTCCGCCACACGCCGGAAGCGGTCTTCGGCAAACGGGAAGTTGTAGGCCACCACGTGCTCCAGCAATAGCGCGTTGCACAATCCGTGGGGCAGGTCCAGGAAGCCCCCGAGGCTATGCGACATGGCGTGTACTGCCCCAAGAATGGCATTTGAAAAGGCCAGGCCCGCCTGCATGGAGGCCAGCATGATCTGCTCGCGCAATACCGGATCCGCCGGGTTGGCAACCAATGGCTCCAGGTTCCGGTTGATCAGCCGGATGGCTTCGAGAGCGTGCGTGTCGGTGAGCGGTCCGCTGCCGGTAGACACAAATGCCTCAATGGCGTGAACCAGCGCATCCACCCCGGTGCAGGCGGTCAGGTAAGCACCCATGGTTTCCGTGACTTCCGGATCAATCAGAGAGACATCCGGCACGACCGCCTTGCTGATAATGGAAAACTTGAAGCGCCGATTGGGGTCCGAAATGATCGCAAACTGGGATACGTCGGCAGAGGTTCCCGCCGTCGTCGGAATCAGTATCAAGGGCGGAGGGGGATTGGTGATGGTATCCACCCCTTCGAACTCCAGAATGCTCCGACCGTGCGTGGCGACAATACCGATGCCCTTGGCACAGTCCATCGGGCTGCCACCACCAATGGCGACGATAACGTCACAGTCATTCGACCGGTACTGCTCGGCACCAGCCATCACCTCATCCACTTTGGGATTGGGGGAAACTGCAGTGTAAGTGGTGCAGGCCAGGCCGGCTTCTTTCAGGAGCGTTTCAATCTCACCAACCCACCCGGCAGCCTGGACACCGGGGTCCGAGACAAGAAACACATGGCGCGCCCCGAAATTGCTGGCAAAATTGGCCACCGATCGGCGTGATCCTGCGCCGAACACGATCTCCGGAGAGACAAACTTTCGCAAAGCAGAAATGTCGTAACTCATGGGGCCTGACGCGTACGGTTGTTGTTATAGGAGTAACTGACATATTAACGCAACTTGGCGAGCGCTTCATCGACCTTTTGGCCAAGGCCGGCTCACTCTGACAGTCTGCGATAGAAGCGCCATAGTGTGTCCAGCATCGTGACCTGATTCTCCGGGGAGCGGAAACCGTGCCCCTCCTCATCAAACCAGACCATTTCGGCGCACTGGCCTGCCGCTCTGAGAGCCGCCACCATTTCCCGGGTTTGCTCCGGCACCACCACCCGGTCCTTTCCTCCCTGAAAAAACAGCGCCGGACACGCAATCCGGCCTGCCTGGAGGGCCGGTGTCCGGGAACGCCAGTTAACACCTCGAGAACCCGGTGGGCCCAACAACCAGTCAAGATAGCCCGACTCGAACCGATGGGTGGCTGCCTTCAGCTTCAACGGTTCGGTCACGCCAAACAGACTGCCGAGACCACGAAATGACTGTCCCGGCTGCATGGCTGCCATCAGTGCGGTATAGCCACCGGAACTGCGCCCCTGGATAAACACCCGCTCAGGGTCTATCCCGCGGCTGGCGCCAAGCGCATGTCTCACCCTTACAACATCGGCAACATCGGCTCGTCCCCAGTTGCCAGCCAGCGCCTGACGATATGCCCGACCAAAACCGGTGCTGCCGGTGTAATTCACGTCCGCTACCGCAAACCCGTGCTGACACCAGAACTGTATCTGGGCATTGAAGGTAGCGTAGGCAGCCGAGGTCGGTCCGCCATGGGCCAGGATGATGAGCGGTGAGGCCTTGGCTGACTTTGCCGGTTGGTACAGAAAGCTTTGCAGCTCGAACGAAAACTGGTCATCTGGAGGCAGGCACAGAGTCTCCGGCCAGACCCAGTCGCGTTCTGCGATCGGTGAAGTGGCCGCACTCAATACCTCCTCCCTTCCGGTGTCCGGATCAATCCTGAGAATGTGATCCGCGCTATCCGGTCGTCGGGCCAGACAAACGAGGCTATTACTCCACGCAGACAGCCACCGGAAATCCGAGTAAGACGATGCCACCCGGCGACGCCGGCCGTCTCGATCAATCCAGAGTTCGGCCCACCCCCTGACATAACGGACCTGTCCCCACCCCCCGCCAGACAGGGGGCAACTATGCCGCTCCCCGAGCTGCCAGGGCGCGTTGGCGTGATCGGCCATGACCTCAGTTCCTGCGGTCCAACGCAGCGAGTGGTGATTTCGATCCACCCGAAACGGCTGCCACCAGCCAAGGTGATCCGACTGAACCCAGAGCTGGCTATCATCGAACTGGGGCTGCTGGACAGACCCGCCTCCCGGCGGTTCCGCAACGAGCGCACCCCGCACATCGCCGTTGGCACCAAGCCGCGCCAGACACAACATGGACCTATCCCAAGGCATGTCCGGGAGCTGCCAACTGACCCAGGCCAAGGCCTTGCCGTCCGGACTGAGCGCCGCCGCGCTGTAGAAGTCAAAACGGTCGTCGAGCACCGTAATCTGTCCAGACGAGTCAATCGCCACCAGGGCCTGTTGATCGCCGTATTCTCGTACGGCCAACCAGCGCTGCCGGTGGGGGTCTGCCACCAGCCCTCCCCACCGTGCCCCGGAGGGAGCGACCAGGCTGAGCCGAACGCCCGTTCCAAGATCCAGCTGCCAGAGACTCTGATCCTCTGCCACCCAGCATATGAATCGCCCCATCACCGCAAAGGCACCGCCACCGTATCCGTTCAGGCGACTGCCGACACCGTTACCGGTCTCGATTCTTCGTGTCCGCTCGCCGTCAAAGCGCCACAGGTTTACACGCCCGGAGCCGGGCTCAGAAGCCAGCCAGTACACTAGCCCGCCGTCGGCTTTCAGTTCCGAAAACTGCTGAGTTTCAAGACACGCCGTGCGGGCCGACAGGATTTCATCCCCGGCAAATGACACGGGAATTCCGGGCGTTTCGGTAGATCAGATCCTCCAGACCAGCCGTCGCGTGATCGGCTGCCGTTCGGGCGGCCAGGATCCGGTCGTGATGTGGTGACTTTCCGCAAACCGGATCGGCATTGTCGGCGTTCCCGGTCAACAGGTAAGCCTGACAGCGGCACCCCCCGAAATCCTTGCCTTTTTCGTCACAGGAACGGCAGGGTTCAGGCATCCAGAGGTCACCACGGTAATGATTGAACCCGGGACTGCGATACCAGATATCCTCCAGCGACTGCTCGGTCACATTGGGAAACTCAATCGGCAGAAGCCGGGCGCTGTGACAAGGCAGCGCCGTTCCGTCAGGGGCAACGGTCAGGAACAGGCTGCCCCAGCCATTCATACAGGCTTTTGGACGTTCTTCGTAGTAATCTGGGGTTACGAAGATCACCTTCATCGGATGGTCCCGCGCAAGCAGATCAGTGCGGTAGCGATTCACGGTGGCCTCAGCCGTTACCAATTGATCTCTCGAGGGCATCAGCCCTTCCCGGTTGGCAAACGCCCACCCGTAGTATTGGCAAGTGGCCAGCTCAACATAATCGGCCCCCAGCTTCTCACACAACGCAAGAATGTCAGGCATCTGATGAATGTTGTGACGATGGATCACAAAGTTGAGCACCATCGGATAGCCCGCCGCCTTGACCGCCCTCGCCATGGCCAGCTTCTGATCAAAGGCCTTTCTGGAGCCAGCCAGCGCATTGTTGAGCTCAGGATCCGATGCCTGAAAGCTGACCTGAATATGATCCAGCCCTGCCTCGGCAAAATCCTGAACCTTCGCCTCCGTCAGTCCCAGGCCCGATGTGATCAGGTTGGTGTAGTAACCCATGCCCCGGGCGCCGGCGATTAACTCCGGCAGGTCTTGCCGCACCAGGGGCTCTCCACCGGAAAAGCCCAGCTGGGCGGCCCCCATTGCCCGGCCTTGCTGCAGCACTTCCAGCCACTGGCGCGTCGAAAGCTCATGCGCCTGATCGGCATAATCCAGCGGATTGGAACAATACGGGCATTGGAGCGGGCAGCGGTAGGTCAACTCAGCAAGCAGCCAGAGCGGGGGACCAACCGTTTCGTGTTCACCACTCATAGCCATTCAATCCAGTGTTGGCGGGTTGCCTCGGCGAGAAAGTCCTCGACGTCGGCTGACAGGGGACCAGCCTCCGGAAACGCCCGCTCCAGAAGCTCGACAATCTCGGTACTGGTGCGAGAACCGTTCACTTCCGCCAGTATGGCACCGGCGCTGCCATTAAGCTTGACCATGCCCTCCGGATACAACAGAACGTGACTTTGCTGTGCCGGCTCCCACTGAAACCGGAAACCTCGACGCAAGCGTGGAACCTGAGCCATGGCTACCTCCTTACAGACCACGATGCCACACCGGCTGATCTGTCACTGTATGATAGGGCGGTGTCTCGTGAACATACGCCATGGTCATGGCATCCAGCATGGTCCAGAGAATATCGAGTTTGAATTGTAGGATCTCGAACGCACGCTGCTGGTCCGCGGCCGAGACAAAATGATCCAGCGTAATACTCAGACCATGCTCCACATCCCGGCGCGCTTCAGAGAGGCGTTTGCGGAAATACCGATAACCCTCCGCCTCAATCCAGGGATAATGATCTGGCCAGCTGTCCAGACGAGACTGATGAATCTCCGGCGCGAACAGCTCGGTCAGCGAGGAACAGGCAGCCTCCTGCCATGTGGCCCGACGGGCAAAGTTGAGGTAGGCATCGACCGCAAAACGGACACCCGGTAACACGTGCCGCTGATCAATCACCTCCTCTCGCGTCAGGCCCACAGCTTCGGCCAGAAGCAACCAGGCCTCAATGCCTCCGGCATCGTCATCATGACCGTCGTGATCCAGAATACGCTGCAACCACAGACGACGAACGCTGGCATCCGGGCAATTCGCCATGATGGCCGCATCCTTCTGGGGGATGTTGATCTGATAGTAATAGCGATTTGCCACCCACCCCCGGATCTGGGCAGGCGTGCACCCACCGCTGTACATGGCCCGGTGGAATGGATGATGGATGTGGTAGTAGCCGCCCTTGGCACGCAGCGCGGCCTCGAAATCGTCCCGAGTCAGGGCAGGCGTAACTTGTGCGTTCATGGCGGACCTCACAGGTGTATGTGCATGCCATCCCACGCCACCTCGATACCATGCGCCGCAAGCTCAGCGCGCTCTGGCGAGGCCTCATCAAGGATGGGATTGGTATTGTTGATGTGAATGAGGATCTTGCGCGCGCCCGGCAAGGTGTCCAGCAGCTCAATCATGCCACCCGGCCCGGCCTGCGCGAGATGCCCCATCTGTTGACCGGTTTTGGTGCCGACTTCCTGGCGGATCATTTCATCATCATGCCAAACGGTACCATCCACCAGCAGCACGTCAGCTCGGGCCATCCAGGCTTTGATCCGGTCATCCGGCTGCCCCAGACCGGGCGCGTATAAAACGCTCTGACCACTGACGGAGTCTTCAATGAATAGGCCAATATTGTCGCCAGGGTGCGGCTGGTCTCGCCTTGGAGAATACGGCGGAGCGTTACTCAGGAGCGGAATAGCCGTTAGCGCCAGAGTTGGCGCGCACGGTATCGTGAACGCCGTATCTTCGTTCGGCTCAATGGCTTGCCAATTGAGGCCGCCATTCCAGTGCCGGAGCATCTCGAACAGCGGGAAGCCGGTGGACAGATCACTGTGCACCTGCGAAGTACACCAAACGCCCAGCGGCAGCCCTTCCCGCAGTGACAGCAATCCGGTGGTGTGATCAACCTGACTGTCCATCAGGACGATGGCCGAGATTCCGGTGTCGCGTAGCGAACGCCCCGGCTGCATGGCTGGAAAGTCCGCAAGCTGGGCCCGGATATCCGGTGAGGCATTGAAAAGAATCCAACGCTCTCCATCGTCGCTGATGGCAATGGATGACTGGGTCCGGGCAAGGGCCTTCAGGGTACCGGCCCGAAAACCGGCACAGTTCCGGCAGTTACAGTTCCACTGGGGAAAACCGCCCCCGGCCCCTGAACCCAGAATTCGAATCTGCATGGCAACCTCCCGAGCAGAACGCAAATAGCCAGCCCGGGGGCTGGCTATTCGTGGCTCAGCGGTTAGCGAAGTACATAGTCACTTCAAAACCGATGCGAAGGTCTTCATAAGCTGGCTTGGTCCACATGATGCTCACCTCTTGTCATGATTGTTAGTGCTTGGCATTTATGGGCACCGCAGGCAAGCGCCCACGATCACTTTCATGCTAATCACAGTGCCTGCCACGCCATATGGTACTTTGGGACCGTTTTTGCCCGCCTGAAAGTAGCAGACCTTTGGCCCGGAGGTTGAATTGAGCCCCACCGGCCGCGCCCTACCATGAGAGAAACAATAACAATCACAGGAGACTTCTCATGGTGGGGCGCCTGATGCTCTTGCTCTCACTGGTGTTCACAGCCTCTGCCTACGCGGCTGAGCCGCTACCGGAGCCCGGGGCCGTCATTCAGTCTCTGTTTCCATCAGCAACCGTCATTGAGGACAAGTTGCCGGACTTTCCCGTCTACCCCGTGTACCAGCTCCAGGAACTGCTGGGCTACGCCTATGTCTCAACCGATTTTGTTACCTTGCAGGGATTCGCGGGCAAGCCGATCACCATGATGATCGGCCTGGACACCAAAGGCCGATTCACGGGCGTCGAGGTGCTTCACCATCACGAGCCTGTATTTCTGCATGGCCTGGGCGAAGCACCTCTGAACGAATTTGTGGCGCAGTATGAAGGGCGGTCCCTGAAAGACCAGATCATCGTTCAGGCGTCCAGTCGTTCCAGTCGCGACACAGGTGGCCAACAGGTCTACTTTGATGGTGTGAGCAAGGCCACGGTTTCTGTGCTGATCATCAATGACACGATACTCTCCTCCGCCTTGCAAGTTGCCAGAAGCAAGCTGGAAGGGTTCGCCCAGGCGGCCCCCACAAGGGCCCGACAAGATTATTATGAGCCTCTGACCTGGCAACAACTGCTGGACCGCGGCTACGTCCAGAAGCGGACACTCTCAGCGCAGGAGGTGGAGGCGAAGCTGGGCCGCCCGCTGATGGACTACCCAACCGACCTGTCGCCTCCATCCGGCGAGGCATTTACAGAGATCTATTTTGCCTATGTGAATTCACCCATGGTGGGGCGAAACCTGCTTGGCGACGAAGGCTACCAATCGTTTCAGGAACGCCTGAATGATCGAGGCAAAGTCATTATGGTGATGTCACAAGGCGTATATCCTCATGTCAACGAAGCCTTTGTGCCCGGCAGTACGCCCAGCCGAATCGGTCTCACTCAGAATGAGCTGGCCATCGAGATGAGGGATCTGAACTGGCTCGAACCGAATCAACAGATTATGGCTCCGGGCGCACCCGATATGGCCGCCATGAACCTGTTCCGGGTCGGCGGCAATGCGGGCTTCAACCCGGGTTCCGAGGCATCGTTCCATCTGGACATCACTGCGCCACGAAATCACCTGATCACCGACCACGCACGCTTCACGCTGCCCGTGACTTTTTCCCCGGACCTGTTTGAACCGGTCGAGGTGGCACCAGACTTTAATGAAGGCCAGCAACCGGTTTGGATTGGGCTCTGGAAAGAACGATGGTGGCAGATCAGCCTGCTGGTTACTGGCCTGACCATACTGACGGTGTTCTTTGCGCGCCAGAAAACCCTGACACGCTATCCCCGGCTGGTGCACGGCTTCCGCTGGGGCTTTCTGCTCTTCACGCTCTTCTTTATTGGCTTTTATGCCCAGGGGCAGCTTTCGGTCGTTAACATCTATACCTTGTTGCTGGCTCTCTGGGATGGCTTCTCCCTGAACGTATTTCTGCTGGACCCGGTGATATTCATTCTATGGACCTACACCTTTGTCACCCTGTTTATCTGGGGGCGCGGGCTTTTTTGCGGCTGGCTCTGCCCGTTTGGCGCACTTCAGGAACTGGTCGCGTGGATAGGTCAGCGGCTCGGATTGCGGCAGATAAAAATACCTGAGAGATGGCACCGACGGCTCATCCTGTTGAAATACCCGATACTTGCCGGGCTTGTGACCACCGCGTTCTTTTCACTGACCCTGGCCGAGCAACTGGCTGAAGTGGAGCCGTTCAAAACCAGCATTACTCTGTATTTCATCAGGCACTGGCCATTTGTAATGTACGCCCTCGCCTTACTGGCGATCGGCCTGTTCGTTCACAAGTTCTACTGCCGTTATCTGTGCCCGCTGGGAGCAGGACTGGCGGTGCTGGGGCGACTGCGAGTGTTCAGTTGGCTGGAGAGGGTCAAACGCTGTGGCCAGCCTTGCCAGCATTGCAAAAACGAATGCGGTATCAACGCTATCCGCAAGGATGGCCGGGTGGACTACGACGAGTGCATCCAGTGCCTGGAGTGCGTTGTGATTCTGCGGGACCAGAATCAGTGCGTAGACGCCATTGTTCAGGCCAAACAGCGGCAGAAACAGGCGCGGATTCTGGCCACAGATGCAGCAGGGGCGTAAACGCCCCTGCACTCAGCGCCCCAGCGAATAGAATTCCGGGTTGGCCCGCATGCTGGTGACATTGGCCATGCGGTTGGACAGACCGAAGAAGGCCGTGATGCCTGCAATATCCCAGGCGTCCTCATCGGTAAACCCGTGCGCGCGCAATGTGGCAAAGTCGTCCTCATTCACGGCATAGGCCGACTGCGACACTTTCACGGCAAAATCCAGCATCGCCTTCTGGCGCTCGGAAATATCCGCTTTGCGATAATTCACCGCCACCTGATCGGCAATCAGTGGGTTTTTCTCCCGGATCCGCAAGATTGCGCCATGAGCTACCACGCAGTACTGGCACTGATTCAGGTTGCTGGTCGCCACCACAATCATCTCGCGTTCAGCCTTGGTCAGGTTGCTCTCCTTCTCCATCAGAGCATCGTGGTAATCGAAGAACGCTCTGAACTCGTCGGGGCGATGTGCCAGCGCCAGGAAGACGTTAGGAATGAACCCCGACTTCTCTTGCACTTTCAGAATCCGGTCACGGATATCGCTGGGCAACGAGCCCATCTCTGGCACCGGAAACCGGCTGATCGGTTGTTCTTTTGGGTCCGACATTCTGCATCCTCTGTTGTTTTCAGTCTGTTCAAAACGCCGGTTAACCGGCGACCGGAATCACCACGCGGCCCCGCAACTTGCCCTCGAGCAACTGTCCGGCGGCACCGATAGCATCGTCAAAGGACACCTCGGTAATCATGCTGTCCAGAAGCTCCGGGGACAGGTCCTCGGCCAGACGCTTCCAGGCGTACAGACGATCAGCTTTCGGAGCCATAACACTATCAACACCGCAAAGGGTCACGCCTCGAAGAATGAACGGAGCGACTGTAGCCGGGAAGTCCATCCCTGCCGCCAGACCGCAGGCAGCAACAACACCTCGATACTTCATGGCCGCACAGACATTCGCCAACACTTGTCCGCCGGCCACATCGATAGCCCCCGCCCAGGTTTCACGGGCCAACGGCTTGCCGGGCGCCGTCAATTCAGCCCGATCCAGAATCTGCTTCGCCCCCAGGGACTTAAGATACCCTTCCTCTTCGGGCCGGCCGGTTACCGCAGTCACCGAGTATCCGAGTTTAGCCAGGATCGCTACCGCCACACTCCCAACACCTCCGGTTGCTCCGGTTACCAGGATGTCACCTGAATCCGGCTTGACGCCCTGCTTCTCCAGGGCGATCACGCATAACATGGCGGTGTAGCCCGCGGTGCCAATAGCCATGGCCTGGCGCGGGGTAAACGGTGCTTGCAACGGAATCAACCAGTCTCCGGAGAGGCGTGCCTTCTCAGCCAGCCCGCCCCAGTGTTTTTCGCCCACATCCCAACCGTTCAGCACGACCTGGTCGCCGGGCTTGAAATCCCGATTGTCGGATTCCGTCACAACCCCGGCGAGGTCAATACCAGGCACCATGGGATAGGTTTTGGCAATCGGCGCCTTGCCGGTAATCGCCAGCGCATCCTTATAGTTCAGGGTGCTGTAAGCCACTTCAACCGTGACGTCGCCTTCCGGCAACTGGGTCTCGTCAACAGACTTCAGGGCCACCTGCTGATCACCCCGACTGCCTTCAATCAGAATTGCTTTGAACATGTTGCCTCCCGCTCTCCGTTTAATCAGTGAACTTGCGTATCGAGCTCTCAGGCACTTTGTACAAGCGCCATGAATCCATGGGAAAACCGGTCCAGCGGCTGAGCTGACTGCTCCAGTTTAGCCCTGAGCACAGCGCCCTCCCAGCCAATCCAGAAAAACTGCGCTAACGACTCGCAGCACGCGCTTTGCGGGATATCACCCGCTTGTCGGGCCTGCTGAAGAACTCGGGCAACCCGGGCTTCCCAATCCCGAAAAGTATCGCTCAAAAGCTCGCGGAAACTTTCCGGGAGGGCCGCCATTTCCTGCCCCAGATTGCCGATCAGGCACCCTCGCCGGTAGTCGTATTTCTTCATGCCCGCTTTGGCGTCCTGAACAAATGCCTCCAGCCTCGACAGCGGTGGCCGGGAATCGTCAGCGAAGGATCGCTCCAGTTTACGGGCAAAGAAGTCACCGTAGGCTTCGATCAGCGCCCGGCCGAACGCTTCTTTGTTATCGAAGTAGTGATAAAACGACCCCTTGGGTACGCCGGCCAGCCTCAAGATTTCGTCGATACCGGTATAGGAATAGCCCTTCTCGGTCAGCACTGCCAGCCCGAATTCAATCAACGCCTGCCGGGTATCCTGATAGCTGACGTTCTGGCTCTTGGGTGGCCTGCCGCGCCTGCGTTGGGGTGTCTTGGATTCTGCCATTACGCTTACTTTAGACCGCTCGTCTACAA
Source organism: Marinobacter sp. MBR-105 (assembly GCF_053628895.1). NCBI lineage: Bacteria > Pseudomonadati > Pseudomonadota > Gammaproteobacteria > Pseudomonadales > Marinobacteraceae > Marinobacter > Marinobacter sp. MBR-105. The sequence continues at coordinate 105,658 of NZ_JBRJHG010000013.1, read as the reverse complement.
AAACCTGAGATCACTTTAGACCAGTCGTCTACAAAAAACAAATGTCATAAAAAAAGGCCCTGGGAAGGGCCTAAGGAGAGTGGTAAAACATCCCGGGCTCCAGCAGGAGCCACCCGGCAGACGCCGGGCTCAACAAAAGCACCGTCCTTGTGCGGTCACACGAAAAAGGGGCCGATGCAGACAGCCCCGACGCATCCGGATCAGAAGAATCCCAGCGGGTTGGTGTCGTAGCTCACCAGCAGGTTTTTGGTTTGCTGGTAATGATCAAGCGCCATCTTGTGGGTCTCACGACCAACACCCGAGCGCTTGTAACCGCCAAATGCCGCGTGGGCGGGGTAGGCGTGGTAGCAGTTCATCCACACCCGGCCAGCCTGAATGGCACGCCCCATGCGGTAAGCCCGATTGGTGTCACGGGTCCAGACGCCCGCTCCCAGACCAAATTCGGTGTCATTTGCGATAGCCAGTGCTTCTTCTTCGGTCTTGAAGGTGGTCACCCCAACAACCGGTCCAAAGATCTCCTCCTGGAACACTCGCATCTTGTTGTCACCCTTGAACAGGGTCGGCTGGATGTAAAAACCGTTGTTGAATTCATCGTCGAGATGTTCACGGTCACCGCCGGTCAGGACAACCGCCCCTTCCTGCTTGCCGATTTCCATATACGACATAATCTTGTCGAACTGTTCTTTCGAGGCCTGGGCACCTACCTGCACTTCGGTGTCCAACGGATTACCGCGCTTGATCGCCTTGGTGCGCTCGACGACCTTTTGCATGAATTCCTCAAACATGTCTTCCTGAACCAGAGCCCGGGAGGGGCAGGTGCACACTTCGCCCTGGTTGAAGAACGCCAACACCAGACCTTCAACACACTTGTCAATGAACTCAGGCTCAGCCTTCATGACATCGGAGAAGTAGATGTTCGGCGATTTGCCACCCAACTCGACGGTGGAAGGAATGATGTTTTCAGCCGCACACTTCAGAATGTGGGAGCCAACCGGGGTAGAGCCGGTAAACGCGATCTTGGCGATACGTTTGCTGGTGGCGAGCGCCTGACCGGCCTCAATACCGTAACCGTTAACGATGTTGAGTACACCCGGCGGCAACAGGTCGCCGATGATTTCCATCAGAACCAGAATACTGGCAGGAGTCTGCTCGGCAGGTTTGAGCACCGTGCAGTTACCCGCTGCCAGACAGGGGCCCAGCTTCCAGGCCGCCATCAGAAGCGGGAAGTTCCAGGGAATGATCTGACCAACCACACCGAGGGGCTCATGGAAATGGTACGCCACAGTGTTGTGGTCAATTTCGCCCATATGGCCTTCCTGAGCACGAATACAGCCCGCGAAGTAGCGGAAATGATCAGCCGCCAACGGAATGTCTGCGTTCAGGGTCTCGCGCACCGCTTTACCGTTGTCCCAGGTTTCAGCAACGGCCAGCTTTTCAAGGTTGGCTTCAATCCGGTCCGCGATTTTGAGCAGAATATTGGAGCGTTCGGTTGGGGAGGTTTTGCCCCAGGCTGGAGCTGCTTTATGGGCGGCATCCAGGGCAAGCTCAATGTCCTCTGCCGTCGAGCGCGGGATCTCACAGAACGCCTCGCCGGTAACGGGAGTGATGTTCTCGAAATACTGGCCTTTAACCGGTGCTACCCATTCACCGCCAATGTAGTTCTCGTAGCGGGATTTGAAAGAAACAACGGAACCGTCCTTTCCTGGTTGTGCGTAGATCATGACATTGACCTCATTGTTGTGTTTGTCGCTTGCCAACGCGGCCTTCGCGTTTACCTATTCAATGTAGTCGTGAAACCAGGATTGGTGAATGATCCCAAGGAGGCGAAAAACTCATCCCTTGGTAGTAGATTTCGGGATCAGCAGTTGCTTGCGAATTACCGGCTCCCCAAAGAACAATTCCCTGACTGCTCAATTTCGATGTCAGGGAATCACCTCTCGCTGAAACAAAAAAGGTCGCCCCGGGCGACCTTCTTATCGTTCGGATCAGTTACTGGCGATCCGGTCTTTGGGCAACTTGAACGTCCACACCATGCCCCCCTGATTGAAGTTTTTCACCACCTTGGCAACTTCTCCCCCCCAGAGCGGAACCGCACCACCCCAGCCAGAGGCCACGGACACATACTGCTCACCGTCCATGGTCCAGGTGATCGGAGTACCAACCACACCGGAGCCTGTGTTGAAGCGGTAGAGCTCTTCGCCAGTCTTGGCATCAAACGCCTTCAGATGCCCTTCCGGCGTGCCGGTGAAGACCAGACCACCCGCCGTCGTCATCACACCGCCCCACAGGGGGGCCGTATTCTCATAGCGCCAGACCTCTTCACCGGTCTTTGGATCCATAGCCCGCAGAACGCCGATGTAGTCATCGTTGGCCGGCTTGATAGTAAATCCAGCGCCCAGGAACGCCGCACCCTTTTTGTAGGAAACCGGCTCGTTCCAGATATCCATGGCCCATTCATTAGACGGTACATAAAACAGTTCCGTCTGTTGGCTATAGGCCATCGGCATCCAGTTCTTGCCACCCAGGAATGCGGGCTGTGCCACTACGGTCTCGCCCTTGTTGCCGTCGAGATCCGCGGGGTCACCGGGACGACCGCCCTCGGCAAAGATCGGGCGACCGGTTTCCGGATCCAGCCCTTCGGCCCAGGTGATCTTGTCCACGAACGGGAAGCCACGGATGAAGTCGCCGTTCTCGCGGTTCAGCACGTAGAAGAAACCGTTACGGTCGGCGGTAGCCGCCGCTTTGACGGTTTTGCCGTTCTCTTCGTAATCGAAGGGGATCAGCTCGTTGACGCCGTCATAGTCCCAGCCATCGTTCGGAGTGGTCTGGAAGTGCCACTTGATGCTGCCGTCGTCCGGGTCGATCGCCAGACGGGAGGAAGAGAACAGGTTGTCGCCGGGGCGCATGTGCGAGTTCCAGGGCGCCGGGTTACCGGTACCGAAGAACAGGGAGTCGGTATCCGGGTCGTAGGTGCCACCCAGCCAGGTCGCAGCACCGCCGTTCTTCCACATTTCGCCGGGCCAGGTCACACCTGCCTTGCCGCCGGAAATGCCGTTCTCGACTTTCTTGCCGTCCTTGTAGACGTAACCCATGTGGCCTTCAACGGTGGGACGGGTCCACACCAGATCACCGGTGTTGGCGTCGTAGGCCTCCACCTTGCCGACGATACCGAATTCTCCACCGGACACGCCGGTGATGACCTTGCCTTTCACTACGATTGGCGCGGCAGTAATCGCATAGCCGGCCTGGTAGTCAGCCACCTTCTTGATCCACATCGGCTTGCCGGTGTCCTTGTTCAGGGCAACCAGCTTGGCGTCAAGGGTACCGAAAATCACTTTGTCACCGTAGATGGCGGCACCACGGTTGACCACGTCACAGCAAGGCATGATGCCGTCCGGCAGGCGGGCATCGTACTGCCAGATTTCCTCGCCGGTTTTGGCATTAATCGCGTAGATACGTGAGTAGGAGGCGGTCACGTACATGACGCCGTCCTTGATCAGCGGCTGGGATTCCTGACCCCGCTGCTTCTCGCCCCCGAAGGAGAACGCCCAGGCAGGCTGCAGGTACTTCACGTTATCGGTATTCAGGTCTTCCAGAATGCTGTAACGCTGGCCCTGGGTGCCCATGCCATAGCTGACTATGTCTTCCGGGGTGTTGTGATCGTTGAGGATGTCTTCGTCGGTTACCGCATGGGCGCCGTAGGAAACAGCCATGGCCAGGGCGCTGGCCGCAATGCGAATCCCGAACTTGTTGGTTCTCATGGTTGCGCTCTCCAAGTCTCTTGTTGTCGGTTCTCTTGAGTTCGTTTCAGGCCGAACCGGGAACTTTTCCCGCCTCTGGTACGATTCTTCGCTTTGTGAAAAAAACCAACAATTGCTCCCCGGAACAGGTTTCCTCATCACTTGGTAGTACTACTTCCCAAATCTCATGAGCCTGCGAAGCAACGGGGTGCCTCAGAGCTCCCCTTCCGCCCGGGCAATGGCCTGTTCATCCAGGAACGCCCGGTAATAGCCCGGCACGCTGTAGCGAAGATTCTGGCTGGCCATGAGTTCATTCATCTCTCCGGATTTCACCAGCCTGTCGACGATGGCCTCGAGGGCATAGCCCAGTTGCCGATGGGTGTGTTTGATCGCCATACCCACATCCCATACCTGCTTGCCAATGCCAGGAAAACCGTTACCGGCCGACTTGAACCCCTCGTTCTCGGGCTTGGCCAGTTCGTGATCAATCTCCGAACGCATGGCCATGACGGCACTCACCTCGCCCTTGCGCAGTGCCTCGAAGGCTTCGGCGACTTTGTGGTAGTGGCGAACGTTCTCTCGCATGCGACCGCCAAAAGCTGACGTCAGGTAAAAGTCGGGCAGGGTGTCAATCTCGACGCCGATGGGGTTGTACTGAAAGACTGCCACGGTTTCGACGCTCTCGAGCTTTTCGGGGTTGTAGGCGATCTGCCAGGTTTCCTGCTGGTAGGGACCGAACAGCACCACCTGCTCGTTGATGTACTCGCCGGTGGAATCCTGCATGTAGGCGTAGGTCTTGTCGTAGGGCACGCGCAGCATGACATCGGCCAGCCGTTGCTTGGCCAGGTAGTGCCCTTTCCATACATTGTTGCGCAGGTCGTCGCCGAGATTTTCGTCCGGAATTATCCAGTGCACCTTGAATTCCACGCCCATTTCCTCGGCAATCCGGCGGCCGAGTTCGATGTCGATGCCCCGGGGCTCACCATCAACCTGATAGGAATACGGCGGGAAATTCTCGTAAACGCCGACTTTCAGATAGCCGGAGTCCAGGATAATGTCGTAGGTGCGCTCGGCAGGTCGATTGAGGAGTTCGTTTCCGTCGTTAACCTCCTGGGCCAGAACCATCTGTACAAGCAGAAACAGGGCGAGTATTCGAGACAGTGTTTTCATTGTTTTCTCCCAACGACGAAGGGCCGGCACAGGGCCGACCCGAATTCAGGCATTCATATTGATAGGGGCCGCGCTCATCACTCCGGCTTGGGGAGGGATTCCACATAGGTGCGGATAGCCCACATGGCGTTCTGGTCCATGCTCTTTTTCCAGGACGGCATGCCACGATCGGTGCCATTCATCACCCGCCCGATGTAGTACTCGTCATCCCATTCGGTGAGTTCCCGAAGATCTGGCGTTAGCCCACCGGACATTGCGCGGATACCATGACAAGCGGCGCAGTTACCAGCGTAGGCACTCTCGCCAACCTTGACTGCCTGGGTGTTGAACTCGCCGAACTCGTTACCTTCGCGGAAAGGATTCTCGGCGCGGACGTCATCGCCCAGTTCCGGCAGATTGCCCGTATCCACTTCCTGTGGTGTGACGTTGCCGTGCGCAATGGCGAAACCGGCCAGGCCAAGCATGGCCGCAGCCACGATTGCTTTGAGTGAAAAGGACATTGCCATTGGTCTTACCTCTGTTTTTGGATTCCCCGTGGTTGGCTGTTGGATTTATCGGTTGCCAACTTGCTGATCTCCAGTCTAGGAATCCCCTTGCCCAATCCGAATGCCACTTTGGGGTTTTTGGCTTAGTTCCTTGGTAGTAGACGGTCGGAGCGAAGGCCAAAGCACGAGGCATCCGGCAAAACCCGGAAACTGACCACTTTTCATGATGAAGGCTGCGTTTCGGGAACTTTTCCCGGTTTTTAAGGCTATTTTCCCGCAACCCGGGTGGCTTTTTCCGTCGCCACCAGCACGAGTACGCGCCAATACTCGGAGCGTCGATGCCATGAGCAGGACGATGGTTACAACAAAAACCAAGGGGAAAGACTATGAACATCGGAACACGCAAACACCCGCTGCTTCGCGGGATCGGACTGGCCCTGGCCCTTGGGTCAGCAGCAGGACTGGCCGTCCAGGCAAGCGCCAAAGACGTTACCTGGGAAGATATCGCCAACGACGCCCAGACCACCGAGAACGTGCTGGGCTACGGCATTGGTCCCAAGGCGCAACGTTACAGCCCCATGACCACCATTAACCGCGACAACGTCGAGCGCCTGGTTCCGGCCTGGTCGTTCTCGTTCGGCGATGAAAAGCAACGGGGCCAGGAATCCCAGGCACTGGTCCATGACGGTGTTATCTATATCACCGGCTCCTACTCTCGCCTTTTCGCGTTGGACGCAAAAACCGGGGAACGTCTCTGGGAATACAGCCATCGTCTGCCCGAGGGCATTCGCCCTTGCTGCGACGTGGTCAATCGGGGTGCGGCTATTTTCGGCGACAAGGTTTTCTTCGGCACACTGGATGCCGGCATCGTTGCCCTCAACAAAGACACCGGCAAAGTCGTGTGGCGTGAGAAGTTCGCCGACCATGAGGCCGGCTACACCATGACCGGCGCCCCAACGCTCGTAAAGGATCAAAAGACCGGCAAGGTCCTGCTGATTCACGGCTCCTCGGGGGATGAATTCGGCGTTGTCGGCAAATTGTTTGCCAGGGACCCGGATACCGGCAAGGAAGTCTGGATGCGCCCATTCGTTGAAGGCCACTATGGCCGCCTCAATGGCGAAAAGAGCACGCCGACGGGCGACCCTCGTGCGCCCAGCTGGCCGGATGATCCCAACACCGAAACCGGCAAGGTGGAAGCCTGGAGTCATGGCGGCGGCGCCCCCTGGCAAAGCGCCAGCTTCGACGCGGAAACCAATACCATCATTATTGGTGCCGGCAACCCCGCCCCATGGAATACCTGGAAGCGGACATCTCCAGGCGGTGACCCTGCCGACTACGACAACCTGTACACCTCCGGCCAGGTGGGTGTAGACCCGACCACCGGCGAAGTGAAGTGGTTCTACCAGCACACGCCGAATGATGCCTGGGATTTCTCCGGCAACAACGAGCTGGTGCTGTTCGAATACGATGACAACGGCGAAACCGTTAAAGCAACGGCCCATGCTGACCGCAACGGTTTCTTTTACGTCATCGACCGTGAGAACGGCGAATTCAAGAAAGGCTTCCCGTTCGTCGACAACATCACCTGGGCCGAGCGCATTGGCGAGGATGGCCGTCCTGTGGAGGTAGAAGGCCAGCGTCCGCCACCTGTTGCAGAGGGTGAAACCCGTGGCGAGGCCATTGAGGTATCGCCGCCGTTCCTTGGCGGCAAAAACTGGAACCCGATGGCGTACAGCCAGGACACCGGTTTGTTCTACGTTCCCGCCAACCACTGGAAAGAGGATTACTGGACCGAAGAAGTCACCTACAAGAAAGGGGCCGCTTATCTGGGCCAGGGCTTCCGGATCAAGCGCATGTACGATGACCACGTGGGCATCCTGCGGGCCATGAATCCTCTGACCGGTGAAATCGAGTGGGAACACAAGGAACGCTTGCCACTGTGGGCCGGCGTGCTGGCAACCAAGGGTGGCCTGGTATTCACCGGCACCGGCGACGGCTTCCTGAAGGCATTCGATTCTGAAACCGGGGAAGAACTCTGGAAGTTCCAGACCGGCTCCGGAATCATCTCCTCACCGATTACCTGGGAGATGGACGGCGAGCAGTACATCTGGGTTGCCTCCGGTTACGGCGGCGCGGTTCCGCTCTGGGGCGGCGACATGGCGGAGCTGACCAAGCCCATTTCCCAGGGCGGGTCCTTCTGGGTCTTCAAGATGCCTTCCTGGGCACAGGCCTCCCGCTAACGAACCTCCGGACTGGGCCTGGCCTTTCGCCAGGCCCCTTTTTCCAACCGGAACTCAGGAGTGAACTCATGAGACCGTTTATTGGCATTACGCTTTTACTGTTCATTACACCCGCACTGGCCGGCGATTACATGGCCGACCTGGATCAGGTTCCTGTTATCAATGGCTGCAAACTGGAAAGAGAGGCCAGCTGTGCCGGCGCTGACTTGCGGGGAGCGGATCTGTCGAATATGGATCTTCGCTCCGCCAACTTCCGCGGTGCCAACCTGTCCGGCGCTAACCTCAGCCACACCAGTTTGAGAGGCGCCAATCTAGACGGGGCTAACCTCGACAACGTCACCGGATACCGCCTTCAGGTGTACCGGGCCAGCATGAGGGGGGCATCGCTAAAGGATGCCGAATTGCAGGGAATACAAGGCGAATACCTGTTCGCCCAGGGTGCAGACTTCAGCGGCGCCAATCTGACCGGTGCGAACTTCGACTTCTCCCGTTTTTCCGGCGCCACGCTGGTCAACGCCACCATGCCATTCAGCAGTTTCGAGATTTCCTGGATGCCGAAGGCCAATCTGGAGGGAGCCAACCTGAGGGGGGCAAACCTTCAGGAAGCCAAGCTGGGGCTGGCCAATCTGGCACACGCGGACCTGACCGGAAGCCGCATCCACTATGCCACCTTCGAGGGCACTTACATGGAAGGCTGCACAGCCTGCCCCTTTGACTGGTGATCCGGGGCGGGCTCAGACCCGCCTTGCTTCCTCCAACTGACCATAGCGTATCAGGCCGGCATCGACCGCAAGATGAATCAACTCCACGGACGAGGACACCTGAAGCTTACTTTTCAGGCCAGCCAGGTGATTGGAAACGGTTTTACTGCTGACACACAACCGCTCGGCAATGCCTGAGACACTCTCGCCCCTGGCGTACATCAACAACACTTCCATCTCCCGCTGGGTCATATCCCGGAGGCGGTGATCGACCGGCCGCTCCTGATTCATCGCCAAGCGCGTGGCAATCGGATGCTCGATGTACGGTTGACCCGATGCCACCCGCTTTACAGCTTCCGCAAGTTCCTCGGGCGCGCAGCTCTTGGATACAAAACCGAGCCCACCTACGTCCAGCGCCTGACGCACCATGGGCAACTCATCGTGCATGGTGAAGAACAGGATCGCGGCTCCCCGCCAGCGCTGGCGCAGTCGACGCCCGACCTCCAGCCCGGAGATATCGGGCAGCCCCATATCTAACAGCACCACGTCGGGCCGCAGCTCGCCATAGCGGGCAACGGCATCCTGACCGTTGTCGACCTCGGTGATGGCCACTGCCGGCAGCATGGAGCGCAGCAGGTTGGCGATGCCCTGACGGACCACCTGGTGGTCATCCACAATCATCAGCTTCATGAAACGCCTCCGTTACCAGGGGAGAGCGGCACTGCCAACCGGATTCGGGTCCCCTCCCCCAATCGGCTAAGAAACTTCACTTCACCGCCCAGGCAGCGGGCTCGCTCACACATGGAGCGCAGGCCCAGGCCGGCATTGCCGGGCAGTTGATCGTTGCCCACGCCATCATCACGCACCTCGATGCTCAACTCGTTGTGAGTACGGGCAACCGCGAGCATGGCACAGGACGCGTTGGCATGACGGGAAATGTTGTTCAGGGCTTCCTGCAGGAAGCGGTACAGATGGGTCTGCTGCTCACCGGTGAAATCGGGCAGGCGCTCGTCCATGGCCAGGCGACATTCAAGCCCGCTGAGCTGTTGCCATTGCTCGGTCAGATGGCGAATGGCACTGCCGAGGCCCAGCTGCTCCATCACCAGGGGGTGCAGCTCCTGCAGCAGGTGCCGGAAGTGTTTCTGGACAGTCTCACAGTGTTCGGCCAGATCCCGGGCCTGCTGCTTCTGTCGGTCGCTGAGGTCCGGATCGTAGAGCAGACTGCGAGCCTGGGCCCGAATGCCCGTCAGGTACTGGCCGAGATCGTCGTGCAGCACCCGGGCAATGTGTTCGCGCTCCCGATCCTGCAACTGCAGGAGTTCATTGAGCAGACGGCTCACCGTTTGCTGTTCCGATTCCAGCGCCCCGGCCATGAAATTGAACCGGCAAACCAGCGCATCCAGTTCCTGTTCGCCCTGCCGAGGCAGTCTGGACGTCAGTTGGCCCTCAGACACCGCTCCCATGGCCTCGGACAGGCTGGCAAGCGTGCGCATGCCCCGCCGAACCATCACGAACAGCGCCAGAAAACAAAGCCCCATACCGATCGCATAAGCACCCGAGATCAACAGAAAACCTTCCCAGATCTCCTCGACCTCGTCGGCGGGATCAACCCGCCAGCCATTGATCACAGGCCGGAGCGTTTCTCCGGCTATCAGCACCGAGAACCAGGCCGGTACTTCTCCTCCGGACCCGCGTTCCATCCTCGCCGCCGGGGTCAGGTGGCGCATGCTGCTGACCATGGAGTCCGGAAGACCCTTGGGGCTTGCCAGGCTCTGGGCAAGCCCGGCAACACCGTCGAGCTCCCGCTGCACATCATGGCGGGCCTGCTGGGTGTAGAGCAGCGCCCCAAGCAGGTAGATGAGGAGGAAAACCACCAGCATCAACAAGGAAATCTTCCGGTATACGGTCATTGTTGTTATCCGTTGCGGGTACTTAGCGTCTCTACATCCATGCTAAAGCCGCCAGATTTCACCGGAATAGTTCTTTAGTACCGCCACTTTCCTACTTTCTGAATATTTCCGGGACTTTTTCCCTTCTCTAAGCTGGAAGCACAACAACAAACCGGAGAATCCCATGTCTTTTCTCACCCGGACAGCGGCGACATCACTGATTGCCCTGGTAGCAGCAACCCCGTTGAAAGCGGAATCGCCGGACGTGCGGATTGGCTACCTGCAGTGGGTGCCCGACCAGGGCCCGGTGCTTTCCAATGTGATCCCGGAACCTGAGGACGCCGGTCTGCGGGGCGCCGAACTGGCCATCAACGACAACAGCACCACCGGCAAGTTTCTGGGCCAGACCTACTCACTCCAAAGCAATGTTGCGGATACCGAAGAAGCGGCCATCGCGGCCTTTGATTCAATGCGCGAGAACGGCTTGGAGCTATTCGTGGTGAACGCGCCTGCCTCAACCCTGAAAATCCTCACCGAAAAGGCCGGCGACAACACTCTGATCTTCAACGCCGGGGCCAAAGACGATGCCCTGCGCACCGGCCAGTGCCACGTGAACCTGCTGCACACCATGCCCAGCTATTCGATGCTTACCGATGCCCTCGGCCAGTGGCTGAACCAGCGACGCTGGGATGAGGTGTTCTTGATTACCGGCCCCACCGAGGCCGACAAGGGCTGGGCGGACGCCTTCCGCCGTTCGGCCAAGCGCTTCGGGCTGGAGATCGTCGAAGACAAGCCCTGGACCTTTGATGCCGACCTGCGTCGCACCGCCTCGAAAGAGTTGCCCCTTTTCACCCAGGCCAGCGATTACGACGCGGTGGTGGTGGCCGATGTGCGGGGCGATTTTGGCGAGTACGTGCCATTCAACACCTGGCTGCCACGCCCGGTGGTGGGCACCCAGGGCATGTCGCCGGTCACCTGGCACCGGGTAGTGGAGAGCTGGGGCGCAGCGCAACTGCAGAACCGGTTCCGCGAACTGGCCGATCGGAACATGAACAGCGAAGACTACGCCGCCTGGGCAGCCATTCGCGCCATCGGTACTGCCGTGACCGACCTGAATTCCGCAAATCCAACTGAGATCCGGAACTTCCTGTTCAGCGACGAATTCCAACTGGCCGCCTTCAAGGGCCGCAAGGTTACTTTCCGGGACTGGAACGGCCAGATGCGCCAACCCATTCCGCTGGTGCATCCGAGAGGGCTGGTGGCGACCGCCCCGTTCGAAGGCTTCCTGCACCCGAATACCGAACTGGACACCCTCGGCTTTGACCGGCCCGAGAGCGAGTGCCGGATCAACGGCTGACCCAGCGGCTACGAACGTTTAAAACAAGAAGGAGCTAAAAGATGAAAACCCTGATCAAGCGCACGGCCCTGGCTGCCATGATTGGTCTGTCGACACCGGCTCTGGCCAGCGTGGCCTATGTCTCCAACGAGAAGGACAACACCCTGTCGGTGATCGATACCGAAACCCAGGAAGTGATTGAAACCATCGACGTCGGCCAGCGGCCCCGGGGCATTCTGCTCTCCAAGGATTTTACCAAGCTGTACATCTGCGCCAGCGACGATGACACCGTACAGGTACTGGACCTGGCCACCCGCAAGATCGTGGACACCCTGCCCTCCGGGGAGGACCCCGAGCAGTTCGCCCTGCATCCGAACAACAAGCATCTGTACATCGCCAATGAAGACGATGCCATCGTGACCGTGGTGGACGTCGACACCAAGGATGTTTTGGCCCAGATTGATGTGGGTATCGAACCGGAAGGCATGGCGGTGAGCCCGGACGGCAAGTGGGCGGTGAACACCTCGGAAACCACCAGCATGCTGCACTGGATCAACACCGAAACCTTCGAGATCGAGAAAAACATCGTCGTGGGCCAGCGCCCGCGCCACGTGGAGTTCACCAAAGACAGCAAGATTGCCTGGGCCTCCGCAGAAATCGGCGGCACCGTGCACATCATCGATGTCGACAACCTGGAACAGATCCACGAGATGTCCTTCAAGGTGCCGGGCGTGAATCAGGACCGGGTGCAGCCGGTGGGCATTGAACTGACGTCCGATGGCAAGTATGCGTTCGTGGCGCTGGGCCCCTCCAATCATGTGGCGGTGGTGGATGCCCAGACCTACGAGGTGCTGGATTACCTGCTGGTGGGCAGCCGGGTCTGGCAGCTGGATCTGGACAAGGACGAGAAGCACCTGTACACCACCAACGGCGTCTCTGGCGATGTGTCGGTGATCGATGTGGAGGACCTGAAGGTCATCAAATCCATCAAGGTAGGCCGCTACCCCTGGGGTGTGGTCATCGACCCGACGTCATGACCATCGAAGCGAGCAACCTCGGCTTTCGCTACGGCGACAAGCCAGTGCTCCGGGAGGTCAGCTTCGCGCTGACCTCTGGCCGTTTTCACGCCCTGCTCGGGCCCAACGGCGCGGGTAAGTCTACCCTGTTCGGGCTGCTCACACGGCTTCTGGCCCTGCAGCAGGGCGATATTCGGCTGGGCGGCCAATCCCTGAAAAAGCAGCCGGCCGAGGCCATGCGCCAGATCGGCGTGGTGTTCCAGCAGAATGCCTTGGACCTGGACCTGACCGTTCGCCAGAACCTGCAGTATCACGCCGCCCTGCACGGGTTGTCCCGCAAGCAAGCCAGGGCCCGGGGTGACCGGGAGCTGGAACGCTTCGAACTACTGGACCGGGCCAACGACGCCGTCCGCCAGCTCAACGGCGGCCACCGCCGGCGGGTGGAAATCGCCCGCGCCCTGCTGCATGAGCCCTCGCTACTATTGCTCGACGAACCCACGGTGGGCCTGGACGTTGCCAGCCGCAAGGCGCTCAACGAACACGTTCGGACCCTGAGTGAAGAAGACGGCCTGACCGTACTCTGGGCCACCCACCTGATTGAAGAAGTTCGCGCCGATGACCGGGTACTGATCCTGCACCAGGGCCAACTGCTGGCTGACGGCAATGGCCAGGCCATCTGCGACGCCGAAGGCACCCGCGATCTGGCCGAAACCTTCCACGCCCTGACCGGAGCCGGCTGATATGAAAGCAGCTCACTACTGGCATTGTTTTGTAGGTATCCAGACACGGGAATGGCTCCGGTTCTGGCAGCAGCGCACTCGCTTTGCCAGCGCTCTGGTCCGGCCACTGCTCTGGCTGGTGGTCTTCGCCGCCGGTTTCCGGGCTGTGCTGGGCATTTCCATCATTCCGCCCTACGACACCTACATCACCTATGAAACCTACATCGCGCCCGGTCTGTGCGGCATGATCATCCTGTTCAACAGCATGCAGGGCGCCCTGTCCATGGTGTATGACCGGGAGTTGGGCAGCATGCGGGTGCTCCTCATGAGCCCTCTGCCTCGCCCCTTCCTGCTGGTTACCAAACTGTTGGCCATGGGCGTGGTCTCCATCGGCCAGGTGTATGTATTCCTGCTGTTGGCCCTGCTGGTGGATGTCGAGCCGCCATTGTGGGGTTACCTGGCTGTGCTGCCGGCGTTGATTCTGACCAGCCTCATGCTGGGCGCTCTGGGCCTGCTGATCGCCACCTGGATAAAGCAACTGGAGAACTTTGCCGGGGTAATGAATTTCGTCATCTTCCCGATGTTCTTCATGTCCTCGGCGCTCTACCCGCTCTGGCGCATGAACGAGGCCAGCCCCTGGCTTTACTGGATTTGCCAGTTCAATCCCTTCACCCATGCGGTGGAAGCCATCCGGTTTTCCCTGTACCTGGAGTGGAACCCGATGGCTTTCGGTATTACCGCGGGCGTGACGGCGATGCTGGCGTTACTGGCCACGGCCGGCTTCCGGCCGCAACGCACCCGGGTTCTGGGCAGCAAGCCCGCGTAGGACGAGCAACCAGAGCAGTGACATGGCGAGGCTCGCCACCACGATGGCCGGGCCGACCGGTACATCGAACATTACGGAAACCACCACCGCACACAGGTGCCCGGCAATGCCACAGCAAGCGGCCAGGAAAGGCCCTTTACCGACAAGGGAGCCGAGGATCAGCGGTGTCATAATCAAGGTCGCAAACACCACGTAGATGCCAGCCAGGGAGACCGAATAGGTCACCGCCACCGCGAACACCGGCATGAAAACCGCACCCGTCATCCAGGCGGGGCGCCAAAGGCTTAGCAACCAGACCAGCGCGGAGAGCATGCCAACGGCAAGCACCGCAGGCCAACTGGCCCATAGCAGGTCACCCGACGCGGCTCTCTGGAGCGCCTGGGCGCCGTGGGGATCGCCACTGACCAGCAGCACCGCGAGACTCGCCCCGACCACGTAGAGGATACCGATCCACGCCTCCTTCGCATGTGCCAGACGACGGAAGATCAGGTGAACCGCCACGGCCGCCAGTAGCGCAAACATCAGGCTGCTGACCGGTGCGCCAGCCAGGGTGTGGTTGGGCAGAAAATACATGCCGGCCAGGGTGCCCAATGCCGCCCACTGGGCAATGGCCAGATCCGCAAAAATCACGCCTCGGGCAATCACCTGGTAACCCAACGGGACCAGTAGCAGGCAAAGCATGGCACTGCCTGCTACTGGCAGGAGCAGCCATTCATACTCCGTCATGGGAGGCTCCGGCTGCAGCCGACTCAACCTGACGAATGATCTCGCTGATCAGCCCGCCCAGGGTGTCCGCCGGCGCTTCGCCCGTCACCGTCCCCGGCACCACCACAACGGGCAGCCCGGTTTGCTCCGCCAGCCATTCTGCCGGATGCGGGTCCTGGTAGCTGGCAATCAGGATGGCGCTGACACCTTCCAGTTCCGGGTTGGCCAGCAACTGGCTCAGGTGGCTGGCACTAGGCGGCAACCCCGGCTTGGGTTCCAGATCCGCTGCCGTTTCGACGCCCAACCATCGCAGCAGGTAGCCGAAGTTGGAGTGCTGAACCACTACAGACTGGCCTTCAAGCGCTTCGGCCCTCGCCCGCCACTCGGCGCGCAGGGCATTCCATTCGCCCCGCCAGCGAATGTAGCGGCCCTGTATGGCGGCAGCCCTCGCCGGTTCGATCTCTCCCAGACGCTTTGCCAGGGCACGGGCAATCTCCGGCAACTGATCCGGCGACAGGTGCACATGGGGATTACCCTCTGGGTGCACATCGCCCATGCTGCGATCCACGTGATCGTGGGGCGCGTGCAGCTGAGCATGATCGGCGGCAAAGAACAGCCCGGCGCGTCTGGCCTGAATGGCCGGGTTCGAGGCCCGTTGAAGCAGCATGGGTAACCAACCGGCTTCCAGCGAGGCACCGGTGCAGACAGCAATATCCGCGCGCCGCACCGCCGCAATCAGGCTTGGCCGTGCCTCGATGTAATGAGGGTCCTGAAGGTGACTGGTCGCGGTGGTGAGCTCGGCATCGGGCACCAGCGTCCGGACCAGGGCCGCCCATTCCGGTTCACAGGCGAACACCCGAAGCTGGGCCTGGGCCGGAACGGATGTCACGATCAACAACAGTGCCGCAACGGCGTTACGACGTGTCATATCAGTACCCATGGGCGCCGTGGGCACCGAGGGACATGACGTACTGCACCATCACGGTATTGTCGGCGTTGCTGAACCCGGCCGCTTCCTGATGGGTGTACTGCAGCCGTACCGTGGAGAAGTGAGAGCGGGACCAGGACAGCATCACGTCGGTCTCTTCCAGGGTTTGATTGTGGAAGTGATCGCCATGGGCTTCCTGAAGATCCACCTCACCGTAACGAACGCCCGCCGACCACTGGGGCGCAAACTGGTAAACGCCGGAAACGTACCAGCCTTCATTGGTATCGTCAGACGCCGCAAACTGGTTCAGCTCATCCGCATAGAGGTATTCGCCGCTGAGCGTCAGCTGTTGTTCACGGTTGTTTCCGTCGGGGGACCACTTCCAGACCAGATCGGCGATATAGAGGTTTTCGCCGGTGTAGGCCGCACCGTGGCTGTGGTCGTGCCCTTCCTCATGATCGTGATCGTGGCTGCCGTCCCCGGTTTCCGCCGATTTCGCATGGCGGTTCCGCAGCCAGGAGAGCCCCAGCTGCCAGCTTTGTGACAGACTGATATCACCACCAAGCCGGGTATTGACGGTGTAAACACCAATGTCTTCCTCACCCTCAGTCAGCTGGTCACCAGCAAAGGCTTCCGCACCGACCTGCCAGAAAAAAGGCGTTGGCAACAACACGTTCAGGCGTGCCCCGGTGTCGTAATAGTGGCTGCCAAGCATCGCGCGATAGGCGGCCGGGCGCTCGACAAAATCGTCCTCATGCATATGGCGCCCATTCAGATAGCCCACCTGCGACAGGAACCGCCCTGCCCGAACGTTCAGTGCGTACGGTAACCCGTTCGTTTGCAGATACGCCTCTTCAATCAGTACCTCACTCTCACCGTCGTGCTCTTCGAATACAGCGGTGAGTCGGCCGGAGAACAGGTCATCAATCGGGGAAGACAGGGACAGTTCTGTGTGGCCGAGGCCGAAGCCCTGCTCGCGATGGGACAGAGCGCTCTCGTTCTGTTTGTAGTATCCGTCCAGCGTCACACTGACCTCCGGATTGAGTTCTTTGGCGGTTGCCCAGCCCGCCGTCATGGCCAATGGAAAAATGGCAAAAGGAGCAAAACGTTTAAACATAGGGACTCCGGATATAAAGCAGCAGGGCGCGTCGACGCGCCCCGCGGGATTGAAAGCAGATTAGTGGGAATGCTCGTCGTCGTGATCGTGGTCGTGGCCCGCGTCGGCCAGACCCAGCCAGGCGATGGCAGAGGCACTGAAACCGAGGTCGATGGTCCGAACGATATCACCATCGGTGGTATCCACTTCGATCACGGACTGGTTGTGCAGCACGAACAGTCGCTCCTGGGCGGCAGACGTGGTCACGGCCAGCGTGTCCTCTTCGCCCGGCGCGGCCATCAACTCAACCGTGGTGATCAGTTGCCAATCGTTAGACGGGTCAAACAACCTCAGGCCGCCATCATCGCCGAGCACATAGAAGACCTCCCCGTGGGTCGTGAAGCCCTGGGCCAGGCGGCCAACGCCCTCCCCGAGTTCAAGCTCGTGGTAGACCTCAGCAGTTGATTCCGGATGGATCGCGAACAGACGGTCACCGGCAATGCCAACCAGCTCCTCAACATCGTGATTGGCAATCACGGTTCCGATGCGAGCGCCCTCCGCCAGGCCCTCGGGGTTCGCCAGCTTGGTGGCCGGATAACCGGTTTCCTGCAGATTAATCACCAGAACGCCATCGCTGCAGCCAAAGCCAAGGCTATGGGCATTGGCGGCAGCACCGTGAAGCCTCGGGCAAGCCTGGCTGTAACGTTCTTCGAATTCGAAGCTGCTGCCGTCCAGGTGGTAACGTTCAACCGCCGCTGGCAGCGTGGTGTCCGTGATTGAGCTGTCCCGATAGGTCACAAACAGGTGGCCATCGATCATCTTGGCAACACCGTGCATGGCGTTCTCCAGCTGAAGGCTGGCCACGGTGGCGCCGCTTCCCAGTGTCGCATCCGAAAACACGGTCACTTTCGAGCTTGCGGCCTCACCACCGTCGAAGAAAACGACACCTTCCGATTCACCCGAAGAATAGTGCGTCGGTTTGTGATCGTTCAGGGTGAGGGTCAGCATGCTCGGCGTCTCTGCGTAATCATGCATGTGATCGCCGTGGTCCTCGGTATACAGCCCACCGTCAACAAACGACACCAGATCGTCGCCCCGCTGGATAGCGACCGCATACCGATTGCCGGGTGAGGCATAGAGGCGCGGCGCTTCACCATTCATGGCCATGGAGGCAAGCACTTCACTGCTGTCGAGGTCCAGCACCTTGAGCTGCGAAGCGTCGGTATCGAACAGGGCCAGACGACCCGCCGTGTCGATATCGCTATGCTCGTGGGGCTCGTCGCCACCGCTGCTGCTACCGCCGCAGGCCGCCAGCATCGCTGCCGAGAGCAGCAGCACAGAGGTAGCGATCGGTCGAAGGCTGAAGGGAAATTGGCGGGATTGATCAGACATCAAGAACTCCTTATTAAATGTTATAACATTACCTCTAGTGCTTCAGGAAAGTCGGTCCAGACTTTGCACTTCAGAGTCGCAACCGAGCCGGTTGGCATGACCTGGATACGGTGTTCCGCGCCTGCCGCACACAGGAATGAAATTAAATTCACTAACATTTCGAGGTCGAAATGTTATGTTATAACATATCTTAAGTAAAGAGCCGCGCATGCGGCATATAGCGAAAAGGCAGGGGTAAAACCATGAACCAATCCGACTCGCGGCTGCCGGTTACGGTACTGTCCGGTTTCCTGGGCGCCGGTAAAACCACCGCTCTCAACCACATTCTCACCAACCGCGCGGGCAAGGAGTTCTGGCAGACCCTCAATGATCCCTTTCCTGCCTGGAGATAAGTCATCATAACGCTAGAGATCACAACTGTTATAATCCCCGCCCTTGCCATTGGTGCGGAGCAAACAGAACACCGCATGAAGACCCTTTCAATGAAGCTATAAACCATGTTTTCAACGCCCCATAAACTGGTGCTTGGCGCAGTGGCCGCCGCTCTGCTGGTATTAAACCTGACGCCACTCAAATCATCGCCGGCATTGGCCGACCTGTCCTCGGCCCAGCAGGAAAACGCGAGCCACGCCCCCACGCCACGGTCCGGAGCCATCG
Source organism: Marinobacter sp. MBR-105 (assembly GCF_053628895.1). Classification (NCBI taxonomy): domain Bacteria; kingdom Pseudomonadati; phylum Pseudomonadota; class Gammaproteobacteria; order Pseudomonadales; family Marinobacteraceae; genus Marinobacter; species Marinobacter sp. MBR-105. The sequence goes on along the minus strand of NZ_JBRJHG010000013.1, from coordinate 86,758 downwards.
ATCCCGCAGCCACCAAGGCGAACCAGATGGCGGAGCCCCCGACGGGAAAAACCATTGATTGGCGCGTCAAACCCGGAGACACATTGAGCCGGATTTTCCGGGCAAACAACGCGCCCATGGAGGATCTTCAGGAGATTCTGTCAGCAGACGCCGAGTATCTGCATCTGGAAATGCTGAGGCCCGGAACCCGAATCGGCTTGAACTTCGATGCGCAGGGACAATTTTCAGAGCTGGTCCTGTTTCTTGACCCGGCACGCCACGTTACCTACTCGCGCCAACCCGATGGCGCCTTCGTGCATCAGACCTTCGAAGAAGAGACTTTTTGGGTCTCCGAGGTGCTCAGGGGCACCATCAATGGCAGTTTTTACGCCTCAGCTATGCAAGCGGGCGTAACGCAGGCGCAGATCCTTCTCATCGACCAGCTTCTGGGTAGCCAACTCAATTTCCGGAGGGATCTCAGGGCCGGCGACCGGTTCTCCATCATCATTGGCCACGAAATGACGGGCACCCAAAGCACCGGCAAGACCCGCATCGAAGCCCTGTCTCTGGAACGCAGTGCCAGAACCCATTACGCCTTTCTTCATGACGATGGCAATTACTACGATGAGAAGGGCGAGAGTGTGACGCCCGCCTTTCTGCGCCTGCCCACCCGGAAGCAATACCGTGTGAGCTCACGTTTCAACCCCAGGCGATTACACCCCGTGTCAGGGCGTACCGCACCTCACAACGGGGTGGATCTGGCGACACCAACGGGCACCCCGGTACTCAGTACCGGAGACGGCATCGTGACCCGCGTTGGAAACCACCCCTACGCCGGCAAATACATCGACATCGAGCATGGGGGGATGCACACCACACGCTACCTGCATCTCCATAAGATCCTGGTTCGTAAAGGCGCCGCGATTGAGCGCGGACAGAAAATTGCCTTGTCAGGAAATACCGGGCGCAGCACCGGCCCGCACCTTCATTTTGAGTTCCACATCAATGGTCGCCCGGTTGATCCCCTGACGGCCGACATCCCGACCGCCGCAGCCATTCCGGAAACGGAGATTGCATCCTTCAAGAGAAAACTCCGTGAACAAAGGACGGTCATGGAACATGCCGCAAGCCGGTCAGAGCTCGCGATGACCCAAGGGTTGCCGGAGTTCGACGAAACCTGACACCACGAGCGCGACGCGACTACCCCTGTCGCAACCTTCCCAGCAGTTCTTCCAATCGTTGGGGATCGCCCACCGTGTCGGTCCATTGCAAACTGGCCGGCTTCCCATTCAGGTACCACAGACGGTTAGCCAGACTCACGACATCTTTGTCATCGTGAGTCACACAGATCATCGCCATATCCGGCTGCGCGTCCAGAATCCCGGAGACCAGCGCTTTGAGTTCCGCGACCATGATCGGATCCAGCGAGGCAAACGGCTCGTCCAGCAACAGCAGGTCCGGTTTAACAGCCAGGCATCGCGCCAAGGCTGCTCGCCTGGCCATTCCCAGGGATAACTGGTCTGGCAGATAGGCCCCGTAACCGGCGAGGCCAACCTGCATCAGCAATTCCTCGGCTTCCCGTTTGCTGGCGCCAACCAGCCTGAGGTTCGACATCAGGCTCTTCCAGGGCAGCAGGCGATGCTCCTGAAACAGGTACCCCACCCGAAGCACCTCACGCCCCAGCACGGCCGATTCCGGAATCGATTTATCAAGACCGGCAATGGCATTCAGCAGTGTGGTCTTGCCAATGCCCGACGGGCCCATCAGACAGATACGGTCGCCCCGTTCAATACCCACAAAGATCTCACCCAGCACCGGCTGACCGAAATCCCGACCGGCGATCCGCAACTCAAGCATGGACCGACTCCGGTTGGCGCCATCTGCTGGAACGGTTTTCAAGTGGCTGCAGTATCGCGAGCTCGATCAGTTGCACCACGGCGATAAACGCCAGACTGTATGCCAGGATGGCGGACACATCGAACACCTGGAACGCCATGTGCAACTGAAATCCGACTCCATTCGACCGGCCGAGCAACTCGACGACCAGGACAATCTTCCAGATCAGCGCCAAACCTCCTCTGGTCGCCACCATCAGGTAGGGGAAAAGCTGGGGCATCCAGACGTCACGCAACCGCTGCCATAGGGAGAATCGGTACACGCTGGCCATTTGCTCAAGCCGGTAATCAAGGCTCCGGGCTCCTTCCCTCACCGTCACTGCGACATTGGGTATCTTGTTTACAACGACGGCCATCACAGCCGCAGCTTCCACCAGTCCGAACCAGACGTACATCAGAATGATGGTCACCAGAGCAGGCAGGTTAAGCATGAGCACCAGCAGAGGATCGAACAGCGCATTGAAGGTGCGTGATCGCCCCAACACCAGGCCAATAGCGGTACCGAGCAGCATCGCCAGGGAAAACGCCAGGATAACGCGGGACAAGGTTGCCCCCAGGTGCATCCAGAGCTGGCCTGAGGAGGACTCTCTGACAAGGGTTTCCAGTACCTCCATCGGACCCGGCAACAACGGGGAACCCAGATATCCTGCAGTCATCGCCCACAAAACCATCAGTCCAGGCAGCACAATCCAGTAGCTCCAGACCGGCGGGCGGTGCGTCCCCACGTTCATGGCTGCCACCGATAGAACAGGTCGTCGGGCATTAACTGTGACGGGTCGGCGCCGGTCAGAATCAGCAACTGTTTCATATCAGCGATGCGCTGGTCGGTCTGAGATCCGGGAACGCCCTGCACAAATCCCCGCCTGAGCGCCTCGAATACACCATCCGCAGGGTGTCCCATTAATGGCCGGAGACGGTCCCAGTGCCCCGCTTCGCGGGCCAGTTCGGCTTTCGTGCCAGCCAGGGCGACGGCAAACCGATCAATGAGGTCAGCATGCTGCCGGGCCCAGTCTTCGGGGAACACATAACCCAGCACCGGCAGTTGGCGCTCAAGGCCAAGCTCTGACAGCAATTCGGCCATACTGAACGCCGACCGCCATCCACCCTCCCCCTGCATTCGTGCCGCAAAATGCCAATAGGTCACGATGACATCCAACTGCCCCCGCTTGAGGGACTGGCTGAGCAATGGAGGTGCGGCAAACTGGACTGACGCAGACGCCGACAGATCTATCCCTTGTCGGGTGGCTACACGATTCAGCAGAACCCAGCCTTTGCTGTCAGGTCCGCCAGCGACACCAATGCGTTTGCCCGGCAGGTCTGCCAGTGTGGATATTTCAGACGTCTCGGCCACCAGTATCTCGCCAATCCGGGAAGAAAACGGCAAATACAGGTAGGAGGCCCCCGCCTGATACCGGAACTGAGTCCAGAGCAGATCGGCGACGGCACCGTTGACGGACCCCGCTGTCACTGCCAGCCTCGAGGCCGGCAGATTCGCCACCGGCAACAATTCAAGCCGGAATCCGTTGGCCCTGTCGAGGCCCCGATACTGCAGATGATCCAGTTCCCAATGGGCGGTGCCAAACTGGAGAACACTCAGGGACAAAACCGGCAGATCACTCCCATCGTCATCGCCCGCCGCGATCACCACCGGGCACCCCACGAGCAACAACAGCGCTGTGAGGGCGGTAAGCAACCAGTGGCGACCGACAGGGTGGCCGGGAGAGCGTGTTGTATGTATTGGCGCGTTCATGACTCAACGATACGAACCGCACCCCGGCGCAAGAATAGTACTTTGGTGCCTGTTTTTTGGTGCGATGGTCGCATTCAACCTCTGGCGCAGATCGCGTGTAATGAGAGAATCACAATAATAAGCAGGGAATCGAACCGGAAGCCGGTGATTCTCTCCACAGGAGGCCGCCATGCTGAACGAGCTCGATGCCGCACTCTCTTCCGAAAACCGCTATGATGATCCGGAATCCACCCCCGACAATGATCAACAACAGGCGGACGCACCCATGGACCCGGTCTACAAGATCCTGATCGCTGACGACCACCCTCTGTTCCGCGAAGCCATCAGTAGCGTCATCGCCTCCGGCTTTGCCGGCACTGAAATTCTGGAAACCGATGATCTGGACAGCGCCCTGGAGATAACCCGGGAGAACGACGATCTCGACCTGATTCTGCTGGATCTGAACATGCCGGGTATGCATGGCCTGAACGGACTGATTTCGTTGAGAAACGAGGCCCCAACCATCCCGGTCGTGATCGTTTCAGCGGAGGAAGACAAACAGGTCGTTCTCCAGGCCATCACCTACGGAGCTTGCGGCTTTATCACCAAGTCTTCACCACGAGCGCAGATGACCGACGCCATCCAGCAGATCCTGAACGGCAACGTCTATCTTCCGTCCGATATCATTCGTACCGGGAAAGAGAGCAGCCAGCGACGGGTTCGGAGCGACGAAAACCCGATCTCGCCGGAATTGCTAAACTCCCTTACCCGGCGACAGCTTCTGGTACTGGAGCGGATGGCGAAGGGCGAATCCAACAAGCAGATCGCCTACAACCTGAACATTGCCGAGACCACGGTCAAGGCTCATGTATCTGCAATACTCCGCAAACTCGGCGTGCACAACCGGGTCCAGGCCATCCTGTCGGCAGGCGATGTCGATTTCAATCAATACCTGAAACGCTGAAACCGATGCCTGGACAGCCGGCCGGGCGCGCTTTCCGGATGGACCAGCGGCTCCTCAGGTCCGGATCACATGAGTCAGCACACTGCGCAGCTTGAGCGGTTTCACCGGCTTGTTCATCAGCAGATAGCCGAGCTCCCTGATATGTTGCTTGAGTTCATTGGTGTAATTCGCGGTGATCATCAGAACTGGAGCTGGCCGGTGGCGCTGACGGTTGATGATGGCTACGGCATCCACACCATTCTCGTCATTGTCCAGGTGATAATCCGCCAGGATTAAATCGACCCGAGCGTTGACGACATCGACCTTGGCCGCCAGGTCATCCGCAGAGATGGCAGTAACTACCTGACAATCCCACCCTTCGAGCAGGGTTTTCATACCCTGGCAAATGGCCAGATCGTTATCAATCACCCACACCCGGGCACCGGACAGCCCATGATCTGCTGACACAGCCGCGCTATCTCTGGGGGCCGGCGGGGCTGGTCGAAGCTTCCCGAGCGGTACACGGACGCTGAACACTGACCCCCGACCCTCCTCCGAAGAGACCGAAACCTCATGCCCCAGCATTCGCGCAATCTTGTCCACGATCGCCAGCCCGAGCCCCAGGCCCTTATCGCCCTGGCCTCCCATCGGTCGGATGCGTTTGAACTCCTGAAAGATCTCGGTGAGCTTGTCACCGGGAATACCCGCCCCGGTATCCCACACCTGCAGGAGCACATGGTTCGCTTGACGGCGGCAACCGAGGACAATTCGCCCCTGTTCCGTATAGCGGATGGCGTTGGTCAGGAAATTCCGCAGGATTCGGGCCAGCAACTGGGAATCAGAGTGAACAATCGCTGATGAGGGCACGAAATCAAGGCGCAACCCCTCGGCCAACGCCATTTGCCGGAACTCCCTGGCGATATTGTTGAGCAGGTCTCTGAGATCAAAGGCGGTCACATCGGGTGTAATCACCCCCGCGTCCAGCTTGGAGATGTCGACCAACGTGCCCAAAAGATTCTCGACATCGTCGAGCGAGGTGCTGACGGATCTCACCAGACCTTCGGCCTTCGGCCCGAAACTCTGCTCGAGCAAAGCACTGGTGAAGAGACGAGCCGCATTCAGAGGCTGCAACAGATCGTGACTGACCGCGGCCAGAAACTTGGTTTTCGACAGGTTCGCCTGCTCCGCTTCACGCTTGGCCTCTCGGAGCCTGGACTCGGCAGCGGAACGCTCGGATATCTCCTGGCGCAACTGCTCGTTCAGGCCGGTCAGTGCGGCCGTGCGCTCCCGCACCCGATGTTCCAGATCGTCATAGGCCCGCTCCAGCGCAATCGCCGTTTTGCGACGCTCGGTGATATCGCGAATCAGTACAAAAAAACCAGTTACCTCACCGGTCTCATCGCGATTCGGCACGTAGGATCGCAGCATATAACGCTGGTCACCGTGCTCGCCGGTTTCTTCAAACTCAAAGTTAACGCTATGGCCGTCCAGGACTTCCAGTATCTGAGGCAGCAGACGCTGGTAAAAATCTTCGGAGTGCACCTCTTCCAGGTGTTTACCCAACGGCGAAACGCCGTTGCGGCCGTACCAGGACTGATAGACCTTGTTACAGAACTGGACTGTCAGATCCGCGCCGACATAGGCGATCAGCGCTGGCACATGATCCGTGACGACTCGAATCCAGCGCTCACTCTCTTCCAGCGCCTTGATCCGCCGTGCCATCTCACTGTTCTTGACGTCCGTAATGTCCGAGTAGAGCACAACCTGGCCGCCCTCCCGGGTAGAGCGCTCAGTCATTTGAACCCAGCGGCCGTTGGATAACAGAAAAACGGTGCCCTCGGCCTCCTCGTGACTGTGCTCCTCAACAATCAACCCCGAGCTCAGCGCCAACCTTTTCACTGCCTGAATATGGGTACCTGGCACCGGGACAGGCACACCAGCGTGCCGCCAGTAACTCCGAAAACGGCTGTTGGTCTGAATCAGGCGGTGTTCCCGATCGAACAGCACAAAGCCGTCCGCAATACTCTCAATGGCATCGCTCAGGCGCTGCCGGGAGGTCTCCGCCTCCTCCCTTGCTCGGTTCAACGCCTTGTTGCTGACCTTGAGCTCTTCCATGGCGAGATTCAGCGCCTCGGTCCGTTCACGGACCTGCTCGGCGAGAATAACCGAGTGCTCAAACGCTGCGTAGGGTGCTGGCTTGTGGCTGGCACCGGACTCCACGCGGTCAATCAATGCGTCGCGAATGCTTCGGAGCCGACGATTCTCATCCTCCAGTTGTGCAATTCTGGCGTCTTTCTCGGACGATGAGTGCAGAGTGGAGTCACTCGATACTGCATTCAGGCTGGCCAATGACCACCCCCGTGAAGGTCTGATTGATGTGCATGCCATTGAACTGCTCACCGTAGGTGTTAAAGCCCACCACCCGGTGCTCGGTCAGGAATTCGGAAACCGCATCCAGTTGCCCGGTCAGCTCGGCCTCCAGTCTCCGCAGGAAGCAGTCGCAGGCCAGAGTGACCAGGGGTTTACCCACCACTCGCTCAGACGCTTCAATCTGAGTCCGAACGCTCTCCAATAACGACCCGGGATTCATCGCCACCATCACAATGCCGGTTTCAACTGCGCAGTAGAAGGTGAGGCTGCCATCAGGGTTTACCCTCTGGATGGAGCGGACAAAATGGTTACCCCCGACCCGAACGCCGAGAGGATGAAGGGCAAACACACCTCGATCCAGCTCTGCCAGCGGCACACCCACCGTCCGGGCATAAACTTCGGCGGCGGGCTCAGCATTCAGCTCATAAACGGTGCGGCTTTCGGGACAGGCCATCGTCACCACCAGCTTTTCATCCTGAGCCTGCATGTGATGTGTTGAGAACACCCGGAAATCAAGAGGCGTATTGACCAGCATCACGGTGGCCGCAGCGCTGTGGAAGCGGCCATCAAAGAATACATGGGTATCAGCCAGGCGCTCATCGTCCCCGGCAGAGCCGCCAAACTGAGGAATGGTACCCAACGCGGCATTCAGGGTAGCCAGCACCAACTCCTCCCGGCTTGAAAGACCATCCAGCATCGTTATCGCGAAGGTGTTGCCTTTTACCGGCGCAAGCCGGGCCTCCCGACAGGTAGACAGCAAACCGTCGATCACCTGCTGGGCATCCTGCAAAGTGAAACGCTCCAGCTCACTGATCAGGGCGCAGTCAATCGCGAAAAAACGGGCATCGAACCCCAAAGCACTGATGCACCCGCGTCCGTATCCCTGTTCGGTAATCTCCCCGGCCGAGGTACAGCCGTAAATCCGGGTTTGCGGAAAGGCAGCCTGCAGCGCTGGCCCCAGTTTTTCCAGATCGAATTCCACAGAACAGAAGAACAGAACACAACCCAGATGCTCATGCTGCAATTGCCGGGCGAGTTCGGCCGCGGCCAGTTCCGGGTCTCGGACGGTGGCACTGGCAACCCGGACCGCTACTGCGGATGCATCTGGATTCATGGAAACAGCTCTCGGAAGCTTCGACATCCCTGCCGATTCTACGCCGATGCTGGTAGAGGAAAATTCGACTTCGGTGCTCTTTATCGGTGTTCCGAATTCGGCGTAACTCATTGATTATAAAACTCCCGAATCAATGGCCAGCGATGATGCGCGATTTTTGCCGCAAGAAACCGGCACTTTAGTCTGAGACAGCCACTGCAGGACCGGAAAGCACCTTGGTCCTGCCGTGGTATCGGGGTGGGATCAGAACATGACAATCGCGCCAATGGCGAGGGTGTCTGTGTCTGCCGCTTCAGCGCCCGAAGATTTCACGTCCTGCTCAAACATGTTGTATTCCGCAACGAGTTTGAAGTTGCTGTTCACATCATGAAACACGGCAACGGAGGTGTTCTCGGTTTCGAAGTCTCCCTGGTCAGAGTCCGTTTCCCCGTACGACAACACGAACCGGTTTGCCCCAAGGGTGTAGGAACCCTGAATCAGATAACCATCCGCATCCTCTTCTGAGGCGAGGGCCGCATCGGTGATCAGAACCGGAACATCTCCCTCGGAAGTAAAGCCGGAGGCGGTCAGGGAAAGACCGGCCACCGAGGCCTTGACCCCGTAGCCAATACCCTGACTGTCGATCTCTGTGGTGGCATTCTCTGAGCTTTGATGACGCCCATTGAGCCAGCCTGTCAGCGAGACGCCCTGCAGCTCCGTCGCGTAGGTCAACTCTGCTTCAAGCCGCGGAGCGGATTGCTCGGACTCAGCGCCGGGCGTTGTATTGGCCGGCTCGAAAATACCCACAGCCACGTTCAGGCCTGACATATCTGGCGAGCGATAGGTAATCTGCGCAGAGGGATTCGGGTACGGATACCCTGTGCGGATGTTGCCAAAAGAGACCCCGGTGGCCGCACCCGGTGATCCAAAGCCCATCAGCAACTCGTCCAGGAAGATGTTGGATCGGGCATACAACCCGAAATCTTTCCCGATCAGCACCTGGCCAAAGCTTCCGTCCACTGTGGCATACAGCTGTCGGACATCAATGCTGGTATCCGTAGGCGACTGGAGGCTGTCGTTGATGGTGGTCCAGAATGAAGAACGACCACCCAGCGTAAGTTCGCCCATGTCCTTGCTGAAGTTGAATCCGATGGTGTTAGGCAGGAAACCCATCTTGACGTCAGAATTGCGAACATCGTTGACGCTGTCGTCACGGTTCACGTAAAACGCGTTGAAGTAGCCATCCACCGAAAAACTGGTTCCGTCCTGACTGTATACTTCAACCGCTGCCTGGGCACTGGCGCTGGCCCCCATCATCGCGGCCACGGCAATGGCCAACCCCGACTGTTTCAGTTTGTTGTTGTTCATACTTCCCCCGGTTTATTGTTCGAAATCTGGGATGAAAGAGCCGGCATCAGCACCGGCTCCATGGCGCGATAAGGCGCCTGAGGTTCATGGTCAGTGAATGACCGGAAGGGGAGTATTGGTCGTGAGAGCAGATTCCCTGCTCATTTAGGAGGCATCAGAGATCGGACTTTAGGACTAAGACTGGCTCGGGAAATGTCCGAGTTCCTGCAGGCAGTCATGGAGGAAATCTGCGGGATCGGCCATGAGGGCTTCATCCGCGACTACACCGAATTGCACCTGGCCAGCATAGCTGACGATGCTTACGCCCAGGCCAATATCGCCCGCCTGGGGTACCCAGAACATCTGTTCCGTGATGGCGCAACCAGCGAGGTAACGACGCTCTGGCGTGCCGGGAACGTTCGAGACCACGGCCGAAGCCTTCCTGAAAAACAGATCGGCCAGAGGACGACGTCCGGGCTCGGGCAGAAGCGCAGCCGAGGCGGTCAGCCCCCACGCGAGGCCCGGTTGCCAGCTTCTTTTCAGCTTCCGGGTTTCATGCTTGATCCGGAACAATCGTTCCAGAGCACTTTCACCATCGACAGGCAGGGGAACAAACACCGTGCCGAAACAATTACCCGGTTCCAGCGCGCCCGGCCGAATGCCTTCCGGTAAACGCGCCCGGATATCCACAGGCACAGCCGCATGCATCACCGCTTCGTCGAGGGCCTCTTCGCACAGGCCAAGGCGCGGTCTGACCGCAGCGGCCACGCAGGCAAGCAAGACATCATTGATGGTGGTGCTGGTAAGCCTGGCGATCTCCCGGAAGCGGACCAGAGGAACCGGCGTCGACCACCGACAAAGGCGCCGCCCCAGCAATGGACGCTTAAGGTCAGACGGAGAGTCCTCCGGTGTCGCCAGAAACTCACTGAGTTCGTGTACAAGCCGAACCCCCTTGCCCAGAACTCCGCTCTCGCCCTGCTTCTGAGTAGCTCCGGGGGCTTCCCGGGGCCCGGGCACTGGCATCAGTTCTGTAATCCGGCCTTCCAGCCAGGTCTGCGCTGCGTTCATCCAGCGGCCGGCACGCGGCTCCTCTGGTGCACCATAGATAGCGGGATACTGACGCGGTGAAGGCGGACACAGATGATCAAATATGCCCAATAATGACAGACCGTCGGCATAACAATGGTGCAGACGAAGCAACAATGCCGCACCGCCCCTGGCGTTGGGGGCCAACCAGAATTTCCAGCGTGGACGATACAGCGGTAAGGGCTCGTTCAGGCGCTCCGAGACCCAGTCCTGCAACTGTTCCGGCTCGAACCGGTCCAGCGCCACGTCAAGATGCTGGGGCGCGGAGAAGGTCAGGTCTTTTTCCCAATACCAGGCGGGGGCACGCCATACCGGGCGACAACGGAACCGCTCCCAGGCCAGCCAGTATACCTCCAGAAACTCCCGGAAACGGGTCGGCGTCAGCCCGTCGACCCTCAGCATGATGGTGATGGTCATCGGGTTTTCGGGCCGTTCCAGAGCCAGCCAGGCTGAATCCGAAGGCAGCATGAGATGCGATTGCTCCTGGCTCAAACCCGATTATCCCCGATCAATAGCGTGCCTGTATGAAAGAAAACCAATCCGGCATTGTGCCAGAGTCCGGATAGCGGCTCCATCCTCGGACGCCCCGCACGCAGTTACAAAAAATTACACGTGAGTAACTGTTCGGTCCTATACTGGTTATATGGCACAGTGCCATGGTTATAAAACCGTGTCCCGGATCGGCCAATTGGCCCCAACACACCATTTTTGAAGGCTCTGGCGCCACTAAACCCGTTCGGCATTCACGGTACAAATGTCATACCGGCTCAGCAAAACCAATAACACAACGAAAAGCGGCCGGAGGGAGAAGAATCATGAAAGCCAGTCATGTTCGCAAGCTGATCAAACCGATCGAAAGCGCCTATTCCGAAATGTTTTCCGGCCGGGTTTACCGCGTGGGCCGGGGTGCGGTGTCTGTTCGAAATCACAGTGGCACAGCAGCGCACACCGTGATTGGCGTACATGGTTTTCTAGAAAATCACTGTTACTTCACCCAGGCCTACGATGGCCCCACCACAGAACTGATTCTGCTCACCTGCAGCAACTATCACATCCCGGTGAACGGTGTGACACCTGAGAATCCGGCCTGGGAAGTGCCCATCAAGCACCTGGAAGGCACCATCGAATACGATGCCTGTATCCTGAATCAGTCGTTGCAGAACCTGCCCAGCACCGAGAATATCCGGATCCATGGCCACTCCCGGGGTGGTGCGGTTATTCTGGAGGCCATCCGGCAGTGGCCGGAGCTTTACGAAAACGTGGAAGTGGTACTAGAAGCGCCGGTTTTACCCCAGGGCAAACTGCATGCGCTGGTAACCACATTGCTGGAGCCGGTCAGCCATGGCATGTGGCCCTGGTTGATTCGTCTGATCAACAGCGCCCCCCAGTCGGCCTATGGTCAGACCTTCTTTGGCAAGATGAATCCGCGCAAACGCCAATTGTTGAGCAAACTGTTCTACGCCACCAAAGACCACCTGACCATTGTTCGCAACATCGAGAACATCATGGAGTGGATGGCGCGTACCGACACCTCGGTGTATCGCCATGTGCGCCATGGGACTTTCCTGATACCGGCCACCGACCGAATACTGGATCGCCAGGCCATGCTGGCCAGCGCTCGCACCAGCCCCACCACCATGCGCATTGTCGAAACCGAAGCCCCCAGCCACTTCATCACGCTGGACAGCAAGGAATGGGTGCCAGGCCTGGAAACCCTCGAGGCTGCGGCCCAAGGCTGAATTCAACGCAAACGGGCAGGTGCGTCACACCCAAGGCTTCGTTAAACTGGCGCTTTTCTGCCCGGTTGATTGGAGCCTTTAATGTATCGTGAGCGGCTGGTTGCCACGGATGTGCACACGGAGAACGCCCACCGCCTGAAACGCCTGCTGCTGGAATACCACGATTTCCGCCAACACAAGGCCGGGCACCCCCTGCGGGACGAGGCCCACCAGGTGGCAGACTGGCAGGCAGAGCGGCTGAAAAACACGCACCAGGATTTATACCGTCACCCGGGCTACCACACCGGCCTGGAATTTCTGCTGACCGACCTCTACGCCCCTGCCGGCATGACCCGCCGTGATGACAACATCGACCGGGTGTTCCCGAAAATGGTGAAATGGCTTCCCGACCACCTGCTGGCCACCTTTGCCGGCCTGGTCGAGCTCAACCTGATTACCCAGAGCCTCGATCTTGAGCTGGCAGAGATACTTGCGCAGCAGGGCTTTTCGGCAACAGGTCTTGATGATGAGCGTTACTGCGAGGCTTATCGTGCCAGCAAACAGCTTGCAATTCGCGAGCGACAACTGGCTCTGGTAGCGGAAACCGGACAGGAACTGGATCGCTACGTTCGCAACCGCACTCTCGGTTGGCTACTGTCCATGACCCGCGGTCCGGCCGAGATGGCCGACCTGGGTGATCTGCACAGCTTTCTGCACCGGGGCTACAGCGCCTTTCGGAAAATGAATCGGGTCGATCGGCTGATTGATCGCCTGCTCAGCCGGGAACAACGAGTGATGGACAACATTCTGTCGGGCCACCCGACCCCTTTCTCCCTGCCGGATGACCTGTAGCGGGATTCAGGCCTGGATGATCTGGTCCAGCTGAGAGTGAATCTCCTGCTCAATGCGGGATTTGAAGGGCCGAAGCATCAACCCCAGCTCCAGCCGGATATGCAGGTCGTTCTCGGAAATATCCAGCTGCCCTTTGACACCGCTGCGTTTGAACTTCAGCAGATCGCCTTCCCACTGGTAATTGACATCGAATTGTTTGGACAAATCCTTGGCCAGGGTTTCGGCCGCCTCGCGGGCGTGCTCCTTGTCCAGGGAATGGGCGCGATGGATATCGATAACAGACATGAATCAGTTTTCTCAGTGATTTGGAAACGGTTTTACAGTGTAAGCCGGCAATAAACTTGTAGCCAACCCCTCAAAGGTTAGAATACAGGGCTTAGATTCTGACAGGACCAACTTCCATGAGCGAGCAGCAAGCACCGGGCACCCAAGGCAACGGCCAGGACGACGTTACCCACTTCGGCTTTCGCAACGTGCCGAAAAGCCAGAAGGCCGGTCAGGTGGCCCAGGTTTTCCACAGTGTCGCCGGCAAGTACGACCTCATGAACGACCTGATGTCCATGGGCATTCATCGCCTGTGGAAGCGCTTTACTATTGAATTGAGCGGCGTACGCCCGGGCCATCAGGTGTTGGACATTGCCGGCGGTACCGGCGACCTGACCATGAAGTTTTCCGATCTGGTGGGCCCGTCCGGCAAAGTGGTGCTGGCCGATATCAACGCCTCCATGCTGCAGGTGGGTCGCAGCCGCCTGACCGACCGGGGCTACGCCGGCAACATCGAATACGTGCAGGCCGATGCCGAACACCTGCCGTTCCCGGACAACAGTTTCCAGGTGGTGTCTATTGCTTTCGGCCTGCGCAATGTGACCGACAAGGATCAGGCCCTGCGGGATATGGCCCGGGTGCTTAAACCGGGCGGCAAGCTGATGGTGCTGGAATTCTCAAAACCCACCAACCCGCTGCTGAGCAAGGCCTACGACACCTACTCCTTCACCGCCCTGCCCCTGATGGGCCAGCTGATTGCCGGGGACAGCGAGAGCTATAAGTACCTGGCCGAGTCCATCCGCATGCATCCGGATCAGGAAACCCTGAAGGGCATGATGGAAACTGCCGGCCTGGTTAACTGCAAGTACTACAACATGACCGGCGGCATCGTGGCCCTGCACGTGGGAATCAAGCCCTGATGTTTCCCGGGCCGACCCTGCTGTCTGCCACAGGCGCCATTATTGAAGGCGCCCTGAACCGGGCACTGACACTGGACCCGGCGGGCCAGCGCGCCTTGCTGGGCGCCTTGGGCGGGCCGGTTCAGTTCACCATTACGGCCCCGGTCACCATGCACTGGACCCTGAATCGCGTTGGCGAACGGGTACAGGTTCGCAGCCAGCCCGATCCGCAACCGGTGTTAATCATCACCGGGCGACCGGTTGCCTTTGCCGCCCTGGCACTGGGCGATGACCGGGTATTTGCCGACGAACGCCTGACGGTGGAGGGCGACACGGCCCTGGCCCACCAGCTGCAGCGCGCTCTGAACCAGCTGCAACCGGATTGGGAAGCGGCCATGGCAAACCACCTGGGCGATGTGCCGGCCCATTTCATCGGCAAACGCATCCGCCAGGCGGTCAAATGGAGCCGCCAGGCTTTCAGCACCATGAACGCCAATGTGGAGGAATATGTCCACGAAGAGAGCCGCACTCTGCCCGGCCGGCGGGAGCTGGAGGCCACATTTCAGGATATCGATGAGCTGAGCCTGCGCACCGAACGCCTGGAGGCTCGGCTGAAGCAACTGCAAGCACCCGGTAGTGATAACAATACGGAGACCCTGTGACCCGCCTGCAACGCCTGTTCCGAATTGCCTGGGTATTCTGCCGCTACCGGCTGGACACGTTTCTGCCCTTGTCTGAACTGCCTACACCGCTGAAAATCTTTTTTCTGCTGGCACCCTGGCACCTGTTCCCGCAGCCCAAACTGAGCCGGGGTGACCGCCTGCGCCTGGCCCTGGAAGAGCTGGGCCCGGTTTTCGTCAAATTCGGCCAGATTCTCTCCACCCGCCGGGACCTGTTACCGGATGACATGGCCGAATCCCTGAAACAGCTACAGGATCGGGTTCCACCGTTCCCCAGTGAACAGGCCCGAGGCATTATCGAGAAATCGTTGGGTGCGCCCGTCTCGGAACTGTTTGCCGAGTTCAGTCCAGACCCCATGGCCTCGGCGTCGGTGGCTCAAGTGCACGCCGCAACCCTACCCAACGGCCAGAAGGTGGTGGTCAAGGTTTTGCGCCCCGGCATCGAAAAAGTCATCCGCCAGGATCTGGGCCTGATGTACCTGATGGCCGGCCTGCTCGAAAAGTACTGGTCTGAGGGTAAGCGCCTGCACCCCGTGGAAGTGGTGGCAGACTATGACTCCACCATCCACGACGAACTGGATCTGCAACGGGAAGCCGCCAACGCCAGCCAGTTGCGCCGGAATTTCGAGAACTCCCCGTTGATCTACATACCCTTTATCGACTGGGACTACACCCGCAAATCGGTGCTGGTGATGGAACGCATTCACGGCATTCCTATTGCCGATGTAGCCGCCCTTGAAAAGGCGGGCGTCAACATGAAGGTACTGGCGGAAAAAGGGGTGGAGATCTTCTTTACCCAGGTATTCCGTGACAGTTTTTTCCATGCTGACATGCATCCGGGCAATATCTTTGTCGATATCAGCAATCCCGCCGACCCGAAGTACATTGCCATCGACTTCGGTATCGTCGGCACTCTGGCCCCCGACGACCAGAGCTATCTCGCCCGTAACCTTTTGGCCTTTTTCCGCCGGGATTACCGCCAGGTAGCGCAACTGCACATCCAGTCTGGCTGGGTGCCGCCGGAAACCCGCGTCAACGAGTTTGAGGCCGCCATTCGGACAGTGTGCGAACCCATCTTCGAGCGCCCCCTGAAGGATATTTCCTTTGGTCACTTCCTGTTACGCCTGTTCCAGACCGCTCGGCGCTTCAACATGGAAGTGCAGCCCCAACTGGTGCTGTTACAGAAAACCCTGCTCAATGTCGAAGGCCTTGGCCGCCAGCTCTATCCGGACCTGGATCTGTGGAGTACCGCCCAGCCGTTTCTGGAAGACTGGATGCGTAAACGCATCGGTCCGTCCGGCCTGATTAAGTCTCTGCAGAACCACCTCCCATCATGGCTCGAGCAATCGCCAGAGATGCCCCAGTTGGTTCACGACGCACTACTACAGATACGCTCCAGCGGCCCCACCGAAGCGCAAAACCGGGCAACCCTGGCGCTGATTAAAGAGCAGCAAATGCGCAGCGAACGCCGTTGGCGCCGGGGCTTCATCGCCCTGGTTCTGGCAGGCGCGGCCCTGGCGGGCAGCCAGCCCCACGCCGGGCAGTGGCTGGCCGATCTGCCGGTCTGGAGCTGGGTCTTGCTTGCCGGAGCGGCAGGCGTCATGCTCCGGGGCAGTCGCTGAACCATCAAAGATTCAGGATTCATAAAAATGCAAGATTCTCCCGCTAACGTCGTACAGCCTGACTGGCTCGACGAGATCCAATGGACAGAAGACGGCCTGGTGCCGGCCATTGCCCAGGATGCCAATAATGGCGATATCCTGATGATGGCCTGGATGAACCGGGAAGCTCTCCGGCTCACGGTTGAGGAAGGACAGGCGGTGTACTGGTCCCGTTCCCGTGGCAAACTCTGGCGCAAGGGCGAGAGCTCCGGGCACCAGCAGGTGCTCCGGGATATCAGGCTCGATTGCGATGCCGATGTGGTGCTGCTGAAAGTGGAACAAAAAGGCGGCATTGCCTGCCATACTGGCCGGCGAAGCTGTTTTTACCGAACCCTGAAAGATGGTCAGTGGGTGAGCACCGATCCGGTTCTCAAAGACCCGAACACCATCTACGGCAGCAACTGAGGAGCAGACACCGTGAGTGATGTACTGGAACGACTGGCACAGGTACTGGAAGCCCGCAAAGAGGCGGATCCCGACACATCCTACGTCGCCAGCCTGCATGCCAAGGGGTTGAACAAGATTCTGGAGAAGGTGGGCGAAGAGTGCACCGAGACGCTGCTGGCCGCCAAGGATGCAGAGCATTCCGGCGAAACCCGGGACTTGGTGTACGAGACGGCCGACCTCTGGTTTCACAGCCTGGTGATGCTGTCACGGTTAGGCCTGGGCCCGAAGGATGTTCTGGATGAACTGGCCAGCCGCTTCGACCTGTCAGGCCTGGAAGAAAAAGCCTCCCGGAATCCGTAAAGGAGTACCCCCAAGGGGTATTTCCGCAAGGGGTAGCGGTTGGCGTACAATGTCATGCAACAGCAACATTTGAACGAGGAACCCTCATGGGTATCAGCATCTGGCAACTTCTTATCGTACTTGGCATCGTCATCCTGTTATTCGGAACCAAGAAACTCCGGAACATCGGCAGCGATCTCGGCGGCGCCATCCGTGGATTCAAGAAATCCATGAACGACGAGGAAGAGAAGAACGCCGAACAGCAACCGCTGGAAAAACAGAACGCCGAGCAACAAGCCCAGGCGGAAGACAAGCCCAAAGAAAAGCAAGGCTGAGCACCCCCTGAATGTTCGACATCGGCTTTCTAGAGCTGCTGATCTGCGGCGTGATTGCATTGCTCGTGCTCGGCCCGGAGCGTTTGCCGACGGCGGCGCGGGCGGCTGGCCGCTGGATCGGTGGCGCCCGGCGCATGGTCAGCCAGTTCACCAGTGAACTGGACCGGCAGTTGAAGGCCGAAGAACTCCGGGAGGAGCTGCGCAAGGCCGGTGATGTGGGCCTGGACGATGTGGAGAAGACCGTGCGCGGCGCCCTGGATGAGGCGAAAAAGTACGAGCACATGATCCTGCCGGACGATCAGACCCGCAAGCCCAGGCCGGCGCCGGCAACCCGGCGGGTCACGCCCCCCTCTCCGGAGGCGGGCGAACAGCCCGAACCTCCGCATGAACCCGTCAGGGACGAGGCGCCGGCCAGCGATCAACCCAGTGAATCCTCACCGACCAGCCCTTCGGACAAGCATTCATGAGTGCCACCCAAAACGGCCAGCAGACGTCGTCTGAACAGCAGGAAATGCCCCTGATCGAGCATTTGCTCGAGCTCCGCAACCGGCTACTGAAAATGGTGCTGGCGGTGATTATCTGTTTCGCCGTCATCTATCCGTTTGCCAACGAACTCTATCTTCTGCTGTCCCAGCCGTTGCGCGAACTTTTGCCGGTCGGCCAGACCATGATCGCCACCGACATCACCTCGCCGTTCTTTGCGCCCCTGAAGCTGGCACTGGTTCTGGCGGTATTTGTCGCCATTCCGATCATTCTCTACCAGCTCTGGAGTTTTGTGGCGCCCGGGCTCTATGCCCATGAAAAGCGCCTGGCCTTCCCGCTGTTGTTTACTTCCGTGCTGTTGTTCTACGCTGGCGCGGCTTTCGCCTATTTCGTGGTCTTTCCGCTAGTGTTTGGTTTCTTTACCGCCATCGGTCCGGAGGGCATTGTCGAACTGCCTGATATCAGCAGTTATCTGAACTTCGTGCTCAAGATGTTCTTTGCCTTCGGCATTGCGTTTGAAATCCCCATTGCGACGGTACTACTGATTCTGACCGGCGCCACTACTCCGCAAGACCTGGCCGCCAAGCGCCCCTATGTGGTCGTGGCCTGTTTCATCATCGGCATGCTGCTGACCCCACCAGACATCATCTCCCAGACGCTCCTGGCCGTGCCCATGTGGATTCTGTTCGAGTTCGGCATCATATTTGGTCGCCTCGCCTACCGGGAACGGGAAGAGGCCGACGGAGAAGAGCCCGAAGCCTGATGAATCTGGCCCTGCTGTTTGAGGAAGACTTCGTCGCCCCGGACCGGGTGCGTCTCCGCGGCCGTCGGCTGGAGCACCTGAAAACGGTGCTCAAAGCCGGCACCGGCCATCGCATACCGGCTGGCCGGGTAAACGGCCTGATGGGCCATGGTGAAGTGCTGTCAATGACAGAGACCGAGGCCGAATTGCTGGTAACCCTGAATCAGCAACCCCCTGCCCCCTTACCGCTCACGCTGATACTGGCTATGCCCCGGCCCAAGATGTTCCGACGGGTACTGCAGACCTGCGCTTCTCTGGGTGTGAAGGATCTCTGGCTGATTAACAGCTACAAGGTGGAAAAGAGTTTCTGGCAAACGCCCTGGCTCACCGAGGATCATCTGAGAGAGAACCTGGCCCTCGGCCTTGAACAGGCCAAAGACACGTTGATGCCTCAGGTCCATATCCGCAAGCTGTTCAAACCCTTTGTGGAGGATGAACTACCGACACTGCTAGGTGGCAAACAGGCACTGGTGGCGCATCCGGGCATGGCGGCCCCCTGCCCCACCCACCTCAATGAGCCGGCTGCCCTGTGCATTGGTCCGGAAGGGGGCTTTACCGATTACGAAGTCGGAAAGCTGGAGGAGGCCGGCTGCCGGAGCGTGCATCTGGGCCCGAGAATTCTTCGGGTTGAAACCGCTGTGCCAGTGCTGATCAGCCGGCTGTTTGACGCCTGCCTGTGAACGGGCCGGCCCCGCCACGGATTACGCCACCCGGCGCTCCCAAAGCTTCGCAACGGGCGTAATAACAAGAACCAGAATAGCACCGGCCAGCAGGCCAAACAGGCCATCCCCGACCGTGGTGACCAGCACTTCCGGCACTGAAGAAATCATTCCGGCCACATGGTGAATGGCCCCGTACACCGCCGGTATACCATGGGTCAGAATACCTCCGCCCACCAGGAACATTGCAATGGTGCCCAGTACCGACAGGGCTTTCATCATCCAGGGCGCCAGCCACAGAATGCCCTGCCCCAGCTTCTGGGCGAAGGCACCGGCTTTCTGGCTCAGGTAAAGGCCGGCGTCGTCCAGCTTCACAATACCCGCCACCAGCCCATACACACCGACGGTCACCATCAACGCCACGACGGTCAGCACCGCAAACTGCATTCCGAAGCTCTTGTCGGCCACGGTTCCTAACGTGATGGCGATGATTTCGGCGGAGAGAATAAAGTCGGTCCTGACAGCGCCCTTGATCTTGTCTTTCTCAACCGCTTTAAGGTCCACCTCCGGCTTTTTCAGAGCGTCCCGCAGCTCTTGCCGGTGCTTTTCTTCCTGCTCTTTGTGCAGGAACTTGTGAACCAGCTTCTCGGCCCCCTCAAAGCACAGGAAGGCACCACCGAGCATCAACAGCGGGGTAATGAGCCAGGGTACAAAAAAGCTGATGGCCAGTGCCGCCGGCACCAGAATGGCCTTGTTAATAAGCGAACCCTTGGCGACCGCCCACACCACCGGGATTTCCCGGGCAGGTCGAACACCGGTGACCTGCTGCGCATTCAACGCCAGGTCATCGCCCAGCACACCGGCGGTTTTCTTGGTAGCAGCTTTGGTCATCACCGCCACGTCATCCAGTACGGCAGCAATGTCATCAAGTAATACGAGCAGGCTGGAGCCGGCCATAGACAGTTCCTTTGCAAATTGAACACGAAGGCGAGGAGTTTACGAAAACAGGCCGCCGGAAAACAGTTCCGGCGACTCAGAATGGACAACCGTTAGCGTTTTATACCCATAGCCTCGGCGGCAATGCGGTTCTTCAGCGGCGCCAGGTTGTCCAGCCAGCGCATACCGGTATTGCGCAACCACCGGATGGCCAGCTCATCCCGGGCAAACAACTGCTTGAAGCCCTCCATGGCCGCCATCATCGCCAGGTTCTCGCCTTTACGGCGGCGCTGATAACGAGCCAATACGGTCTGGTCTGCCGGCGAAAGTGCCAGTTCTTTGGCCCGTCCCAGCTCGGCCAGGAGGGCCGACACATCGCCATAGCCGAGGTTTGCACCCTGGCCGGCAAGCGGGTGAATGGTGTGGGCAGCATCGCCCACCAGTGCCAGGCCGTCGGCAACATACTCCTTGGCATGACGCTGACGCAGCGGAAACGCAAAGCGGCGCGAAACGGATTCGATAACCCCGAGCTGCTGCTCAATCGCCCGCTCCAGCTCCAACCGGAATTGCTCGGTCTCCAACGCCATCAGGCGGCGGGCTTCGGCCGTATCCTGTGACCAGACGATAGAGCAATAGTGCTCGTCTCCAGACTCCGTCAACAACGGCAAAAACGCCAGCGGCCCGGTGGGCGAAAAACGCTGCCACGCAGTGTACTGGTGCGGCTGCCGGGTACGGACGGTGCACACAATCGCTTGCTGATCGTAATCCCATTCCCGGGTAGCCAGTCCCGACCACTGGCGCAGCCGCGACTGGGCACCATCGGCCCCGACCACCAGTTTGGCGGACTGCATTCGGCCATCGTCCAACTGGATTCCGGCTCCGGCACTCCAGCCCTGCACACGCACACCATCAATCACCGTAACGTTACTGTCCGCCAGCTCGGTAAACAAAGCGCGGACAATCGACCGGTTCTCAACAATGGTACCCAGGGTATCAGCATGAAGTTCAGCCGCATCGAAGTGAATTCGACCGGTGCCGTCGGCATCCCAGACCGTCATGCCACGATAGCCGCAATGCCTGCCGGCCTGGACATGGCGCCAGGCCCCTAGACGCTCCAGCAGCTGCTCACTGGCCAGGGAGATGGCGCTGACCCGGGGCTCGAAGTCATCGGTATGGCTGGCGGTCGCTCCCGGGGCCAACAGATCCTGAACCCGGGCTCCTTCCACCAGCCCGGTATTCCAGCCTTGCCGCGACAACCCCAGAGCCAGGGCCGAGCCGACCATTCCGCCACCAACCACCAGAATGTCAAAACACGCCGCACCCACCGACTCACCTGTCATGTTTTTCCGCCTCGAAAGATGACACTCCGGAACCTACCAGCGGCTTGCGCCCACCGGTGCCCATGGCTTTGCGAGCGAACCAGCGTTTGGCCCCCGGCAACAGATCCAGCCCCACCAGCCCTGCATCCCGGGCGGCGGCAACGGGCGCCAGCGGCTGCCCAAATATCCGGATCAGGGAATCGGAGAACTGCACCGTCTGCTGCCAGTCCTGCCGATGCAGTTGTTGGTAACGCCCCAGTACCGAAAGTTCACCAATAGAAATCCCTTCATCAACCGCCCGACGAAACTGTTCCACCAGGGTCATCAATCCTCTGAGTGCCAGGTTAAAGCCCTGGCCAGCCACCGGGTGCAGGGCATGAGCGGCATTACCAACCAGCACAACCCCCGGGCGGGCGGGTTCATCTACCGTAGTCAGGTTCAGGGGATAATGATGGCACTGGCCAATGTGGGTAAAACGCCCAAGGCGCCAACCGAACCGTTCCTGCAGTTTCTGGCATTTCTGTTCATCCGACAGTGACAGGATCTCGTCCAGAGCCTCGTTTTCCAGGGTCCAGACCAGGGCCGATTGATGCCCCGGCCGCTTCGGGGAACCATGGGGCAGCAAAGCCATGGGACCGGCCTCAGTAAAACGTTCATAAGCCGTAAACTGATGGCTGTCGCTGGTGGAGACATTGGCTATCAGCGCGTTCTGACCATAGGCTTCGGTGCGGGTTACAAAGCCCAGCTTCTCCCGCAGCCCGGAACGCCCGCCATCGGCGATCACCAGACAACGCGCGGTCAGTTCCTTCTGTGCACCATCCTTTCGGATGGCCACCCGGACACCGCCAGCCACGGGCTTCATGCCTTCCACCTGAGCCGGCGCCTGCCAACTTACCCTGGTGTCCAGCAAAGCCCGCATCAGACACAGGCCCATCCAGCGGTTGTCTGCCACATAACCCAGGGCATCCTGACCGTGTTCGTTGGCATGCAGACGGGTAGCGCCAAAACGACCCCGGTCAGAGACATGAATGTGGCGGATCGGGGTGGCGTGCTCAGACAACTGCCGCCACAGCCCCAACTGATCAAAGATCAGGCGGGAGCCCCAGGCCAGTGCCGTCGACCGGCTGTCATAGCTGGGCTGGTAATCCTCCGGCAACGCCTCTGGTGACAGCGGAAACGCCTCAACTACCGTTACCTTCAGTTCCGGCACCAGCCGCGCCAGGGCCAGGGCCAGAGTTGCCCCGGCCAGGCCGCCACCGGCAATGATCAGGTCAGTATCCACGCGCTCGGTATTCACTGAATCAGTCCGCCATCAGAGCTTCAATATCGGCAATGGTCTTCGGCACGCCTTCGGTCAGGTTTCGGCAACCCTCTTTGGTGACCACCACATCGTCTTCAATACGGATGCCAATACCCCGCCAGCGCGGCTCTACGTCGGTATTGTCGGGCGCAATATACAGCCCTGGCTCAACGGTCAACGCCATCCCCGGTTCCAGTACCCGCCAGGCATCGCCGACTTTGTAATCGCCAACGTCATGGACATCCAGCCCCAGCCAGTGGCCTGTGCGGTGCATAAAGAAAGGTTTGTAGGATTCGTTGGCCAGAGCATCGTCCAGCGTGCCTGCGAGCAGGCCCAGATCGATCAGGCCCTGGGTCAGCACCCTCAGAGCCGCTTCATGGGGCTGGTTCCAGTGATTGTCCGGCTTCACCGCATCGATCGCCGCGTACTGGGCCGCCAACACCACTTCGTAAAGCGCCTTCTGTTCCGGGCTGAACTTGCCACTGACCGGGAAGGTGCGGGTGATGTCCGAGGCGTAGCATTCCAGCTCACAACCCGCGTCTATCAGTACCAGGTCGCCGTCTTTCAGCGGTGCCGCATTTTCGATGTAGTGCAGGATGCAGCCGTTGGCACCACCACCTACGATGGAGGGATAAGCGGTAGAGCGCGCACCATGCTCCATAAAGGTATGAATCAGTTCAGCTTCAAGATTGTACTCATACCCGCCCTGACGAGCCCGCTTCATGGCCCGGCAGTGGGCCTCGGCACTGATCTGGCCGGCCTTTGCCATCACCTTGATTTCGGCAGCACTCTTGTACAGCCGCATATCATGCAGCAGGTGCTCCAGCGCCACCAGTTCCCCAGGGGGGTGCGCTCCGGAACGAACCTTGCTGCGAATCACCTTGAGCCAGTCCATCACCCGGTTATCGAATGCCGGATCCTTGCCCAGCGGATAGTAGACCCGGCTGCGGCCTTCAATCATGCCGGGCAGAATATCGTCGATATCTGCAATGGGGAAAGCATCGTCGAAGCCGTAAAGTTCGATGGCGCCCTCAGGGCCCACCAGAAAGCCATCCCAGAGCTCTTTCTCCGGGTTCCGCTCCTTGCAGAACAGCACCGCCTCACCGTGCTCGCGGCCTGGAATCAGGGCCAACACCGCTTCGGGCTCGCCGAAGCCGGTCAGATACTGAAAATCGCTGTCCTGACGAAACGGGTGCAACACATCGCGGTTACGCACCCGCTCCGGCGCCGCTGGCAGAATGGCGATGCTGTCCGGGGCCATCCGGTCCATCAACTTGCGACGGCGCTCGGCAAACTCTTTCACGGGAATGGTCACAGCCATGATAGCTCCTGATCAGTGCAGGGTGGGCGAATCGCCTGCCGGCTTCTCCGGCTCGTTGAACTCGGTGAACACCGCCAGCGCGCCAAGGCGCACGTACTCGGTAATTTCAAGCAGTTGCTGTTCACTTTCGTCGTCGGATTCTTCGTCCTCCGACAGCTGGCTGATGGCCACCATATCCTCGATCAGCTCCCGGATCTCATCCGGAGCCTGGCCAAGGGAAGCGCCCGCCGCCAGCGCCATGCCTTCCAGAAATCCTCGAACCCAGGCCACCAGGGCTTCCAGTCGTTGTTCGATGGCATAGTCGTCATCTGGCAATAACGGCTGAAAACTCATGTCGGTGGACTGCAATTGCTTGAGCGTTTTGCCGTAGGCGCTGTTCATAAAGGGGGCGAGGTCATCCGACTCTTCAGCCGCTTCATCAGCCAGCCCCATGTGTTCGCAAACCATGGCCAGCCACTCGGGCTCGTCAATACGGGAGCCTGCCGCCAGCCGGCCACAGAGCACACCGTGCAGCTCAGAGGGGTGGCTGAACGCCTTGTGTGCGGTAAACACGTTGGCCCAGCGTTCAAATTCAGCCGCACGGGCGGCGGAGGTATCGGTTTCGGACATGAAGCTGCCGTTTCCTTAAATCGGTGGTGTACGTTCAGATACGCGCTGGGGCGGTGCCCCGACGAATACCGTATCCTAGCATTCTGGGGAAATCCTGGCACGAATACCCGGGCACACGGGGTTGCTTTTATCTTCACACCAGACAAAAATGTTATAACATATCAAATATGGACAGGATGACCCGATGCGCAGAAACGTTATGCCTCTCATGACCGTGGCACTGGCAAGCGCCGTACTGGCTCCGCTGACCGCGGGCGCGGCCAACAACCCCAGCGCCCATCAACATGGCCACGCGGAACTCCAGGTAGCCATAGACGCCAACACCGCCGATGTCTTTGTTCGCTCACCCGCATACAATCTGCTTGGCTTCGAGCACGAGCCACGCACAGAGCAACAGCATCAGCAACTGGCGGATCTGGAGCAGTGGCTGATGTCGACCCCTCTGATTAACACTGAGGATGGCAACTGCAACGTGGAAGATGCCAGCTTTCACAGCTCGTGGCCCGAGGCGACCCGTCATCACAGTGACCATGCGCACGAACACCATGACCACGATCACGATCACGATCACGGGCAAGCAAACAACCACAGCGATATCGAGATTACCCAATCACTGACCTGCGACGGACTTGCCGAACACCAGACACTGACCACACCGCTGGTGAAGCACTTTCCGGCACTGGAACACCTGGATGTTCAGTGGATCGGCCCTGAAGGCCAGGGCGCCACAAGACTGGAAGCCGGCGACCAGCAATTCCGGGTTGGCCGCTGACCCGTTACTCGGTGTAAGGTTCTACCGACTGCGCCACTATGGAATAGGAGGAGGTGCCGAGATCATTCTCGGTTCGCTCAATCACCAGTTCCCCCTCGATCCAGACAGGGTCGTATAGAGCCTCCAGGGTAAACCCTTCATGGTATTTTACGTGGATGATCTGGTTTGGGGGTGGTGGTGGCACATGGATGCAGGCGCCGTAGTAGGGCACCAGGAAGAACTCGAGAATGCGCATATCCTCCGTGGTTTTCAGCGGTACCACGAAGCCCGGAATCCGGCCCTCGACGTTGCCCATTTCCGGAACCACCCGCCCGGTCATGATTTCGTCCGGCAACAGGGGCGGGCCATCGCCCTCATGTTCGATTTCCGGCATAGTCTCGAGCAGCGCCAGATCTTCCGCAGGCATTAACTCAAGCCAGTCGATCTCCCGGGGCTCGGCACGGACCGCCAGGGAAACCAATAACAACAAGCCCAGTCCAAGGCAGGCAAGCGACTTGCGGAACAGAACATCAGTGAACATCAACACGGATTCTCCAAAAAACCAGATCAGCAACCGGCGCCATCATACAACGGCGAGCACGATACGGATATGAACAGCGAGACACGACAACCGCCGGACAGTTCCCGCCCGGACACTCTGGCCATCCGAACCCGGAATCTGCACTTCCGATGGCAAAACCAGGCTCGGGAACTGGCCTTCCCCGATATTCAGCTGACACGCGGTGAACACCTGTTCCTGCACGGCCCCAGTGGTACTGGTAAAAGTACGCTGTTGGGACTGCTCGCAGGCATGCACACGCCCAGCCGTGGCAGCCTTCAGCTGCTGAATCAGGAACTGACCACCATGAAGGCCGGCACCCGGGATCGACTGCGCGCCGATCATATGGGCGTCATCTTCCAGCAGTTCAACCTGGTGCCCTATCTGAGCGCTATGGCCAATGCACTTTTGCCTTGCCGGCTATCAAATCTGCGCCATTCGCGCGCGTTACCCTCCGCCACCGAAGCTGCCCAACACCTGCTGACACAACTGGGCATTCCGCAAAGCCACTGGCACCAGGGAGTGACCCGGCTATCGATCGGCCAGCAGCAGAGGGTGGCTGCCGCCCGCGCGCTGATCGGTGCTCCGGAGATCATTCTTGCAGATGAGCCCACGTCCGCGCTGGATAGCGACAACCGGGACCGCTTTCTTGAACTACTGCTAACGCTGGCCGAGCGCAGTAACAGCTCGGTTGTATTTGTCAGCCATGATCAGTCACTGGCCGGGCACTTTCATCATCGCATGGCCCTGGAGGTGGCGCCATGAACAAGCTCAAGCTCACCATCTTCCTGTCCGCCGCCAGCCTGTGGTACCGGCGCCGTGTACTGGCCCTCGTTTGCCTGACCCTGACCCTGAGCGTAACCCTGCTGCTTGGCATCCAGTACCTGCGCACAGAAATCCGACAGTCATTCACCAGCACCATCAGCGGCACCGACCTTATCGTAGGGGCCCGCAGTGGCCAACTGAATCTGCTGCTTTACACGGTGTTCCACATCGGTGATGCCACCAACAACATTCGCTGGTCCACCTATCAGTCCATGACTGAGGACAGCCGCATCGACTGGCTTATACCTATTTCCCTGGGCGACAGCTACCGCGGCTTTCGGGTTGTCAGCACCAA
The DNA here is from genome assembly GCF_053628895.1 of Marinobacter sp. MBR-105. Lineage (NCBI taxonomy): Bacteria > Pseudomonadati > Pseudomonadota > Gammaproteobacteria > Pseudomonadales > Marinobacteraceae > Marinobacter > Marinobacter sp. MBR-105. The sequence continues at coordinate 59,322 of NZ_JBRJHG010000013.1, read as the reverse complement.
CGAGCAGTTCCTGGCCCGCTTCCGCTATGGCAACGACCAACCGCTGACACTGGCGAGCGGAGACTGGTTTTCTGACCTGTTTGACGTGGTGATCGGCGCCGGCGTGGCACGGCAGCTTGACCATAAACTGAACGACGACCTGGTCCTTTCCCATGGCGGTGGCCGCACCAGCTTCTCGAATCACAAGGACCTGCCATTCAGGGTATCCGGCATTCTCGCGCCAACCGGCACGCCCGTCGACCAGGCGGTTTACATCAGCCTTGAAGCCATGGAAGCCATGCATGTGGGCTGGGAATCCGGCGTGGCCATCCCGGGCCGGACCCTGTCGGCCGACCAGGCACGCAACCGGGACTACACACCGGACACCATCACCGCCGTGTTCATTGGCCTGGACCGCCCGATCCTCACCTTCCAGGTTCAACGGGAGCTGAACCAGGCCCGCGAGGAACCTCTGTCGGCCATCCTGCCGGGTGTGGCCCTGAGCGAGCTCTGGCGGATGATGGGGCAATTTGAAAAAGCCCTGCTGGGCATCAGCGGCTTTGTCGTGATCACCAGCCTGGTGGGACTGATTGCGGTTTTGCTCACCCTGCAAGCCCAGCGGCAACGGGAGATTGCCGTTTTGCGAGCGACCGGAGCTTCACCGGGGCTGATTGCCGGCCTGTACAGCTTGGAGTGCGTCGGGCTTGCCCTGGCCAGTTGCCTGTTCGCCCTGCTGCTCGGCGCTGCCGCCATCGCCGGCCTCAGCCCCTGGCTACTGGAACACTACGGACTGCAAATCCGGCTTCGGCCGCTGGCCCGGGAGGAGTGGCTGTTACTGATGGCAGTGCCGCTCTCTGCGTTGGCAGTGTCCGCCCTGCCCGCACTGAACACCTGGCGAGCAGGCCGACAACAGGGGTTCGGGGCACAGGATTCCAGCTGAACTGACGCAAAAGGTGACAGGCCTCACGGCGGGCACGCCATGACAATGCGGTAAATTGACCGGTCTGGCGCGCGCACTTATAGTAACTCTCATCAAAATCACCGATGTTGGGCAGGTCATGGAACAGTCCGAAGTACAGGCATTAGCGGACAAGCTGGACAAGCTGATCGAGCGCTGCGACAAGCTGGAGAAAGACAACGCCCTGCTAAGGGAGCTGCAGGACGACTGGAACCGGGAACGGGCCCAGCTAATGCACAAAAACGATCTTGCCAAAAACAAGATTGAAGCCATGATCGGCCGTCTTCGGGCACTGGAGCACCACTGATGTCACAGACCCCAACCACCGTGGAAGTCAGGATTCTCGACAAGGAATACCTGGTGGCCTGTCCGCAGGAAGAGCAGGAAGCCCTGCTGCGTGCGGCCCGGCATCTGGACACCAAAATGCGTGAAATCCGCTCCAGCGGCAAGGTATTCGGTACCGAGCGCATTGCCGTAATGGCCGCCCTGAACATCACCCATGAACTGCTGGAGCGCGACACCATGTCGGACGCCACCAGCAGCATCCTGCGTGCCATGGATAACCGGCTTGATGAAGCACTGGGAGAGCCTTCGGGCAACTGATCCGGAAAGAATCCGGAAACGGGGTTGCAATCCTCCCCGGCCCTGCCCGTATAATGGAACCAACTTCCTGGGCTGTTCGCTGGTCGGGTACGTCCTCGAGCCGATGCGCATTACCCAGGTGGCTACTTCAGGGCATTGTGAGCATGTCCCCCAAGGGGGAAAGCCTAATATGTCACAGCGGCCACCGACCTTGAACTTCTGGGTTCAAGGGCTACATCCGATAACGGCAGCCCGGGAAGGTTTTCACCGTTACTGCGATTGCGACTTCCTGAATCTCAAGTGCAGCAGAGCGTCCTGAACCTCCTGGTTACCGAACCGCTCATCGAACAACAGTCCAGACCACACTGAGTCGTCCGACTTGGCCTGATCCTTTCGTTGCTGGTAGAGCGAATCCCAGCGTTCCAGGTACTGATAGGCCAGCTCATCGTCCGCGGCAACCCGGTCACCCCGGTAGTACATCAGCCCGAGGTACGCCAGAGCGGCCATGTTCTCCTCCTCCGCCGCCATCTCCAGAAGCTTTCGAATTTCTTCTGTATGAACCTCGGCCTGACCGGCGTAATACATTGCCTGTCGATAGCGCGCATTGGAGACAGCTTGACGCAGGTTTTCCGGCACATCGGCAACCGGCATAAGCACAAACCGCTCGCGAGCTTTCGCAGCGCTCTCATCCCGGCCGTCCTGCCACAACTCTCGCGCCAAAAGCAGTTGTGCGGGCAGGTGGCCCTTATCAGCGGCGCGCCTCAACCAACCTACAGCATCCACCAGACTGGGGGGAATACTGGCCAGCCCCTGACTGTAGATCGCACCAAGTTTGTAGGCCGCCTCCGCATCCCGGTAAGCCATGCCTTCCAACAGTTCCAAGGCTCGGCGATGCTGTTCTTCGGCCATACCAGGCAGGCTCGAGAGATAGATATCAGCCAGCAAGTGCTTGGCCCGATCGTCTTCCCGTTCTGTCTGTTCGAGACGCGCAACGGCCAGACCGACCCGCTTCGAGCGCCCCTCTGCGGGATTCAGATACAGGTGAGCCAGCCAGAGATTCGCCTCTTTCTCGCCCAGGTCGGCCGCACGCTCCAGTTGATCCAGCGCCTCAAGATAATCAGCCTCGGAACGCTGCTGTCCGCGAGCCAGTACCACACCTCGGGCCAGTAATGCTTTCGGGTAGTTCTGATCGGCCGACCGTTGCAGCCATTGCTCTGCTTCGGCAGGGTTAAACCAAGGTGAATCTGGCGCTCCGTATATTTGGGCCATCATGTACTGAGCGCGGGCGCTGCCTTTATCTCCGGCATACCGGTACCACGCTACCCGGCGTTGCGCACTGGGATCCACCAGGGCCGGATACAATGTAGCCAGGTAGCGCATGGTGCCTGCATCGGTGTCCGGACGACTTGCGCGCCATACCTCGTCTGCACTCTGGAGAATAAACTCGCCTTCCTCATCCAGACAGGCCCAGGCAGGTACCCTGTCCCGGGTGTCGGGGCCGCAGTATTCAGCCAGAGCCCGGTGATGAAACAGATTCGAAGCATTATCTAGCTCACCGATTTCGGGGATCAGTGCCACCGCCTGTTTGCGATCCTGCTCGACCAGCTCCCCGGACCAATAGATCATCGCGAGATCAATCAAGGCTCGCGGATAGTCCGCCGCACGGAGAAGCACTAACGACCTGGACACATCACGGTTCTCTGCCTGCCCTCGCCGATAGATCTCGGCCAACAAATGCCGCGCTTCGCGCTCGTAGACCGAAAACGGTTTCTGAAGCTCTCGCTCCAGCAAATCGGCAGCTGCCCGCTCATCCGCTGGCCCGCCCAGGCCAAGATACGTCAAGCGAGCCAGTTCATAGCGCGCCCGACTGCTTTCATAACTCTCGGTCTCACCGTCAAGGTAACTCTGGAGATGGTGGCGGGCACCGGAATATTCAGCAGAAGCCAACGCACGAACACCCACCTGGTAAACCTCGGGGGATCCGGTCGCGCAACCAGACAAAGCAACAATCAAAACCGCAGGAAGCAACAGGCGAGCGTATCGGGGGAAATCCATGGCAGAATACAGCCTCTGAAAAAACAACGGACTGCAGACTAGCAGAATTTTAACGGGGCGTTATTGATGTGATACAACATAGGCCGAATTCACGACGCAGCAGCAGGTAATCGCCATCTTGAATCCGCATCATCAAGCAAGGACGTTTGACGCCGGCAATGATCGGGCCTCACGCCGCCAGCTCCGCCAAACTCTTCGCCAGAAACGGAGAAGCCTGTCGTTTGAAGAACAGCGGCAAGCTTCCGAACGTCTCGCCCTTAACCTGCTGAGGCACCCCGACCTGCACCGGGCACGCCACATTGGCATCTACCTGGCCAACGACGGCGAAATTGACCCGTCCCTGTATATTGATCTGGCTCGCAAAAAAGGCATCCGGTTCTACCTGCCCATTCTGCACCCGATCTACCCGGGCAAGCTGGTTTTCAGCCCCTATTATGATGGAGTGCAACTGACGGCAAACCGCTTCGGCATTCCAGAACCCCCGTTCCCGCGTTCAAGACGCAAGCCGGCCTGGGCACTGGATGCGGTGCTGTTTCCATTGGTGGGGTTTGACGAAACCGGAGGGCGACTGGGTATGGGCGGCGGCTTCTACGACCGAACCTTCGCGTTCAGCCGGATCAGGCCCTGCATGGCACCAAAACTGGTTGGCCTGGCCCACGATTTTCAGCGCGTGGAGCAGTTGCCGGTTGAGCCCTGGGATGTGCCTTTACACGGTGTGGTAACGGATAAGCGTTGTTACCGTTTCAGGCCCTGATTGGCAGACAGAACATAACCTACTGCAGATGCTTCGCGGTCGGCACGCTTGTCCTCAGACGCCTGAATGGACGTAAAACCCGTAATCACAAGGCCGACAGCAAAGATGAGCACAATGGCACGAATGATGTCAGGCTTGCTCCCCATTTCTTGGATTCCCGTTATTCTTTCATTCAATTGGCAGGAAAATCAGACAACTATTACTGATTCGCAGAATTAGACGAAAGACTAACACGTAACTTGATTTTTACAATTTTTGACAGATTACCGTTATGTAAGAGTTGTAACGTTCCACCCTCAGGTGGAACGCCCGTTGCCTGCTCCCAAAAACAGCCGATAGGCCCCGTTGTCAGTCATGTTTTCATAACGAAAACCGACCTTGTCGAGCATGCCCTCAAAGTCCGCCACCTCATTGTCCTCAACCTGCGCGCCCAATAGCACCCTGCTGTAGGCCGCACCATGATTGCGGTAGTGGAACATGGAAATATTCCAGCGCGTTCCCAGCGACATCAGGAACTTCAGCAAAGCTCCCGGGCGCTCGGGAAATTCAAACTGGAACACCTTTTCATTGGTAATCGTCGGTGCATGGCCCCCGACCATATGGCGAATATGCTGCTTGGCCAGGTCGCTGTCGGTAAGGTCGACCACCGAGTACCCACTTTCCCGAAGATCCTGCACCAGTTCTTCCCGGCCATGTCCGCCAGCGGCAATCTGGATTCCCACGAAAATGGTGGCGTTCTGAGCATCCGCATAGCGGTAATTAAACTCGGTGATGCTACGCTTGTGCAGCGCATTAATGAACGTTTTGAACGCGCCCGGCTTCTCCGGGATCGTTACCGCCAGAATCGCCTCGCGCTTCTCTCCCACTTCGGTGCGCTCGGACACATAGCGCAGTCGGTCGAAGTTCATGTTGGCACCACTGAGGGTGGCAATCAGGTTTTCATCCTCGATCTTTTCCCTCGCGATGTACTTCTTGATACCCGCTACACCCAGAGCGCCTGCCGGTTCGGCAATGGAACGAGTATCTTCAAACACATCCTTGATGGCCGCACAGATCTCATCCGTGGACACTGTGATCACTTCATCTACGTGATCCTTGCAGATTTCCCAGGGATACTTACCGATCTGTTTGACCGCCACGCCATCGGCGAAGATGCCCACCTCATCCAGCACCACACGCTCACCGGCCTTCATCGCCGCCTGCAGGCAGTTGGAGTCTTCCGGCTCCACACCGATCACTTTGATTTCCGGGCGCAGGTACTTGATGTAAGCGGCCATGCCGGCAATCAGCCCGCCGCCGCCAACACAGATAAAGATGGCGTGAATCGGCTTGCTGAACTGCCACATGATCTCCATGGCCACGGTACCCTGACCGGCGATAACGTCCGGGTCGTCGTAGGGCGGGATGTAGGTGTACCCGTGTTTCTGGATCAGCTCCTGGGCGTGGGCCGCAGCCTCGTCAAAAGCATCCCCCTTGAGAACCACTCTGGCACCGTGGTCGCGAACTGAGCGTACCTTGATCTCCGGCGTCGTCTGCGGCATCACGATAACGGCTTTGATGCCCAGCTTCTTGGCGGCCAGAGCCACGCCCTGGGCATGATTGCCAGCGGAGGCGCAGATAACTCCCTTGGCCTTTTGTTCTTCCGACAGCTGAGCAATCCGGTTGTAGGCGCCGCGAATCTTGAAGGAAAACACCGGCTGAAGGTCTTCACGCTTGAGCATAATATTGTTGCCAAAGCGCTTGGAAAGACTACGGGCTTCAGTCAGGGGTGTTTCGATGGCCACGTCGTAGACGCGCGCATCGAGTATCTTCTTGATATAGCGTTGCGGCATGATGGTTCCGGTTGCTGGTGAGTGATCAGGAAAAACCCACAGTGTAGAAAGTTTGCACGCTTGCCGTCTATAAGCAGAGTTGCTGCAGGCGTATAATAGTGCCCAAATTCAACGCAAACCTCCGGGAGCCCCCCATGACCCAGGACGAACTGAAACAAGCCGTTGCCAAAGCTGCAGTGGATCACATCGCCCCTCACCTGGAACCGAGCAGCATTGTCGGGGTGGGCACCGGCAGCACCGCCAACTTTTTCATCGACTATCTGGCGGAATACCGCAACGACTTCGACGGCGCCGTCGCAAGCTCCGAGGCAACCGCCGAACGACTGAAAAAGCACGGCATCCCGGTATACGACCTCAACGCCGTCAACGAAATCGAGTTTTACGTCGACGGTGCCGACGAAACCAACGAGAGCCTGGAGCTGATCAAAGGCGGTGGCGGTGCCCTGACCCGGGAAAAGATTGTGGCCGCCGTCGCCAAGACCTTTATCTGCATCGCCGATGAGTCCAAGCAAGTAGGCATCCTGGGAGAATTCCCGCTGCCCGTGGAAGTTATCCCCATGGCCCGCAGCCATGTCGGCCGCGAGATCGTAAAACTCGGGGGCGATCCGGTTTACCGGGATGGTTTTGTCACCGACAACGGCAACATCATCATCGACATCCACAACATGGATATCTCCCGCCCGCTGGTGGTGGAAGAAAAGCTCAATAACATTGTCGGCGTGGTCACCAACGGACTGTTCGCCCGCCGCCCGGCCGACCTGCTGCTACTCGGCACCCGTGACGGGGTGAAAAGCATTGCCCGCGGTGCATAACCCCCTGTAAGGCACTCCGCCTGACAAGCTGGCCATTCGGGCCAGCTTTTTTATTGCCTGAACAAACCCAAACCAAGCGCTTGCTTGGTAGCCAGGATTGCGCGACACTCACCTCATCGCAAAACAAGAACACAGGGAGCCAATCCGTGTCTGACTACTTCAACGAAACCCATGAACAGGTGCGCCAAACCGCCCGGAAATTCATCGAGACCCACGTCCGGCCCCATATTGACGACTGGGAAGAGGCCGGTGAATTCCCCCGTGAAATCTATAAACTCGCCGGCGACGCCGGACTCCTTGGCATCGGCTTCCCTGAAACTCTGGGCGGCATCGGTGAAGGCGATATTTTTATGAAAGTCGCAGTTTCCGAGGAACTGATGCGATCCACCTCTGGCGGCTTCGTGGCCAGTATCGGTTCCCTGGATATCGGCCTGCCGCCGGTGGCCAAGTGGGCCAAACAAGACATTCGGGAACAGATCGTGCCGCCCGTCCTGCGCGGCGACAAAATCGCGGCCCTGGCCGTGACCGAACCCGGTGGCGGCTCCGACGTCGCCAACCTGAAAACCCGTGCCGTAAAAGACGGCGACCACTACATCGTCAACGGTAGCAAAACCTTCATCACCAGCGGTATCCGCGCCGACCATTACACCGTCGCCGTGCGCACCGGGGGCGAAGGCCACGGCGGCATCAGCCTGTTGCTGATCGACAAAGGCACACCAGGTTTCACCACCGGCAACAAACTCCGGAAAATGGGCTGGTGGGCCAGCGACACCGCAGAACTCTTCTTCGAGGACTGCCGGGTACCGGCCGACCGCCTGATCGGCGCCGAAAACGCCGGTTTTATCGCCATCATGAGCAACTTCCTGGCTGAACGCCTGAGCCTGTCCATCATGGCCTACATGACCGCCCAGATCGCCTACGAAGCCGCTCTGGATTACACCAGACAACGCCAGGCCTTCGGCCGCCCCGTTGCCGGCTTTCAGGTCACCCGCCACAAACTCGTTGACATGGCCACCCAGATCGACATCGCCCGGGAATACACCTACCGCTGTGCCGCACTGATGCAGGCCGGCAAAAACCCCATTAAACAGGTGGCTATGGCCAAGAACTTCGCCGTGGACGTGTGCGAAAAAGTCACCCGCGAGGCGGTGCAGCTGTTTGGTGGTATGGGGTATATGCGGGAGTCGGTGGTGGATCGGCTGTACCGGGATGCCAAGATTCTGTCCATTGGCGGCGGCACCACGGAAATCATGAAGGAGCTGATTGCCAAACAGATCAGGCTGTGACCAAGGTTTAGTTTCGAATGGCAAGAGACTTCCGTATAATTGCGCCCACTTTTTAAACGCAGTTAAACGAACCCTAACGTACCAGGAAGGATCGCACATGCAATTCGACAACATCCCCGCTGGCAAGAACCCGCCAGAAGACATCTACGTTGCCATCGAAATCCCGGCCAACAGCTCTCCGGTCAAGTACGAACTGGACAAGGACATGGGCGCCCTGCTGGTTGACCGTTTCATGGCCACTCCGATGTTCTACCCGGCCAACTACGGCTTCATCCCCCACACCCTGGCCGACGACGGCGACCCACTGGACGTCCTGGTGGTCACCCCTTACCCGGTGCAGGCTGGTTCGGTCATTCGTTGCCGCCCGGTAGGCGTACTGAACATGGAAGACGAAGCCGGTGGTGATGCCAAACTGGTGGCCGTGCCCCACGACAAGCTGACCCAGACCTACCACAACGTTCGTGAAATCGAAGACCTGCCGGAACTGCTGCGTGATCAGATCCGTCACTTCTTCGAGAACTACAAGACTCTGGAGCCCGGCAAGTGGGTGAAAGTGCAGGGCTGGGACAACGCTGCAGCCGCCAAGAAAGCTATCGAAGACGCCATCAACGCCTACAAGGGCTGATCACGCTTCGAACATAAAAAAGCCGGGCAAGTCTAACGACTGCCCGGCTTTTTTGTGCCTGAGCCAAAGCTCAGACAACGGCGCTTATCAGCCCCGCGACAACAGGTCCCGCATATCACTGATCGCAGCATTCGCCCGTGACAGATAAGCCGCCATGGTCAACGAATGGTTGGCCAGCACACCGAAACCACTGCCATTGAGAATCACCGGACTCCACATGGAAGCCTGGGTGCCCTCCAGTTCGATAATGATCTGCTTTACGCTCGCCATGGCGTTCTTGTCCTGCAACACCTTCCGGAAGTCCACTTCCACCGCCCGGAAAATATGCAGCAACGCCCAGGCACTGCCTCGCGCCTCGTAAAAGACATCATCAATTTTGGTCCACGAGGTTTTGACATCCTCGCCACCGGTCTCTTCCGCCAGAGGATCATCCGGATTCAGATTAGCCACGGCATCCGACACCGACGCCTTGCCCACGCTCTCGCTGAGCGTACGGGACAAGCTGCCCAGCCGGGTTTCCAGATCCGCCAGCCAGTTGTTCAGGTTATCCGCCCGGGCAAAAAACTGGGCGTCCGCCTGGGCCGGATCAGACAGGCGATTCAAATAGCGCTTGAGCGCATTGATGCCACGCCGGTACTCGTTCTCGGTCGATGGAATGGCCCAGCTTTCACTGTCGAAGTGGAACTGGGGTTCGGCAATGGTCAGGTCCGGGTCTTCCGCCGACTGGCTCTGGGAACGGCTGATATCCTTGCGCATCGCCCGGGAAAGATCCCGCAACTGCACGAGCACGCCATATTCCCAGTTCGGCATATTGTCCATCCAAAGACCGGGAGGCGCGATGTCGTTGGAAATATAACCGCCGGGCTTATCCAGCAATGTCTCGGCAATGCGGATCATGGTGGCGGTGGTGGCAAAACCGGTCACCGGCTCCCTATCCATGGTGCTTGCCAGCGTACGGGTGTGATCACGTACAGAAAAGGTATCTGGCTCACTGCTCCAGTAGATACCCAGAACCATCGCAATCAGCAGGTACACCACCAGCAAGGCAACCACCAACTTGCCAATAACACCGCTACCGCCGGTGTAATCCTGCACATCGTCTTTCTTGTCCCTGAAGTACTGTCTGATCTTGCCAGGCATAAGACTCCTGATCTCCTGTTGATTACGTGTCTGCGGCAAATGGTCTGCCAAGATGGTAGCCCATGGCGCCGTCAATACCCAGCCTACAGAGTACCGAGTATTCCGCCGCGGTTTCTACTCCCGTAGCGTACACCTTTACCCCCCGACTGTGGGCAATACCGACAACCGACTCCAGCCAGAACTGGTTTTCATCATGACGATCCAGGTTGTGGATGAAGCTGTGATCAATCCGGACGGCCCTGAACGGCAGCCGTTTAAGATAACTGAACGGCACCCCGCCCACTCCGAACCGGTCAACCAGCACCGGTACACCAAGCCGCGACAACTCTCTTATCAGAGAGCTGACGGCTTTGCGGTGATGCTGAATGGTTACTTCGGCAATGCCAACCCACAAGCGCCCGGCTGTGCGCCCGGCCTTGGCAACCATGGTCAGCAGATCGTCACGGAAGCTATCAGACGCGATCGAACTACTACCCAGTGATACCGCCAGCCGCCGCTCCGGGTGGCGTTCAAGACACTCCAGCGCCCGGGTAAGCAGCATACGGTCGATATCGCTCACCAGCCCCAATCGCTCGGCCATCGGTACAAACAAACCGGCTTTCAGCGGCCCTTCTGCAGACTCAATACGGGAGAACACCTGATAATGGACCAGTGTCTGCCTTTCACCATGCACCATGGGCTGGAGCCAGAGAGACAGCTTATCTTCCCGAATCGCCTGGGTAATGATCGTGCGCCAGGTCTCCATATTGTGATGGCTCTCAACACCGGGATCGGGTAGCAGCAGGCTGCAGGAGTCCCCCCTTTGCTGGGCTGCCCTGAGAGCTTCATCGGCGGCGGCCAACAAGACCCTGATGCCATCACCGGGTCTGGCCACCGCCAGGCCAGCATGAACATGAGCGTCCATCGGGGCGGAGAGGTCCGAGTAGATTCCATCCAGCTCCCGCACCAGCTGCTCGGCCCAGATTCGCACGTCCGCTGCGGAGGCACCGGGCACAAACACCGCAAATTCTGCACCGGTTCTGCGCCCGGCAAAGGATTCGGCATGTCGGGCGACAAACGCCCGGATGCCACCGGCCACCTGGCGCAACAACCGGTCCCCCTCGTCCCGGCCATAGGCCAGGTTATAATCTGCAAAATAGGCCAGCTGCAGCATGATCAGAACGCCAGGCGCCGACTTCTCTTCCGATTCCACTTCCACCTTCATGCGTTGGTCAAAGGCGCTGCGGCTCGCCAGCCCCGTCACCGGATCTTCATTGTTCACGCGCCGCAAGTGCTGGATAAGCTTGCCCTGCCCCTCAAACAACTGACCCAGGTCATCCGCCATCTGGTTCATAGCCTCTGTCACCCGGTTCAACTCCCGGGTGGAGCGAATACTCACTCGCTTCCGGAAATCCCGCTGGCCAAGGGCCCGGGCCTGGGCCTCGACCTCTTTCAGGGGCCTCAAAGTCCTCCGGAGTAACAGAAACAGCCCCAGCAAGCCACCAGTGGCGATCACCAGGGCGGATAGCAGTAGCCCCAGGGAAATATGCCAGAGGTCGTCGTAGGCCCGCCCGGGATGACTCACCACCCGCACCTTACCCAACCGGCTCCAGCCCCTGACCACCTCCGCTTCCGCCTCTGGCAAGGGCAACGCAGCCAGGGAGACAAACCACTCCGGTGCACGATTAGCCTGCAATGGCATGCGCCGACCGGCAATCACCTCGCCATCGTGCCCCAGGTACTCAACCGCCAGATAGCGGCCACTGTCGAACACCGCATCGATCAGGGACGCCGAGGCGATCGGGTCAGCGCCGTCAATGGCATTGGACAGCGAAAGCCCGGTTGCAGTGGCTCCATCGCGGGCATGAGCCGCCAGCTGATCGGCAACATAGTCCCGAAAATAGCCATAACTGGTCACGAACGCGACTACCAGGGTCAGTGTCAGCAGAGTGCCGGCGAACAGCAACAGCAGGGTCTGCAAGGTAATCTCCCCTCGCTGCCTGCGGGTAGGAAAGTTGTCGAGCATCCCTGCCATCACATCGGGGCTCCATCAGAGAAACGAGTATCAGGTTAGCTGTGACCCGGGCCGCAGAGTTGACAAACATTTACATAGCGCAACCTACGCCCACAACATTAAACACTATAGACTCTACACAAGGACCATAAAGCCTCTGTATAACTCATAAATGGCAAAAATTCGCGCAGACGGATATCGCGATCAACAATTGGACAGACAGGCCGGAGCACCATGAACGACGAAAGCCAGAAAGAGAAACTCAGGCAGCATTTCGCCCGCCGTGTCACCACCCAGGCCCGGGTGGTGCTTGATACCTGGCAGAAAATCCGCGAAGACCGCAGTCAGGCGCCGGCCCACCGGGACGATCTGACTGCCGCAGCCGACAAACTCGTTCGTTATGCCCGGCGTTTCGAAATGGACAGCCACGCGGCTGCCGGCGAATTGATCCTGTCCCTGTTGACCGACTGGCATCAGGACACCCCCCTGGACGATGCCAAAGCCAAGGCACTGGAAGATGCCACCGAGAATCTGCGCCTATCCACCCAGCGTCGCACCGACCAGGACACCTCCAGCGCGCCCCAGCAGTATCGTCGAACGCCGGTTTATATCGCCCTGTCGAACGAAGAGATGGCCTCGCGACTGATCCGGCAACTGGAATTCTTCGGCTTTCGCGCTTCCGCCTTTAATGCGTCGGCAGACCTGATTGAGGCTTGTGCGCTCAGTAAACCGGAAACCATCCTGATGGACGTGAACTTCAGCGGCAAAGATAAAGATAATGCCGGCATAGCCACCGTTGAACAGCTGCAAGAACAACACGACACGCCGATTCCCATCATTTTCGTCAGCGACGAGGACGGAAGCATTGAAACCCGGTTACGGGCCTCACGCTGCGGCGGGGAGGAGTTCTTCTACCCGGCGGTGGACCCCGGCCAACTGATAGAAAAGATCGAAACCTATACCCACGGCAACACTGTCGAGCCCTACAAGGTTCTGGTCCTGGACGATTCCCGGGCCCAGGCCAAATACATGGAAACGGTGCTGAAAAAGGCCGGCATGACCGCCCACATCATCACCGACCCGATGCAGATTATTCATGCCCTGGAGGAGTTCTCACCGGAGATCATCATTCTGGACATGTACATGCCCGGCTGCACCGGCATGGAGATAGCCCGCGTCATCCGCCAGCAGGATCGCTTTCACAGTGTTCCCATTATTTACCTGTCGGCGGAAGAGGACGTCAGCAAACAGCTGCACGCCATGAGCCTGGGCGGTGACGACTTCCTGACCAAGCCCATCGATCCCAAGCACCTGATTGCGACCCTGCACAACCGGGGTCGGCGGGCCCGCTCACTGCTGGCACTGATGATCCGCGACAGCCTGACCGGCCTGTTTAATCACACCCACACCCTGCACCTGCTGGAGCAGGAAATCGTGCGTGCGCGCCAGAAAGATCAGCCCATGTGCTTTGCCATGATCGATATCGACTTCTTCAAGAAGGTAAACGACACCTTTGGCCACCCGATTGGCGACCGGATTCTGCGCAGCCTGTCCATGTTCCTGAAGCAACGTCTGCGCAAGACCGATCATATTGGCCGCTACGGTGGAGAAGAGTTCGCCATCATCCTGCCGAACACCCGCCCGGGCGATGCCCGCAATGTCCTCAACGAAATTCGTGAGCGCTTCTCCGAGCTGACCCAGCAGGCCGGCGACCGGGAATTCAATGTCACCTTCAGTTGCGGTATTGCCGACTGGCAGGGTGAAACCGCCCAGGCCCTGTGCGAGCGCGCAGACCGCGCCCTGTATACGTCCAAGGAGCACGGCCGCAACTGCGTGACCCTGGCCGAGACCTGACCTTCCGGGCCGGGCAATCGCCCGGCCCATGAAACCAATGTCGAATACCGACATTCACCGCCATGATCAACAATGATTGTCATCAACGAAATGTCATCGCGTGACAGCAGGTTGCTGTGTAACCTTTTCAGAGCAATGGACAACCGGCAGGATTGTCAAAAAGTGTTGATCTGGGGATAACAAGCACGCACCATTGGGGTAACGTGCCGTTATCTTCGGCGATCCTGTTCAAAATTCATCAAGGCAGACAGAACCATGTCGACCATTCTTGTGCTCCACGGCCCGAACCTCAATATGCTCGGCACCCGAGAGCCCGAGGTCTATGGCCACGAGACCCTGGCCGATATAGACGACCGCCTGCGCAGCAAGGCGGCTGAGAAAGGCCATCATCTGCTACACCTGCAATCAAACGCGGAATACGAATTGATAGAAAGAGTGCATGAAGCCAGGGCTGAAGGGGTGGATTTCATCATCATCAACCCCGCCGCCTTCACCCACACCAGCGTGGCCCTTCGGGATGCCATGCTGGCGTCGGGCATCCCCTTTATCGAAGTGCATCTTTCAAACGTGCATGCGCGGGAACCTTTCCGCCATCACTCCTATTTTTCAGATATCGCTGAAGGCGTTATCTGCGGGCTGGGCAGCCAGGGCTACGATCTCGCCCTGAAGGCGGCCCTGCAACGAATTCACCGATAGAACACAGAAACGGGACTGGAACAGTTATGGATATTCGCAAAATCAAGAAACTCATTGAGCTCCTTGAGGAATCAGACGTCGAAGAGCTGGAGATCCAGGAAGGCGACGACTCGGTTCGCATTTCCCGCCGTCGCGAACCCGCCGCCGGTGGACATTACGTTAGCCATTACGCGGCACCGGCCCCCCAGGCTGCCCCAGCTCCGGCACCTGCGGCTGAAGCCGCCCCGGCTGCGGAATCCTCAGCCCCGGCAGCGCCCTCCGGCCACGCCGTGAAATCCCCGATGGTTGGTACCTTCTACCGTGCGCCGTCCCCCACCGCCAGCTCCTTTGTTGAAGTGGGCCAGAAAGTTAACGTGGGCGACGTGATCTGCATCGTTGAAGCCATGAAGATGATGAACCAGATCGAAGCCGACAAGGCCGGTACCGTTACCGAAATCCTGGTCGAGAATGGCCAGCCGGTTGAGTTTGACCAGCCCCTGGTCGTCATTTCCTGAATTCGGTGATTGCTAACCATGGCCATGTTAGAAAAAGTTCTGATCGCAAACCGCGGTGAAATCGCCCTGCGTATTCTCCGTGCGTGCAAGGAGCTGGGCATCAAAACGGTGGCGGTACATTCCCAGGTAGACCGCGACCTGATGCACGTTCGCCTTGCCGACGAATCTGTCTGCATTGGCCCGAACAGTGCCACAGACAGCTACCTCAATATCCCGACCATCATCAGCGCCGCTGAAGTGACCGATTCCGTGGGCATTCACCCGGGTTACGGTTTCCTGGCCGAGAATGCCGATTTTGCCGAGCAGGTCGAGAAGAGCGGCTTCCGCTTTATCGGCCCCCGGGCAGAGACCATCCGCCTGATGGGTAACAAGGTGTCCGCCATCGAAGCCATGAAGAAGGCCGGCGTACCCACCGTTCCCGGCTCCGACGGCCCGCTGACGGACGACGACGAACGCACCCTCAAGCTGGCGAAACAGATTGGCTACCCGGTGATGATCAAGGCGGCCTCTGGTGGTGGTGGCCGAGGCATGCAGGTGGTGCACTCTGAAGCCGCCCTGCTGAAAGCAGTACAGATCACCCAGAGCGAAGCCAAGAATGCCTTCGGCGATCCCACCGTGTATCTGGAGAAGTTCCTGGAAACCCCACGCCACGTGGAAGTCCAGGTGCTGGCCGACATGCACGGCAACGTCATCCATCTGGGTGACCGGGACTGCTCCATGCAGCGCCGCAACCAGAAGGTCATTGAAGAAGCACCGGCACCGAACATCAACCAGGAATCCCGCGAGCGAACGCTCAAGGCGTGCGTGGATGCCTGCAAGGAAATCGGCTACGTCGGCGCCGGCACCTTCGAATTCCTGTATCAGGACGGCGAGTTCTACTTCATTGAAATGAACACGCGGGTACAGGTTGAGCATCCAGTCTCGGAGATGGTCACTGGTGTGGACATTGTGCGCGAGCAGCTGCGTATTGCCAGCGGTCTTCCACTGCAATACAGCCAGGACCAGATCCACATTTCCGGCCATGCCATTGAATGCCGGATCAACGCCGAAGACCCGAAAACCTTTGTGCCCAGCCCTGGCAAGATCAGCCATTTCCACGCTCCCGGCGGCAACGGCATCCGTGTGGATTCCCATCTGTACAGCGGCTACACCGTACCGCCGTACTACGATTCCCTGGTGGCCAAACTGATCACCTGGGGCGACGACCGGGAGATTGCCCGCCGGCGCATGAAGAACGCGCTGGACGAAATGCTGGTCGAGGGCATCAAGACCAACCAACCCCTGCATCGAAAACTGGTACGCGATGGTGGCTTTAAACAGGTAGACTTCACCATCCACTACCTCGAGAAACTGATGCGGGATTAACCATGCCCTGGATACAACTCCAGATTCCAGCTGATCCGGACACCGCGGATCAGCTGGAAGATCTGTTAATGGAAATGGGCGCCGATGCCGTTTCCATGGAAGACGCCGCCGACCAGCCGCTGTACGAGCCCGACCCGGGCACCACCCCCCTCTGGAGCCAGACCACAGTGACCGGCCTGTTCCAGTCTGACCGCAATATCGAACAGTTACTGGCAGACATTCGCGACGCCTGGCACCAGCAGACCCAGCAGTCTTTGGCCGATATTGACGTTACCCTGGTGGAAGACAAGGACTGGGAGCGGGCCTGGATGGACGACTTCCACCCGCTGCAGTTCGGTGAGCGCCTGTGGATTGTGCCCAGCTGGCACGAAGCGCCAGACCCGGACGCCGCCAACCTGCTGCTGGACCCGGGCCTCGCCTTTGGCACCGGCACCCACCCCACTACCGCCCTGTGCCTGGAGTGGCTCGACGGCCAGGATGTCGCCGGCAAGCAGGTAACCGACTACGGCTGTGGTTCCGGCATTCTGGGCCTGGCCGCGCTGCTGCTGGGTGCCGACCACGTGGTTGGTGTGGATACCGACCCGCAAGCCCTGGAAGCCAGCCGCGACAACGCCCGCCGGAACGGCGTGGAAGACAGCCGCCTGGACCTCTACCTGCCCGGACAGGATCCCGACACCCGGGCCGACATCATGCTCGCCAACATCCTGGCGCAGCCACTGATTGGCCTGGCGCCAAGGCTGGCCGAGCTGACCAGGCCCGGAGGCCATCTGGTACTGTCGGGCATTCTGTTCAACCAGGCGCGGGAGGTGATGGATGCCTACGAGCCGTGGTTCGTCATGGACGAGCCGGAACAGAAGGAAGACTGGATACGCCTCACAGGACGGCGCAAGGACGGATGACGACACAGGCGTTTATGTCTAAACTGCCTCCATCGTAGTGATCGACCAGAGATCGAGCTTTCAGGAACGAAGCATGACCCAGAGCAGCCTGCAGACCCAATGCCCCAACTGCGAGACCCGTTTCCGGGTAACAGATGAACAGCTGAGCGTCGCCAGGGGCAAGGTACGCTGCGGGAACTGCATGAAGATTTTCAATGCGGTCGAACATCAGGTGGTCTCCGGCAAGGATAAAGCCGGGACCAGCCAGCCACCCTCGAAATCCGCTCCTGAAACCGAAGCAGCAAAGCCCAGCCGGTTCGACGATGAAGAGGAACTGATCTTTGCGGACAACCCCGAGGAAGATGCCACCGAAGGCCGCTATGCCGGCAGCAAACTAACGTTCTCAGATGATGAGCTCAGCGACAGCTTCCGCAATTTCGACGAGCCCGAGGAATCCGGTTTCAGCGACGACGACCTGACGCCGGAAAACCAGAATATCGACGAGAGCTGGGCCGAGGCCATGCTCAACGACGACGAGCCCGCCAAGCCATCGGCTCAGCCAGAATCAGCGAAGCCTCAGCGTCCTGCCCAGCCGCAGCCCGAACCGGAACAGGCATCGCTTCAGACGCCCCCTGCTGCCGAAACACGGCCTGAGCCGCTTCGCCGTGATGACAGCGAGTCCGATGAAACAACCCTACCCGCCAAGGAGGCCACTTCAGCGGAGCCGTCCACGGAACCGGATATCACGGACCTCAGCCTGGCGGATGACGATCGCGTGGGCGACCCGATTGTCAGCCGTACCCGCGAGCAAGCGGCGCCAGACACCCTCTACCATGACCTGCGACGGGATCCTGTATCCGTCGGTAACGGCGGAGGCCGGCTCAGAACCGTATTCTGGGCACTGGCGGTGCTGTCCCTGTTGGGCGTACTGATTGCCCAGGTTACCTGGTACCAGTTTGACCGGCTTTCTGCCATCCCCCAGCTCCGACCGTTCTACGAGAAGGGCTGCGAGATTGCCGGATGCGAACTCAAGCCGCTGGTGAATGTCGAGGCTATCCAAAGCCGTAAACTGGTGGTTCGTACCGACCCGGAGAACCGGGATCAACTCATTGTCGATGCCGTGATTCTCAACCGCGCCGGCTTTGAGCAGCCGTTCCCGGCGATAGCTCTGACCTTCTCCAACCTCAATGGCGATGTGGTGGCCCAAAGCACCTTTACGCCAGAAGAGTACCTGGCCGGTGAGGCCGCAGAACTTGCCAGCATGCCGGTAGAGACGCCGGTGCGGATCGCCATCCGGATACGCGACCCAGGACGGGATGCCGTCAACTACAACCTGAGCTTTCGTCCCTGGGCGCCTTGATGCGAATCAATAGCCTTCGAGCCGACAGTTGACAGCGCAAAAGTCAACCAGAAAGCGCGAAAAATAATCAATTTTTTAACGCTTTCGCCCCTTCAATCAGCTTGCCCCCGGCGGTATCATTACCGCCCTTCGGAGACCGGAGCGGTCAGAAATTGAACAACCGCTCCAGCCGAATTTTGCTTAACCCGCTGTGACACGGACTCAGATCATGCTGCCAACGGCAAAAATCGGGCCGTACACCCTGCCCAACCCGCTGATTGTTGCACCCATGGCCGGTGTAACCGATCGCCCTTTCCGGCTTTTATGCCGACGAATGGGGGCCGGGCTGGCGGTATCGGAAATGGTCATAGCGGACAGCAAGCTCTGGCATACGCGTAAATCCCGGACTCGCCTGAATCACGAAGGCGAACCGGAACCCAGATCGGTCCAGATCGCCGGCGGCGACCCCGAGATGCTGGCCGACGCCGCCCGGCAAAACGCTGAATTCGGTGCTCAGATCATCGACATCAACATGGGATGTCCGGCCAAGAAAGTCTGCAACAAGGCCGCCGGTTCGGCCCTGATGAAAGATGAGAAGCTGGTGCGGGAAATTCTGGAAGCCGTGGTGAAGGCGGTAGATGTGCCGGTGACCCTGAAAATGCGAACCGGCTGGGACAGAGACAACCGCAATGCTCCGGTCATCGCCAGGATGGCGGAAGATGCCGGCATTCAGGCTCTGGCCGTACACGGCCGTACCCGCGCAGACAAATACAACGGCGACGCGGAGTACGACACCATCGCAGAGGTCAAGGCCAGCGTTGGCATTCCGGTGTTCGCCAACGGCGACATTACCACGCCGGAGAAGGCCCGGCAGGTACTCAGCCATACCGGTGCCGACGGCTTGCTGATTGGCCGGGGTGCCCAGGGCCGGCCCTGGATTTTCCGGGAGATTCTTCATTATCTGGAAACCGGAGAGCACCTGCCACAACCGCCCATGGATGAAGTGGAGCGGATTCTGGCCGGGCACCTGGAAGAACTGCACCGTTTCTACGGCGAATTGATGGGCGTGCGTATCGCCAGAAAACACGTGGGCTGGTATCTGCAGTCCCATGATGACAGCAAACAGTTCCGACAACGCTTCAACGCCATCGATGATGCGCTGGAGCAGAAAGACAGCATCGCACAGTATTTTGCAGGCTTACGAAATGGAGAGGTATTCGCAGCATGACCGCTGAGACTTTGGCAAATCAATCCCTAAGCACCCCGGCCAACGATGATCTGCATCAGTTGCACACGGTAAACCACAGCGGCAACAGCGTCACTCTGCGTGACAGCGTAGAAGTTGCCCTGAAGAACTACTTTGAGCAACTCGATGGCGCGCCGGTTACCGACGTGTACCAACTGGTACTGTCAGAAGTGGAAGCCCCGCTGCTGGAGCAGGTGATGAAATACACCCGCAACAACCAGACCAAAGCCTCCACCATGCTCGGGCTGAATCGCGGCACCCTGCGCAAGAAACTCAAGCAATACGGTCTGCTATAATCAGACCTGACCCCACAAGGGCCTCCCGGATGCGTTCGCGAGGCCCTTGTTATTTGCACCCAGGCTTACAATCCGGCTTATCTGACCAGCGAAGAAAGTGACCCATGGCAAACCAGGCAAACACCCCCGTCCGTCGCGCCCTGATCAGCGTGAGTGATAAAACCGGCATCGTCGATTTCGGCCGTGCCCTCACCGAACGCGGCGTCGAGCTGCTCTCCACCGGCGGCACCTTCCGCCTGCTCAAGGAAAACAACGTACCGGTCACCGAAGTGTCCGATTACACGGGTTTCCCGGAAATGATGGATGGCCGGGTGAAAACCCTGCACCCGAAAATCCACGGCGGCATTCTCGGCCGTCGTGGCACCGACGATGCCATCATGGCTGAGCACGGAATCAACCCCATCGACATAGTGGTGGTGAACCTGTACCCGTTCGAGGACACCGTGGCCAACCCGGACTGCGACCTGGCCACCGCCATTGAAAACATCGACATTGGCGGCCCTACCATGGTCCGTGCCGCCGCCAAGAACCACAACGATGTTGCCATTGTCGTGAACGCCTCCGACTACAGCCGTGTTCTGAAAGAGCTGGCGGACAACGACGGCGAGCTGACCTACAGCACGCGCTTCGACCTCGCCGTGAAGGCCTTCGAGCACACCGCCGGCTACGACTGTGCTATTGCCAACTATCTGGGCGGGCGTACCCCGGATAACGACAACGCCGACTTCCCCCGCACCTTCAATGCCCAGTTCGTGAAAGTTCAGGATATGCGCTATGGCGAAAACCCGCATCAGCGCGCTGCCTTCTACGCCGAGCGCCACCCGAAGGAAGCCTGTGTCGCCACCGCCAAACAGCTTCAGGGCAAGGAACTGAGCTACAACAACGTAGCCGACACCGATGCGGCGCTGGAGTGCGTCAAACCCTTCGCCGACCCGGCCTGCGTCATCGTCAAGCACGCCAATCCCTGTGGCGTGGCCATCGGTGCCGACATACTGCAGGCCTACGACCTGGCCTTTGCCACCGACCCGACGTCGGCCTTTGGCGGCATCATCGCCTTCAACCGTGAACTGGATGCGGCGACCGCCAAGGCCATTGTGGATCGCCAGTTCGTGGAAGTAATTATCGCCCCGAGCGTTGCGCCGGAAGCGGTCGAGATTGTTGCCGCCAAGAAGAACGTACGCCTGCTGGCCTGCGGCGAATTCGACGGTGAACGCGCCCAGACCATGGACTACAAGCGCGTCACCGGCGGCCTGCTGGTTCAGGATCGCGACCTGGGCATGGTGGCCATGGAAGACGTGAAAGTGGTCACCGAACGCCAGCCCACCGAACAGGAACTCAACGACCTGCTGTTCGCCTGGGAAGTGGCCAAGTACGTTAAATCCAACGCTATTGTCTATGCCAAAGCCGGCCGCACCATCGGCGTCGGCGCCGGCCAGATGAGCCGCGTCTACAGCGCCAAGATTGCAGGCATCAAAGCCGCCGACGAAAACCTGGAAGTGAAGGGTTCCGTCATGGCGTCGGATGCATTCTTCCCGTTCCGTGACGGCATCGACGCCGCGGCCGAAGCCGGCATTACCGCCGTGATTCAGCCCGGCGGCTCCATGCGCGACCAGGAAGTGATCGATGCCGCCAACGAGCATGGCATTGCCATGGTCTTCACCGGCATGCGCCATTTCCGTCACTGATCGAAGAACTCAGGAGTAACACATGAACATTCTGGTTATTGGCAGTGGCGGACGTGAGCACGCCCTGGCGTGGAAAGCCTCCCAGTCACCGCAAGCGGATAAAGTGTTTGTCGCACCGGGTAACGCCGGCACCGCCCGGGAACCGAATCTGGAAAACGTCGACCTGGATGTGATGGACCTGGATGGCCTGGCCAACTTTGCCGAGCAGAACAACGTTGGCCTGACCATCGTTGGCCCCGAAGCCCCGCTGGTCGCGGGCGTGGTCGACAAGTTTGAAGCTCGCGGCCTGCGCATCTTCGGCCCCAGCGCCGGCGCCGCCCAGCTGGAAGGCTCCAAGGCCTTCACCAAGGATTTCCTGGCCCGCCAGAAGATCCCCACCGCCGACTACGCCAACTTCACCGATGTCGACCAGGCCCTCGCCTACGTGCGTGAAAAGGGCGCGCCGATTGTGGTCAAGGCCGATGGCCTGGCCGCCGGTAAAGGCGTGATCGTCGCCATGACCCTGGAAGAAGCCGAAGATGCCATCCGCGACATGCTCGCAGGCAACGCCTTTGGCGATGCCGGCAGCCGCGTGGTGGTCGAAGAATTCCTCGACGGCGAAGAAGCCTCATTCATCGTTATGGTGGATGGCAAGAACGTTCTGGCCATGGCCACCTCGCAAGACCACAAACGCGTTGGCGACGGCGACACCGGCCCCAACACCGGCGGCATGGGTGCCTACTCACCGGCCCCGGTGGTCACGGCCGATGTGCACCAGCGCATCATGGAAGAAGTCATCTACCCCACCGTCAACGGCATGGCCGCCGAAGGCCACCCGTACAAAGGCTTCCTGTACGCCGGCCTGATGATCGATGCCAGCGGTGCGCCCAAGGTGATCGAATTCAACTGCCGCTTTGGCGATCCGGAAACCCAGCCGATCATGCTGCGCATGAAGTCGGATCTGGTGGAACTGTGCCAGGCGGCCGTGGACGGCAAGCTGGATGCGTGCGATTCCGAGTGGGATGAACGCGCCTCTGTCGGCATCGTACTCGCTGCCGGTGGCTATCCCGGCAGCTACGACAAGGGCGATGCCATCTCCGGCCTGCCGGACGGTGAAACAGAAGGTGAGAAGGTCTTCCACGCCGGCACCAAACTCAACGGCGACGACGTAGTCACTGCCGGGGGCCGCGTGCTCTGCGCTACCGCTCTGGGCAACACCGTCACCGAAGCCCAGCAACGGGCCTATGAGCTGGCAAAGAAAATCAGCTGGAACGGCATGTTCTACCGCAACGACATTGCCTACCGGGCCATTGCCCGGGAGCAGAGCTGAGGCTCCGGCTCGCCGAGTAACAGCGTCAGCCCGGTCATTGACCGGGCTTTTTTATGGGTTAGTGTTGGCATTCAATAATAGCCATAACGAAAAGGAGTTCCCTGTGCGCCGCACTCACCTGAAGCTGTTCCTGCTGCTGACCGTTACCCTGCTGGTCAGCGCCTGCTCCCGCCAGAGCATCTACGAAAACGCCATAGGCTGGGAACGCTCAAGCGCCGGTCTGGAGGCCGCGCAAGTCACCGTTGGCGATCTGGACATTGCCTACCTTCGCAGCGAAGAACCGGTCGATGGCGACACCCTGGTTCTGATTCACGGCTTCGGCGCAAACAAGGATAACTGGACCCGTCTGGCCAAAGAGTTCCAGGGTGAGTTCAACATCTATGCCCTCGATCTGCCAGGCCATGGCGACAGCAGTAAACCCCTGGACATCGGCTACCGTTTTGAGGATCAGGTAGATTACGTCCACCAGATACTGAAGGAGCTCGGGGTGGAACGCTTCCACATGATGGGCAACTCCATGGGCGGCGCCATCACTGCCCTCTACGCTGCCACCCATCCAGAACAGGTTCACACAGCCGTACTGTTCGACCCTGCCGGTATCTTCGAATATGAAAGTGAGCTGGTGGACCTGGTCATGGATGGCGACAACCCGCTCATCCCGAAACGGGAAGGCGATTTCGACCGCCTGCTGGACTTCGCTCTGGAAAAACGCCCTTTCGTGCCCTGGCCGATCTTTGACGTGATGGAAGAAAAGGCCATCGCCAACCGGGAAGTCAACGAAGTCATTTTCCGGGCCATCCGAGACACCGGCTTTGAGCCGGATTTCCGCAACGCCATCACCAACATCCAGGCGCCGGTTCTGGTGGTCTGGGGCAAACTCGACCGGGTAATTGACTATCGCAATGCCGATGTCTTTGTTGAGGCTATCCCGAACGCGCGCAAGGCCATTCTCGATGATATCGGCCACGCGCCAATGGTGGAGGCGCCGGAGGAATCGGCAGCCCTGTTCCGGGACTTTCTTGCCGACCGGCAACCCTGAAACCAATCGCCACTACAGCTAGGCCCGAAAAAAAGGTAGGCTTCAGAGCTTTGGATTCCGTCGTCAGAAGATTCGCCCATGCCTGAAGCCATCTGGATAAGTTTTGCCTTTGTTATCGGCCTTCTCGTCAAGGGAATCGGTTTGCCTCCGCTGGTGGGCTATCTGGCCGCCGGCTTTGTGCTCAGCGGCCTCAGCGCTACTACCAGCATCACTGCAGAGCCCACCGATGTACTGGCCCACATTGCCCATCTTGGCGTTTTGCTGCTCTTGTTTACAGTCGGCCTGAAGCTGAAGCTACGCTCCATTGTCAGCCCAGAAGTCATCGGCGGCAGTCTGCTCCACTTTGCGATTACCTGTGTGGTGTTTGCCCCCGGCCTCTACCTGCTGTTTGATCTGGACTGGAGCACGGCCCTGATGCTGGCGATCGCCCTGTCCTTTTCCAGCACCGTACTGGCCGCCAAGGTGCTGGAAAGCAAACGGGAACTCAGAGCCTTCCACGGCAGGGTCGCCATTGGCATATTGATCATGCAGGATCTGATTGCACTGGTGGTGATGAGCCTTTCGGCCGGCAAGACCCCTTCCGAGTGGGCGCTGATCGTCTTTGGTCTGCCCCTGCTCCGCCCCCTGCTTTACCGGCTGATGGATGCCAGCGGCCATGACGAACTGCTGGTGCTGCTGGGATTACTGCTGGCCCTGGTGGTCGGTGGCCTGGGTTTCGAGGCGGTGGGCCTGAGTTCGGAACTGGGCGCCCTGGTGTTCGGCGCCATGCTGGCCAACCATCCCCGTTCCCAGGAACTGGCCAAGTCCCTTTGGAGCGTGAAAGAAATCTTCCTGGTCGGTTTTTTCCTGCAGATCGGCATTGGCGGCCTGCCGGACCAGCTAGCCCTGATCTTTGCGGCCGTCGCCGCCTTGCTCTTGCCACTCAAAGGCATCCTGTTCTACTTCCTGCTGCTGGCTTTCCGCCTGCGGGCTCGCAGTAGCTTCCTCACCTCGCTGTCACTCACAAACTACAGTGAATTCGGGCTCATTGTCGCCAGTGTTGCCCTGCCAGAATGGCTGGTTCCGCTGGCGATATCGGTTTCCCTGTCGTTTGTATTTTCGGCGCCGCTCAACCGGTTTTCCCACAGTATTTACGAGCATGTTGCCCACAAGCTGGTTCGTTTCGAGAGTCAGAAACGTCATCCTGATGAGCAACCTATCTCGCTGGGTACTACACGGGTTCTGGTGATGGGCATGGGGCGAACAGGCACTGCGGCTTACGATTGGCTTGCGCCCCATGAAACGCGAATCATGGGGATCGACTCAGACCCTGCCAAAACCGAGAAACACCAGAAAGATGGGCGCAATGTCGTCTTTGCAGACGCCGAAGACACCACCTTTTGGGAAGGTCTGCACATGCCGGAACTCAACTCGGTGGTACTGGCAATGAGTGACATCGAAGGCAAGCTTATCGCCGCGCGGATGCTGCGCAAGCTCGGCTTCGAGGGCTATATCGTGGCGCACACCATGTATGCCGATGAAGCCGTAAAAATTCGCGAAGCCGGCGCCAATGATGCCTACCTCACGATGAGTGAGACCGGCGTGGCCCTGGCAAGTCACCTTATGGACAAATCAGGAATTCAGGCGGCGCAGGTGCGGAACCCGGTGTAAACATCACTGCGAAACGGCAGATACGCCTGCCGGTAGGTGCCACGGATCAGGTTGGATGAGGTGGCACAGCTGCCGCCCTTGGTGACTTTGTGCGTGGCAAACTGCAGGGTCGACATGAATGGGTACATATCTACCTTGAAGCCGTCATAGGGCAGGAACTCGTTGCTGGTCCATTCCCACACCGAGCCAACCATCTGCCGGCAGCCAAACGGGCTATCGCCGGCCGGGTAATCCGATACCGGGTTGCGAGCCATGGTCCGGGCATTCATATCCGCCCGCACAGCATCCGGTGACTCATTACCCCACGGAAAACGCCGAAAAGGCCTACCCGGTTTATTGCCCAGCGCCGCCACTTCCCATTCATACTCGGTCGGCAACCGCCTCCCGGCCCAGGTACAGAAGGCTTCCGCCTCCCAGTAGCTGACATGGGTAACCGGAGCGTCTGGCTGCAACGGCAGCCAGCGGTCGAACACCCGTACCTGCCACTGTTCGTCATGCCACCGCCAATACTGCGGATGTCGGGGCAGCCGCATCATTGGCTCGCCAACCCCATGGACCAGGCTGACGTCCTGCTCCGATTCCAGCCACTTGCGGCCGCCGAACGACCAGAGTTCGGGACGCCTGTAACCATCATCGTCTACAAACGCCTGGAATTCTCCGTTGCTCACCAGCGTGCGACTGATGGCAAACGCCGGCAGCTCTACCTCAAAACGGGGCTTCTCGGCATCAAAGGCAAAGTCTTCGGTCGCGTACTGTTGCGACTCACCGGGCATGCCAATAACCCAGCGACCGGCCGGGATCTGCACATCACCGCTGATCGACTCGCCCGGAGCAGGCCGATCACCTTTGTAATCCAAAGGCGCCGGATAGCCGACTGTCTGCCGACACCAGATGAGCGACTCGATGTGCATGTTCTGGTGATAAATGGCGTAGCGGTAGAGATACAGCTCCTGGTCGCTCAGCTCCCCACCCTTGATGCGTTCGGCAACCCGGTCGTAGATGGTGTTGAAATACTTGAGAGTTTCCTCCCTGCCCGGAAACAGATCCCGACTCCAGCGATCTTTGTGATCGACATGGAATGAATCCCAAAGGTCATCCATGGAGGGATCGTAGCTCGGTGTTCCGTCCAACAGGTTGAAGACAAAGACCTCGTAGAAAAACGCTGAGTGGCCCATTTCCCAGAGTGGCGGATTCACCCCCGGATGATACGGGACCTCGAGCTTGTCTTCCGGTAACGACACAATCAGGCTCTCGGTGCGGACGCGAGCCTGTTCCAGTTCATCCAGAAGCTCTTTTTTGTTCATGGTTAGACCTTATCTCTCTCAGCCTGAAACCTCGGTGCAGGAGCAAGTTCCGAGAGGCTTTCCAAAAAGCGCTCCTGCCGGCACATCCATGTGTCGCTTATGTTCCGCCATCCATGGCTCCACAAATTTTTGGAAAGCCTCTCGGAACTTGCTCTTCATACGCCTTAGATAGACGAGAGTATCAAACAAAAAACCGCCGCCGGTAGTCACCGACGACGGTTATCTCTTTATGACGACGATAGCCTGCCCCGATTCAGCTCACTCGCAAGTGGCAAGCAGGGCGCAAAAACTGCGATCAGGCGGCTTTGCGTTTGCGCCGCCAGTCCGCCAGGTCTTCGATCAGCTTGTAGAACAAGGGCACGAAGAACAGGGCCAGGGTACTGGCCACCAGCATGCCGCCAACCACCACGGTACCGATTTCCTGCCGGCTCACGGCACCCGCGCCGGTACTGAATGCCAGCGGCAAAGAACCCACGATGAACGTCAGCGCGGTCATCATGATCGCCCGGAAGCGCTGGCGGGCTGCGGTGCTGGCCGCCTCAAACGAGCTCATGCCCGTTTGCCGGTTCTGGGCGGCGAACTCAACGATCAGAATCGCGTTTTTCGCCGCCAGGCCAATCAGCACCAGCAACCCTACCTGGAAGTAGATGTCGTTGGGGAAGCCACGCAACAGCGAGGCCAGTGCTGCCCCGAATACCCCGAAGGGTACCGCGGTAGCCACTGCCACCGGCAGACCCCAGCGCTCGTATTGGGCGGCGAGGATCAGAAACACCAGTAGCAGCCCCATGCCAAAGGCGAGGGTGCCGGAGTCCGCAGAGTCCTGCAGCTGATAGGCTTCACCGGTCCAACCCAGCAACGTGTTTCGGTCAAACTGCTGATTGGCAACTTCCTGCAGCGCGGTCAGGGCTTCGCCCGTGGTGTGGCCCGGCGTCGGGTCCGCAAGCAGTTTGGCCGCGGGGTAGACGTTAAAGCGGTTCAGGATGTCCGGTCCGCTCACCCGCTCCAGCTCCACGAGTGAGCTCAGGGGAATCATCTCCCCATAGGAGGAACGCACAAACACCTTGCGCAGGTCATCCGGGTGGCTTCGGAATTCGCCTTCAGACTGCAGTGTCACCTGCCAGTTCCGCCCCTGCAGGGTAAAGTCGTTCACATACAGGCCGCCAAACGTGCTCTGCATGGTGGTGAATATCTGATCAACCGGCACACCTGCCGCCTGGGCTTTTTCCCGGTCAACAATCGCCTGATAGCGGGGAATGCCGGTATCCAGGGTCACCCGGACGTTGGTCAGTTCCGGGCGCTGGTTGGCAGCCTGAGTGAACCGGTCCGCCATCGCCTTGATCTCGGCTGGTGTGCGGCCACCACGGGCCTGGATGTAACCTTCCACACCGCCGGTGGTCGACAGCCCCTGGATCGGTGGCGGGGTAAAGGCAATGACAAAGGCTTCGGGCATACCAAACCCGATACCCATAATCTTGTTGGCAATATCGGCCGCGCCCTGGCCTTCGCCTTCTCGCTCAGCCCAGTCCTCCAGCGTTACGAACGCGACACCGCTGTTGGTGCGCAAGGCACTGGAAATAATGTCAAAACCGGCAAAGGCGACAACGTCTTTCACCTCAGGCAGCTGCAGCATGTTCTGCGCCAGCTCGTCCCGGGTGGCTTCGGTGCGGCTGAGAGATGAGGTGGCCGGCAATGAATAAGCCGTCAGCACAAAGCCCTGGTCCTCCTGGGGGACCAGCCCGGACGGCATCTTGTTGAGCAGGAAAACGGTGCCACCGATCATGGCTGCGAACAGCAGTACGCCGATCACGGCGTGGCGCAGTAGCCAGTCCACAACCGCCGAAAAACCGTTGGTGAGCTTGTCGAAACCGGCATCGAACCAGCGGAATACGGTGAGCTGTTTGCCTTCATGGCCGAGCAACAGGGCGCACATGGCAGGCGTCAGCGTCAGGGCGACGACACCGGAGATCACCACAGATACCGCAATGGTGATAGCAAACTGCCGATAGAGTTCACCACTGAGCCCACCCAGGAACGCAACCGGTGCAAACACCGCCACCAGCACCAGCGTGGACGCCACCACGGCCCCGGATACCTGGCTAACCGTAGTCACGGCGGCATTGTAAGGCGACATGCCCTCTTCCTTGATCAGCCGTTCTGCGTTTTCCATGATGATAATGGCGTTATCCACCACCACACCGATGGCCAGTATCAAGCCAAACAGGGTCAGCAGGTTGACCGAGAACCCCATGGCCTGCATGCCGGCAAAGGTGCCCACCAGGGACACCGGAATGGCGATCAACGGAATCAGCGTGGCGTTGAAATGCTGCAGGAACAGGAAGGTCACCACAACCACCAGCAGCACCGCCACGATGAAGGTGGAGATCACCTCCTGAATGGAGATATCAATGAAGCGGGTGGTGTCGTAGGGTACATTGTATTCGAGGCCTTCCGGGAAACGGTCGGCAATTTCCTTCATGGCTTCGTTCACCGCTTCCGCAGCATCCAGTGCATTGGCGCCCGGCTGCAGATACACACCCATCGGCACCGTGGCTCCGCCGTTATAGATGGCGGCGAAATCATAGTTCTGGGCGCCCAGCTCTATCCGTGCCACATCTTTCAGGCGCAACGACGCGCCCTGATCATCACTGCGAAGAATCACTTCGCCAAATTCTTCCGGGCTGGTGAGCCGGCCCGGAGCGGACACGCTGAAGGTGAACGCCTGGCCTTCCGGCGCCGGCTCTGCCCCGATCCGGCCAGCTGCAAACTGGGCATTCTGGGCCCGAAGGGCGCCAGCCACATCCGCCGG
Organism: Marinobacter sp. MBR-105; assembly: GCF_053628895.1. Taxonomy (NCBI): domain Bacteria; kingdom Pseudomonadati; phylum Pseudomonadota; class Gammaproteobacteria; order Pseudomonadales; family Marinobacteraceae; genus Marinobacter; species Marinobacter sp. MBR-105. The sequence continues at coordinate 29,345 of NZ_JBRJHG010000013.1, read as the reverse complement.
TGTCAGCTCGAACTGGGCCAGTTTGTCCGGGCGCAGCCAGATACGCATGGAGTAATCCTGGGCGCCAAACAAAGAGGCGTCCCCGATGCCGGGCAGGCGCACCAGCTCATCCAGCACGTTCAGCAACGCGTAGTTGGAAATCTCCACCACATCCATGGAGTTGTCCGGTGAGGACAGGGTAATCACCTGCAGGATTGAGGTGGAACGGGATTCCACCTTCAGACCCTGGTCCCGGACGGTCTGAGGCAACCGGGCCAAAGCCTGCTGCACACGGTTGTTGACGTTGATCGTAGCCTGGTCCGGATCGGTGCCGATTTCAAACGACACCGTCACCCGAAAGCTGCCGGAGTCGGTCGCACTGGATTCCATGTAGATCATGTCGTCCACGCCGTTGATTTCCTGCTCAAGCGGCGCCACCACCGAATCGGAAATCACATCGGCACTGGCTCCCGGGAAGCGGCCGTCCACCACCACCTGAGGCGGCACCACGTTGGGGTACTGTTCTACCGGCAAACCCAGCAGGGCCAGCGCACCACCAAGGGTAATGATGATCGAGATAACCGAGGCGAAAATCGGCCGGTCGATGAATGTTCGCAGCATCAGTTGGCCTCCTGCGGGCTATCCGGATTCGTGACGTTAACGGCGGCGCCATCACGGAGGTTCACCAGACCACTGACAATATAACGATCGCCCGCATCCAGGCCGCTCAGGAGGATCTGCCGGCCATCACTCACCGGCCCAAGCTCCACCTCCCGGACCCGGGCTTTGCTGTCGTCATCAACCACATAGACCACAGGGCCATGCTGCCCCTGGGTTACCGCCCTCTCGGGCACGGTTATCACATCGTCAAAACTCTGCAGTTCCACCCGCACCCGGACAAACTGCCCCGGTACAATCACTTGCTCCGGATTCGGGAACACAGCTCGGGCGGACACCGTGCCGGTGCGGGGGTCGAGGGTTGAAGCGGTAAAGTCGATGCGTCCATCCAGGTCGTATTCGCTGCCGTCCGCCAGAACCAGGCGCGCCGAGACATTCTGTTCCTGATCTGCCCGTACCATGCCCTCACGGGCAGCACGGCGAATGTTGGCGTCGTTTTCCGGAAGCGCAAAGCGAACGTGAACGGGATCGAGCTGAACAATGGTGGTCAGCAAGGTGCCGGTATCGATCAGGCTACCCTCCGGAAAATCCTCCAGACTGGTCACGCCGCTGATCGGCGCCGTGACATCGGTGTAGCCGAGATCCAGTTCAGCCTGGGCCACGCCGGCGTTGGCCACCGCCAGGTTGGCCCGGGCCAGTTCCAATGCAGACTGCGCCGAGTCCCGATCCCGTTCACTGACGGCGTTACGCTCAAACAAGGAGGAAATACGGTTCCATTCCCGCTCCGCTTGCTGAACATCCGCCTCGGCAACCTGGCGCTGGGCCCGGGCTCGCTGCAGTGCCGCCGCTGCGGGCTTGCGATCTATGCGGAACAAGGCATCACCTTCCCGCACCATCTGGCCTTCTTCGTATAGCCGCTGTTCCAGAATGCCACTGATGCGAGCCCGGACTTCCACCTCCCGGGCACCCCGGGCACGGCCGGCGTAATCCTGCCTCACCGTGACATCGGCCAGCGTCGCCTGTTGCACCACAACCGCCGCCGGAGGCATGCCGCCCGCGCCCGCCTGCTGACCCTCGCCATCCTCACTGCTGCACCCCGCCAACACCAACAGCGCAGATAAACCAGAGAAAATCAGTCCCTTACGGGCACTAGGGCGATGATACATTTCAAGGGGCATGGCGCGGTCTCCTGAACACCGAAACAGATCGTGTCATCAATAATAAATTTGTGTCCGGGCAAACCAGCCCGGAATGGTAATCGGAAAGATCAGGCAAGATACATTCATCCATGTATGTATGTAAACTGCTTTCCGGTATACTTACGTAGTTCCACGCAGGCGGTTCATACCCTGACGGGGCCGGACAACACCCGGCGCAACACACCACCGGAAGACTCCATCATGGCGAGAAAGACCAAAGCCGAGGCGGAAGCCACCCGCGAATCCCTTCTTGATGCCGCCGAAAGCGTATTCATGGAGAAAGGCGTCGCCCGGGCATCGCTGGAAGAAATCGCCCGTACCGCCGGTGTTACCCGGGGCGCGGTGTACTGGCATTTCCGCAACAAGCAGGACATCCTGGATGCCATGCTGGAGCGCGTTCGCGCGCCCCTGGGCGAAATGCTTGATGAAGCGGCCACCAGCCAGGACAGCCTGACCAACCTGAAGCATCTCTGCATTATAGCGCTCAGCAAGCTGGCCGAAGACGAACGGTACTTCCGGGTGTACTACATCCTGTTCCATCGCAACGAATCTGATCAGGCCCTGAACAAACATCGGGAGCTTGCGGAAGAGGGCATTGCCTTTGTTACTGACATTTTGCGCCCCCCCGAAAACGCGAAAAAACTGCGCCCCGGCCTGAGCCCGGAACTGGCGGGCTATCTGGTGCATACCCAGATGCTGGGACTGTTCTTCGACTGGCTGGCCAAACCTGAACGCCTGCCTCTGGCGGAGGTTGCGCCGGTGCTGGTCGAAACCGTTTTCAGCGGTCTGCTGGGTGAGCCCGAAGCCTGAGGCCCGGTCAGCCCCACACCCAGAGAATAACCGGCACTGCCGTGGCCGTGACCACCACGGACAGTGGCAGCCCCAGGCGCCAATAATCCCCGAACCGGTAACCCGCCGGTTCCATCACCAGCGCATTGGACTGATGCCCGATAGGCGTCAGAAATGCGCAGGATGCGCCAATGGCGACCGCCATCAGTGTTGCATCCGACGACAGCCCCAACTGACCGGCTACGCCCAGGGCAATGGGTGCGACCAGAATGGCCGCCGCGGCATTGTTCACAACATTGGACAACAACATAGTGCCGACAAGAATAATGGACAGCACCAGCCAGGGCGCCTGCCCCTCACTGATGGCCAGAATCTGACGGGCAATAAGATCGGCTCCGCCGGTGGATTCCAGGGCCTGCCCCACCGGAATCATCGCCGCCAGCAATACCACCACCGACCAGTCGATGGCCTTGTAGGCATCACTGGCCTCCAGCAGTCCGGCCAGCACCATGGCGACGGCACACGCCACCAGCGCAACCGGAGGCGTCACCCAGCCGGCGACAATAACGAGGATGGCAGCGGCAAACAGCCCGCCGGCCAGTCCAAGGCGTTTCTCCCGGCCAAACGCCAGCCCCCGTTCAGCCAGCGGCAGGCAGCCCAGCGTCCTCAGATTACCCGGAAGCGTCTCCTCGAAGCCCTGCACCAGCAGAATATCACCGGAACGAAAACGGATATCCGCCAGCCGCTGTTTGAGACGGTGGCCCTGCCGGGCGACGGCCACGACGTTGACACTGTAGCGCTCCCGAAGATTCAGACGGTTTGCGGTACGGCCGACCAGTTGTGAACCGGGCGTCACAACCGCCTCGATCAAGCGGGCATCGCCGGCAACCAGCTCATCCTCCGCCTGTTGCCGACGCCCTTTGCCTTCGGTGCCATCCTTCTCTACTTCCTCGTTCGGCGCGCCCGAAGCCAACGTCAGACCGGTGATCTCCAGAAACTCGCCCAGACTCTCAGTATCGGCTTCCACCAGCAGGACATCATTTTCACGCAGAATGGTAAAGGTTGAGGGTGCCGGCGTTGTTTTGTCATCGCGGATCAACGACAAGACCACCAGATTGTTCTGGCTGTCTCCGGCCGTCAGCAGGTTGTGCAGGGTGCCGCCGGCAAAGTCAGAGCCTTCGGTCAGTTTCAGCTCAGTCAGGTAGTCGCCCACGCTGAACAGTTTGTCGCCGGCGGCAGGATCCTCCCGCTTAGGTGTCAGGCGCCAGCCGATCAGCCCGATAAAGACAATGCCCGCCAGGGTGATTGCCAGCCCCACGGGAGCAAAGTCGAACAGCCCGAATGCTCCGGGCTCACGGTAGCTGGCGATGATGATGTTGGGCGGGGTACCGATCAGCGTAATGGTGCCGCCCAGCAGCGACCCGAACGCCAGCGGCATGAGCAGCAGTGACGGCGAACGCCCGGCTTCCCGGGACATCCAGATGGCGACCGGCATCAGAAGCGCCAGCGCCCCCACATTATTGATAAATGCCGAGCACACGGCCACTACGAGGGTCAGGGTCAGTACCTGAATCATGGCGTTGTTCCCTGCCCGGGCCAGCAGCCGCGCCACCTGGTCCACTACACCACCGTTAACCAGCCCCTGGCTGATAACCAGCACCGCCGCCACGGTAATCACGGCCGGGTGCCCGAAACCGGAGAATACGCTGTCAACCGGCACCAGTCCCGCGATGGCCACCGCCAGCAGAGCCAGCATGGCAACAACATCAAACCGCAACCGGTTCCAGATAAACGCGGCCAAGGTGACAAACAAAACGGCAAACACAATCCATTGGTCAGCTACCATGCCCTTCGACTTCCTCCATAACCGTCAATAAGTTTTACAGATCGAGCCCGCGCAGGCTCCGGAACCATCAGCAAACATCTGTATTAACGGGATTACCCGATTCTGGTGCAAAACCTGCTATCGATCACCTGAGATATTACCTGCATGGAAGCCCAGGCAGGTCACAGGGTCGTGGTCGACTATAGCAGTTCCCGCAGTAGTGCCCTCTCGTTTTTGAATACAGCGTTGTCGGTTGTTCAGTCCCTTTGCCGGAGCAAAGCTATGGAACAGAAACGACCGCTTGTCTGGTTGTCGGCGGCCCCTGATGCTGAAAACACACAGCTGCCCAGCCTTCCCGGCTGGCAACTGACCGTCATCAGTAGTCAGCATGCCCCCGTGCTGCCAATGCCCGACTACCTGGGCAAACCCGTTGGGGTCTGTGTTCTCGCCAACCAGGACCCGCCCGCCCTGGAGAACATCAAAGGCTGGCTGGAAATGCTACCGGTAACCTCCTGGCTTGCCGTTGTCGGGCGACGGCAACTGAACGACGCGATGGTCTGTCGCCTGATCCGCGACTACTGTCAGGATTACCATACCCTTCCATTGGACCATCAACGACTGATCAATAGCCTGGGCCATATGTGGGGCATGCACTCCCTGAGTGCACACCTGACAGGCCCGGAACTGCTCAGTTACCAGGACTATGTACTGGATGGTCCTTCACCGGCCATTCGTCAGGCCCGCAGCCTGTTGCGACGCTTTGCAGCGACCCATGAACCCGTCATCATTTACGGTGAGAATGGCACCGGCAAGGAGGCAGCGGCCCGGTTTATCCATGAACACTCTCCCCGTCATCACGGGCCTCTGGTAGTCATCAACTGCGCCGCGCTACCGGAGTCCCTGACCCAGAGCGAACTGTTCGGCCATGAGCGGGGAGCCTTCACGCACGCACTGAAATCCAGAAAAGGCCGTATCGAAGCCGCCAATGGCGGTTCTCTGGTGCTACTGGGCGCCGACGAACTGGGGCTTATGCAGCAATCTGCCATCCTGCGTTTCCTGGAGGAAGGCACCATCGAACCCGTGGGCTCGAACCATGCCGTGCAGGTGGATGTGCGGATAATTGCCACCTGCAATACCCAGCTGGACCAGAAAGTCGCCCAGGGCAGTTTCAGAAGCGACGTTTTCTACCGGCTTGGCAACCTCACGGTGACCCTGCCACCGCTCAGAGAGCGTCTGGAAGACCTGCCGTATCTGGCCCGACGGGCCCTGGGCGCATCCGAGGGAGAGCACTACCGACTTGGCAACGCCACTTTGCTGGCCATGGCCGCACATTCATGGCCGGGTAATCTGCGGGAACTGCAGAACCGGCTTCGGCAAGCCGTCCTGCTTGCCCGGCAATTAAGCATCCAGCCCGAAGACCTGGGCTTGCCCCCGGTCAAATTACCCACACACATCGATCAGTTCAGCCTGGAGGCATACAGAGCCCGGGCGGACCAGGAGGCCATCGCGACCAGCCTCGCCCTGACGCATCACAACGTCTCGGCGGCCGCGAGGCTTCTGAATATTTCCCGAGTCTCGTTTTACCGACTGCTGGAAAAACACCAGCTGCAACCACCATCGAACCACGGCCTTTCCAAGAAACGCGATCATGGAGATCTGTCATGAAACGTCTGGCCCTGTTCAGCTTCAGCCTATGCCTCACCCCGCTCGCCCTGGCCGCCCCCCCTGCCCCGGATGAACGCACCACCGGCACCGCCGAGCAGCGGGAAGCAGCAGCCCAGGACAGCGCAACTACCATTGCCTCCATTACCGCAGACCGGGGTATCGTCACCCGGCCCGGGCGATTTACCATCGAGCCATCGTTTTCCCATGCCCATAGCAACGCCACCCGCGTGGCGGTTGAGGGGTACACAGTCATTCCAGCCCTGCTGGTGGGGTTGATCAACATCTCCGAGATCCAGCGCGATATCTTCGTCAGCGCATTATCCCTGAAATATGGTTTCACCAGCCGGCTGGAAGGCAGCCTGAGGGTGCCCTACCTGAGCATCCGGGAGGACCTTCGGGAACGAGAAGTGTTTCAGGGAACGCCGGTCGATACCGTCCGGGAATCGTCCGGTGATGGCATCGGTGATGCCGAGTTATCGATACGTTACCAGCTCAACGATGGCCTCGATGGCTGGCCCTACCTGATCGGTACTTTCCGGACCCGGGCACCCACCGGCGAAGGCCCCTACGATGTCGACCAGCGAATCATTACCGACAGCAGCGGCAACCCCATCGGGGTAGAGCTGGCCAACCGCCCCACCGGTTCAGGCTTCTGGGCAGTGGAACCGGGACTTTCCTTTATCTACCCTAGCGACCCGGCAGTTCTGTTCGGAAACCTGAGTTACGCCTGGACTATCAAGGAAGAGCAGGGCTTTGAAAACGGTGGCACCGTCGACCCCGGCGACGTGGTGAGATTCGGCTTCGGAATGGGCTTTGCGTTTAATGAACGCACTTCGTTCAGCCTGGGCTATGATCACTCGGTCATTCGCAAAACCACCTTTGAACATGGCAACGACCTGTTCTCGTCCAACTTCGACCGAATTCAGGTGGGTTCACTGTCTTTTGGGCTGTCGCACCGGCTTTCGTCCTCAACCACCATGAGCCTGACGGTGGCGGTGGGAGTCACCGACAACGCACCGAACAGTGAGATCACCCTCAAGCTACCGATCAATCTCTGAAACTGATCACGGCAACATAGGCAGACTGAAATCCCGTGGCAACCGATAGGCGCCGCCGAGGTTGTTCAGTTCAATATTCAACTGCCGGATATTCTGGATGGTGGTTCCGTTCAGACTGTTCTGGATAACCGTCATCCAGCCAACCGAGCCGGCCACGGCGGTATCAAGCGCCAGCTGCCCTCCTTCGCTCTCCCAGGCTCCCCGAATGGACGCCAACTGGGTGCTCAGGCGGTCTACGGCCATGGGATCGTTCAAATTCGGAATGGTCAGGCGATTTACAACCAGGGTCTGACCGTTCACGGCCAGTACCTGCTCAAGGCCAATGGAGATCTCCAGATTGTTCATCACAAAGCCGCCCCGGAGCTGATCCAGCTCGGTATCCGCCAGGCTGGTAACAGGTAGTCTCAGCTCGGCATGAACCGGCCCGGCTAGCAGACTCAGAGTAATCAGAACAGCCCATCCTTTAACCATGGTCTTACCACTCCTGTGTACTGGGCCAGTATGGCAGGGTATGTCCCAATGCCGGCGAGCCAAGCCCCTTGAATAGAGGTGCCCGGGCCAGGCCCGGCCAGTCGTCCCGATCCAGAAAACTGGCTCGCCCCATATCCAGATGGCTGCGTATCACGAAGGCGGAGCCATCCCAATGCTCCTGAAATTCTGCCCAACTGTAGGCTTTAAGCCCCCGGGCCGGATCGCCCACCAGCACTTCCTGATCACTGATGCCCTTGATCACCACAAAATGCCGGTAACCACCCAGCGTTACCAGGGCAATCACCGGCACGCGAACCTGATCCCGAAGGCCGGCCAGAGGCATACGGAATCCGTCCGCCAGATAACCCTCGGATTCCAGATACCGCTTCATATCCAGCATGGAAAAGCCCTGCTGACGGACTTTGTCCTGATCCGCCAGAGTCCACATGCCTTCAAACACTTCCTGCTCACTGACCTCATCGCCGTAGTGAAAAGACAACAGCGATGCCAGTGCCGCCGAGCCACAGCTGAAATCGTATTCCTGCTGGAACACGGCCGAAAATCGCTGATTCTGAAAACTGGTGACAGACACCGGAACATCCCCGGCAGGCCCGGGAACCAGCACGGTGCCGGCATGACTGAGTGTTGACAACATTCCGGCCAGCGCACCGGCCAGGCAACACCTTAAAAACGGCCGGCGGGAAAGGCCGCCACACCACGGCGCTACGGGAGTTGCCGACAGCGCCTGACGGCTGCGTCCCTGACTGTTCCCGATGCGATTGGTAGCCATGGCGGCCGCCCCTCCTCAATGGTTGATGAGAATATTGATTTGCGTGCTGTCCTGAATGACCACCTGGTTGCCGGTGTTCTGGATGACGGTGGCAATGCCGCTCATGTTGCCGAAGGCCTGATCACTGATACGGTTGTCTCCCGTCTTGACCGGGCCAGACAACACGTTGCCAGACACCAGAGCGTTCTGTTCTGACTCATTGAGTTGCCACTGGAGCGGAATTCCCTGTCGCCCGCTGGCAGCCTCCAACTGATCAGCACTCATTGGTTCCGCATCAGGCCAATCCCCGGCCCAGCTTGCAGACGCCACAGACACCAGCGCAGCCATCACAATCCTGTTGATGAATCTGGCCATGACACATCTCCCGACAAAACCGGGCTGCCCTGGCTGGGCAGCCCGACCTGTCTCAGTTGCTGCCACCACCGGTACTCAGGTTGGACATTACGCTTACATTGGCCTGGGTTACGCTGCCAACGCCAGCATTCTGGGCAAATGCCCCGACGCCGGTGAAGTTGGCGGAGCCACCACTGATTTCGTTACCAGTGCGGGTATCCACATAGGAACCTTCACCGTTGGCGCTGCCATAAGTGACATTGGTGCCAGAGACCGAGCCGTTAAGCTCTGCATCGTTCATGAACACTTCCAACGACAGATTCAGCGTGGTGGCGCTGTTGTCTGAGTTGTCACTGCTGTCACTGTTGTAGGAATCGGTGGCATTGGTGGAGTTGTCAGAACTGTCACTGTTGCCACTGTCCGCGATCTTGAACGAATCGTTCACGTTGGTGCTGTTGTCGGAATTATCGGAGTTGTCAGAGTTATCTGAGTTGTCCGAATTGTCGGAATTATCCGAGTTGTTCGAATTATCGGAGTTATTGGAGTTGTCCGAATTATTCGAGTTATCAGACATGTCGTTTCCACTGTCGGCGATCTTGAAAGAGTCCGCCACATCGGTGCTGTTGTCTGAATTGTTGGAGTTGTCGGAGCTGTCCGAGTTATCGGAGTTGTTGGTGGAGTTGTCGTTGCCAGAATCCGCGTTACCGGAATAGTTGGTATTGGCAGCGGAATTGTCATTGGCATTGTTGTTGGGGTCACCGTCCCCACCCTGGTCAGCCAGTGCAAATCCGGAAATACCCATGCTCATGGCAATGGCAGCGGCTAGCAGATTTTTTTTGGTATTCATGATGTCATGTCCTTTTGATGGTATTGGCTTAAAGGGGTCCAACCCAACCCGCCAGCATTCGGGTAAGCCAAGGTCCAGACCCGCCCGGAGACAAGAGCGATTCCCGTGCCAGAAGCCAAGAAAATTATTCAGGACATTGAAAACTATTGGGAAATTCGAATTTCAAGGGCGCCGGAAAACAACCGTGAACTGACGAACTGTTGCGCTGGTGAAACAGCAAACGATGGCTACAGATCGGCCATTTCGTTTTTGACCACCAATATCAGCAACCTAGAAAAAACTGACAGTGTTAAAAAACAAAACCCCGCAGGGCGCTAGCCATGCGGGGTTTCTGGTAGCTGGCAGGCACCTGCGGGTGCCTGCCGGACAACCTGAACCGGTCGATTAACCGAACTGGTTCATGGTGTTGTCTTTACCACCGGCCTTCAGGGCCGCTTCACCAGCGAAGAACTCTTTGTGGTCATCACCGATGTTGGAACCGGCCATGTCCTGGTGCTTCACAGTAGCGATACCCTGACGGATTTCCTGACGCTGTACGCCAGCAACGTAAGCCAGCATGCCTTCGTCACCGAAGTAGCCTTTGGCCAGGTTGTCGGTAGACAGAGCCGCAGTGTGGTACGTCGGCAGAGTGATCAGGTGGTGGAATACACCGGCTTCACGGGACGCATCACGCTGGAAGTTACGGCACCACTCGTCGGCCAGCTGACCCAGCTCGGTGTTGTCGTACTCGGCGCTCATCAGATTGGCGCGGTCGTAGGCAGAAACGTCCTTGCCTTCTTCCTTCCATGCGTCGAATACCTGCTGACGGAAGTTCAGAGTCCAGTTGAAGGACGGGCTGTTGTTGTAAACCAGCTTGGCGTCGGGTACCACTTCCTTGATGCGGTTAACCATGCCAGCAATCTGGCCAACGTGCGGCTTCTCGGTTTCGATCCACAGCATGTCTGCGCCGTTCTGCAGGCTGGTGATGCAGTCCAGAACAACACGGTCTTCGCCAGAACCCGGCTTGAAGCAGAACAGGCCAGAGGCCAGACGCTTCGGCTTCAGCAGCTTGCCGTTGGACTTGATCACAACGTCGCCGTTCTCGATCTGGGAAGCGTCATCAATGTACTCGCCGTCCAGGAAGCTGTTGTACTGGTCGCCCAGGTCACCCGGCTCGTTGGTTACCGCGATCTGCTTGGTCAGGCCAGCACCCAGGGAGTCAGTACGGGCAACGATAACACCGTCGTCCACACCCAGTTCCAGGAACGCCAGGCGAACCGCGTTGATCTTGGACAGGAAGTCAGCGTGCGGAACGGTTACTTTACCGTCCTGGTGACCACACTGCTTCTCGTCAGAAACCTGGTTTTCGATCTGGATACAGCAAGCACCGGCTTCGATCATCTGCTTGGCCAGCAGGTAGGTGGCTTCGGCGTTACCGAAACCAGCGTCGATGTCCGCAATGATGGGCACAACGTGGGTTTCGTGGTTGTCGATCTGCTGCTCGATTTCCTTGGCCTTAGCGGTGTCACCAGCTTTCTCGGCCTCATCCAGAGCGCGGAACAGGTGGTTCAGTTCCCAGGCATCAGCCTGACGCAGGAAGGTGTAAAGCTCTTCGATCAGGCCAGAAACCGCAGTCTTCTCGTGCATGGACTGGTCAGGCAGCGGGCCGAACTCGGAACGCAGGGCAGCAACCATCCAGCCAGACAGGTACAGGTAGCGACGCTTGGTGGTACCGAAGTGCTTCTTGATGGAGATCATCTTCTGCTGACCGATGAAACCGTGCCAGCAACCCAGGGACTGGGTGTACTTGGAAGAATCGGCATCGTAAGCAGCCATGTCTTCACGCATGATCTTGGCGGTGTACTTGGCGATGTCCAGACCAGTCTTGAACTTGTTCTGGGCGCGCATGCGGGCCGCGTGCTTCGGGTTGATGGCGTTCCAGGTGGGGTTCTGCTTCACGAGGGAAGCGATTTGGTCGACGTCTTGTGCGTAAGGCATGGTCTCTATCCTTTCTACGTTTGTGTTCAAAAGGTTCGGAGTGCTGCTGCCAGCAGCCTCCGGAGTCAGCCACCGGCCGGATTAACCGGGCTGGTGGTGACGTTGGGCGTAACTTTAGTGCTTTCGAATTTATAATTGAAATTTATATGGTGTATTTTCGGCATTTTTTAAATGAATACACATAATCCCTGCCGACAGGCTGAAGGCCTATTATTGAGGCGGGTCATTTCGGACAGACTACAGCGTGCTATGATTCAGGCACTTGACCCAGATCAGCAACCTCCCTCACCCACGGGCTACAGGGGCATTCTGTGTTCTACGTCCGCGCCTTCAATCATTCACTCCTGCACGCACTGAAGAACCTGCTTCCCATTGTGATCGTGGTGGCGTTCTTTCAGGTCGCCATTCTCCAGCAGGTGCCAGAGAACCTGTTCAGCATGGTTGCCGGCCTGTTTGTGGTTGCCATCGGTGTTGCCCTGTTTCTGCAAGGGCTCGAGCTTAGCATCTTCCCGCTCGGAAAGAGCCTGTCGAATCAGTTTGCCCGGCGCGGTTCCCTGGTCATTCTCCTGGCCTTCGGCTTTGCTATGGGCTTCTCTGCGGTGATCGCCGAGCCAGCCCTGATTGCGGTGGCCGAGCAGGCGCAAACCATCAGCGAGGGGCGCATCGACAGCCTGACACTCCGGGTGCTGGTGGCGTTGTCCGTGGGTTTCGTGGTGGCCCTCGGCATTTTCCGGACCATCTTCGGCTACCCGTTACACTGGTTCATGATTACCGGTTACGTCATCGTGGTGATCGTCACCTGGTTTGCACCGGAGGAAATCGTCGGTCTGGCGTACGATTCCGGCGGTGTCACCACCAATGTTGTGACCGTGCCGCTGATTGCCGCGTTGGGCATAGGTCTGGCTGCGTCGATCCGAGGCCGGAACCCGCTGATTGACGGTTTCGGACTGGTCGCACTGGCGGTGATGGTACCGATGGTCACCGTGCAGGTTTACGGCATGTTGGTGTACTCAGGTTCTGCCGAAGCCGAGGGTGTCCCGCTCTCACCAGATGTCGGAGAAACCAAGCCTTCCGGCGTGGTCGGCGCACTGCTGGACCTGGTCACCATGATTCGGGATGTTCTGCCCATCATCATTACGGTGCTCTTCTTTCAGTATCTGGTACTGCGCCGCAAACTTCCCAATCCACGCAAGGTCATCTTTGGTTTTACCTTGGTGATTCTGGGGCTTTATGCCTTTGTGATCGGTCTCAAGATGGGGTTGTTTCCGATTGGTACCAGCATGGCCGAACAACTGACGGCCAGAGACAACTATCTTTACGTGTACCTCTTTGCACTGATGATCGGCTTTGCCACGACCATGGCGGAACCGGCGCTGATCGCCATCGGCAGACAGGCGGAAGAAGCCGCCGGGGGAACCCTGAACGGCAATGTCATTCGCATACTGGTGGCGGTCGGGGTAGCCGTCGGCATCACTATCGGCGTTCACCGGATCATCACCGGCGACTCCATTCACTACTACATCATGGGCGGCTATATTCTGGTCGTCGGCCTGACCCTGATTGCGCCCCGCTACATCATCGCGCTGGCCTATGATCTGGGTGGGGTCACCACGTCGGAAGTAACCGTCCCTCTGGTTACCGCCCTGGGCATTGGCCTGGCCAGCAGTATCGACGGACGCAGCATTCTCATCGACGGCTTCGGGCTGATTGCCTTTGCTTCAATCTTTCCTATCGTAACGGTGATGGCCTACGCCATCGTATCCCAGTATCTTGCAGAACCACGTAAGGAGACACCATGAAATTCTCGGCACTGGTGGCCATCGTTCCTGAAGACCTGGAGCAAGAGTGTATTGATTCTGCCCGGGATTGCGGTGCCGGAGGAATCACTGTGATGTCCGGCCGGGGCATCAGCAATACCGCGAAAAAAACGTTCTTCGGCCTCACCTATGACGGCAGCCAGAGCGTGTTACTGATGGTGCTGGAGAAAGGGTTGTCGCTGGACGTACTGAAAGCCATCCAGAAAGCCATCATGCCGGATGGCAAGGATTCCCAAGGCATGATCTTTACAGTACCACTGGAACATCTCGGCGGTATCGACATGGCCCAGGTGGAAAGATTTGAACAATACCTGAAAGACTCTCTGTAACCGGAGCACGATAATGAAACTGGTCAAAGACGTGATGATGACGGACATCATACGAATCTCCGCCTTCGCCAAGATACGCGAAGCGTTGTCCCTGATGAAACGGCACAATGTTAAATCCCTGGTGGTCGACCGCCAGAGCGAGCACGATGCCTGGGGGCTGATTACCTATACCAATATTGTCAAAACCATCATCGCGGAGGACGGGGACATTGACCTGCTGAACGTATTTGATGCCTGTGCCAAACCGGTGATCAGCATTGGTGAAAGCCTGAACGCCAGGCACGCCGCCAGCCTCATGATTCGATACCGGGTCAAACGACTGTTGGTGGTAGAGAATAATGAACTGCGAGGTTTACTCGTCATGGATGACTTGATGACAGCGTTACTTGACAATATAGACTGAGAGCAGAATGCAGGCTGCTTTCAGGAGTTACACATTAACAACTGACAATCGACGTGGCGCGCAGACAAACTGACTACTCAAATCGCAGCATTGCGACAAGCGAACCCAAGGAGTCGAAGCGTGTTGGCGCGCTGCACAAAAAACAGCACCAGCATCGTATCAAAAACAGCGGTCTTGGCGACTCTCTGTTTTTTCCTGGCCGTTACGGGGCTTTTTTCGCTCTATTCCAGTGCCTCAAGCGGGCTCCACACCCGTATCGATTTTGAGGAAAACGAGAGGGCGTGGCATCGAATGGTGTCAGGCGATAATGCCGCAAAACTAAAGCGCTGGCATGGTGTGCTTGAACAGGTAAGATCGTTTGATAATCCTGAAAAGCTTAGATATATCAATTCCTTTGTCCACGATGCACTGTCTTACCAGCTGGACAGGGCACTCTGGGGAAAGGAAGACTATTGGGCAACCCCTCTTGAAACCCTGTCCAGGGGCCGCGGCGACTGCGAGGATTATGTCATCATTCAATATATAAGCCTGCTCAACGCCGGCGTAAGCGATGACAAGCTTCGCCTTATCTATGTCCGCGCCCGAATTGGCGGGCCCTCCAGCCCCATCACCCAGCCTCACATGGTGCTTGGTTACTATCCGGAGCCCGGCGCCGAACCGCTTTTGCTGGACAGTCTGGTTGAAGACATCCTGCCTGCCAGCGAACGAACCGACCTTACCCCGGTCTTCAGCTTCAACATTAGCGAACTCTGGGCGGCTAGTGGAGCCTCCGCGGGCAGTGCTACCGCTCGCCTGTCCCCATGGCGCAATGTACTAGAGAGAATCAAGAGCGAAGGAGTGAGCTTCAATGTCCCTCGTTAAACAGTTATGGCTGGGCACCAGTTTGCTGATTCTGACAGCTTTCCTGGCAAGCCTGGCGGCGAGTCTGGTCTCCGCGCAAAGTTATTACCAAGAGCAGTTGATGCTGAAAAACATCGATAGCGCCAACTCACTGGCACTGACCATGTCGCACTCTGAAAAAGAGCAGGCATTGATGGCGTCCTTCCTCGATGCACAGTTTTCAACAGGGCATTATCAACGCATCGAGTTGTCGCAAACAGACGGCCAGTCACTGTCTTTCACTGCTTCGCCCGCTGATCATCAGGCGCCCAGCTGGTTTCGTGTGATGTTTCCCCTGGACATTCCGCCCGGTGTAGCCACGGTTTCCGATGGCTGGGTGAACTTTGGGACGCTGTATGTCGAGAGCGCCAGAACATACGCCCAGACATCGCTATGGGTGACAGCCCAGCGCCTGTTCATTTGGCTGTGCCTCGTAGCCGTGATTGCTGGACTGATTGGCAGCTGGCTGGTGCGACGCATCAGCAGCCCATTGAACGATGTGGTGAAACAGGCTGAAGCGATTGGAGAAAAACGCTTCATCGTGTCCGAGGAACCCAACACTACGGAGTTCCGGCGCGTTGTCAGCGCCATGAACAAGCTCTCGAGGCGTGTCGAAACGATTCTGGAGTCTGAGGCAAAAGCGCTGGCAGACATGCGTGAACGGGCGCTGAATGATCCGGTCACTGGCGTTGCCAATCGGGAGTTTTTCATCAGTCAGTTAAACAGTCTGATCGATGACCCGGAGTCTGACACCAGGCACACGCTGGTTCTTCTTCGGATACCCGGATTGGCAGAACTCAACGCGCAGCTCGGACGAGATCAGGTCAATGAAGCACTCCAGATTATGTGCGGTAATGTGCTGAAAGCGCTGAGCAATAGCGATCTCTTGTTTCAGGATGCCTTCATGGGCCGCCTGAATGGGTCTGACTTTGGGCTCTTGGTCACTGGATTCCAGGATGCATCACACATTCTTCCGACCCTTGAACAGATGCTTACCGGCCCAGTCATGCGCCGGGCGAGGCTGTCAGTCTCAACATTCGACTCGACAGCGACGCACGCAGCCGTACTGATGCATGCGGACCATCTGCTCGCAACCGCCGAGCAAACCAACCAGCGAGCCGTTGTTGATGAGGACAACCCTGAGGACATTCCATTCCGCAATGCCGCCGAATGGCGCACCGCACTCAATCAGGCGCTGGAGGAGCGAGCCATCGACGTCGCCTTCCACCCCTTGATTGATCGTTCTGGTAACATCATTCAGGTCGAGGCGAAGGTGCGGCTCAAACTACTGGATCAATGGCGCCCGGCTGGCTTTTTTCTTCCCTGGGGGCGGCGGCTTGGCCTTTTACCTCACGTTGACACAGCCATGGTCCAGTATCTTCTTGAAACGTTCACGGAGCAGGGCGAACTCCCGGTTGTCGTTCATATCGCCAGAGAAACCTTACTGGATGAGACTTTGCGGCGCACCATCGTCAATCTCCTGAGCCAGCGCCACGAGCCCAGACGATCCTTCCGGCTTGAGCTGCCCGAGGAGGTCCTCGCCGAGGGAGAGCTGCTGCTTGGCCGCTTCGTCGAAGAAATACAGACACAAGGTTGCCAGGTGGGAATCAGCGGAATTGGCAAAAACCTGGAAAGCATTGCCAAGGTCCACGAGCTGGGTCTCGACTACCTGAAAACAGATCCTGTTTATGCCCAGCGGCTTGAAGACGACCCAGCCACTCAGCAATATCTCCAGCGTTTGACCGGACTGGCTCACTCCATAGGGCTGAGTATCTACCTGGCGGGCGCAAAGACAGACGGATGCGTCCAGGCTGCCTGGAATGTGGGATTAGACGGGGTCACCGGGCCGGGCGTGAAGTCAGGCAATTAATCAAAATCGAACAGATCGTCTCCGCTGTTATCAATCAAATTGAGGTGATCGTCCTGCCCCCGCATGGACTTTCGTTCCATCAGCTTGGCTTGGGCTTCCGAGGGCAAATCGGTAAAGCGTATGACACCTTTCATCGCCAACAGGTCCACCAGGTCCTCAATGACCCGAATGAGGGAAGAATCCGACGCCCTGAAGCGGACGTCGGCATCGACGTCAGCGCGGCTGTAAAGAAAGGCTTCGACAGAGGGATCGTCGTCTGGAGCCTCAACGAAACCGGCTAAAGGCTCCTCACTGACAGCAACAACTCGGCCGGACTGGTTACGCCTGATGAACATTGTCTTGCTTCCTGTTGGCAAGCTGGCCATTCACATAAAGCATCAACTGCATACGGTCCTTAACGGCCAGCTTCTTGAATATGGCCCCCATATGTTCCTTGACAGTGCGTTCGGTAATGCCGAGGTCTGAGGCAATCTGCCGGTTACTCAACCCCTTGGACGCACTTAACGCAACTTCAGTTTCTCGGCTGGTCAGCGACTGCAAATCGCCTTTTGGCTCATGCCCCTGATCCGACTCGACGGCACGTGCAACCGACTGCAACAGTGAACTCAGGAGATTCTCCGGAAACCACAAACCGCCTGCCAGAATCGTCTTGGCGACCTGGCGGAAGACCTTATCGTTTGATAACGCTGGCAGATAAGCCCGCGCTCCGCACGCCAGACTTCGGTTCATTTCAGCGGCTTCGGGTAGCCGCGCGAGCACAGCCACACGAATACCAGCCTCGGAAAACATGCGCACACATTCTTGCCAGCCCGGCACATCGGAACTTATCCAGGCCACCGAGGCTTTCGGCATCGACACATGCTGCCCATCAACCATTTGCTGGGGCACCCCAGGCAATACCCGCTCCCAGTGGCCCAGAGGGCGAAAAGCACGACCATACAGCAGAATAGAGGACTCTGTTTTCATCGCTCGCTCAGTGCCAGAGAAGTAGCGCGCACCACGGGCTTGAGCAGGTACTCAAGCACTGTTTTCTGCCCGGTCAGGATGTCTACCTGTGCCGTCATTCCGGGGATAATGGCAAATTGCTCCGAAAATCCCTGAGTTTCAGTGCGCAGTCTTGTCAGATAATAGGTGTTGTTGTCTTCATCGGTGATCGTGTCTGCACTGATGTGCTCAACCGTTGCCCTCAGCCCGCCAAAAACCGCAAAATCATAGGCGGTAAACTTGACGATGGCTTCCTGGCCCTTCTGGATAAAAGCAATGTCTTTGGGCGACACTCTCGCCTCGACCAGCAATTCATCGTTCAGCGGGACGATTTCTACCACGTCCTGGCCTGGCGAGACCACACCACCCACCGTTTTCACAAACAAGCGCTGAACGGTGCCGTCAACCGGTGCAACAATTCGGGTTTTGCTGACGCGATCCTGTAATCCATCCAGTGTCTCGAGAGTCGCCGCCAGCTCGCTGACTGAGTCCGACAACTGCTCACGCCAGCGATTGGTCATAACCAGCCCGGTTTCCCGTATCTTCGATTCTGCTTCCAGAATAGCCGACCGCGAACGCGTGATCGCAGCCTCAGCCTGAGCAAGCTCACCCCGCGCATTCGAGATTTCTCTCTCCAGCTTGATCAAGTCAACTTCTGAAACCGCTCCCGAGGCCAGCAAGGGTCGCTTGAGTTCAAGTTCCCTGGACGCCAGTTTCAGCACTTCCTGGAATTGCCGGCGGGCCGACTGAGCCTCCTCAAGATCGGCCTGACGCTGTTGCAACTGTTGGCGATGAATCGCCTCCTGCTCCTGCATTTCGCGGCGACTGTTTTCAAACAAGGAGCGCTGGACCGTGACAAGTTGTGGAGAACGCTCAATAAACTCAGGCGGGAACGTGAGCTCCTTGCCCTGAACGAGAGCCTCTAGCCGGAATATATCGGCGGTCAAGGATAATTCCCTCGCTTTCTGCTCGGCAAAGTCAGAATCGAAGCGGGTCGATTCAATGCTAACCAGCAATTGCCCTTTCTTGACCAGTTCGCCTTCCTGCACAGACAGAACCTCAACGACGCCTCCATCCAGAGACTGCACCACCTGCAGTTGCGTCGAGGGAATCACCCGGCCATCCCCTCGAGCGACCTCATCAATCGGTGCCAAGCCGGCCCAGACCAGCAACGCAATCACAGTCAGAAAGATCATCCACAACAGCGCTCTCGGCCGGATCGGCTCCTGCTGAATGCGGGCCCACTCACTGTCTACTTCCCACCCACGCTGATCCGGGACGCGCAGCCAACGCCCTGCCAGCTTCTCAAGCCAACGTTCCGGACGCTTGCCAACACGCTCAGCGCCCTTGCCAATCCGGTGAAAGCTCTTCTCGGCCAATGACGAGGACGGCTCATTGTTCTCGCTCACGAGGCCCCCCTTATCTTACCCTGACGCAATGCCTCGACGACCGTTGCTTTTGGTCCATCCGCGACAATCCGGCCGCCATCCAGCACAATAATCCGGTCCGCCAGTTCCAGCAACGAGGTTCGATGCGTGACCATCAATAGCGTCTTGTTCTCCGCCGCTTTGGCCAGACTGCGCTTGAAGTGTTCTTCGCTACTGTGATCCAGAGAGCCCGTGGGCTCGTCCAGCAGCAGAATGGCGGGATCACCCACCATCGCCCGCGCGATGGCTAACGCCTGACGCTGCCCGCCAGACAGTCGCTGGCCACGCTCACCAACCTGCAGATCAAACCCATCTGGCTGTGCATCGACGAACGACTTCAAACCGCTGAGTTCTGTTACCCGAAGCAGTTCCTCATCGGACACCGGCCGGGAAAGCGTGATGTTGTCTCTGAGACTCCCGAAAAAGAGCTCCACATCTTGCGGCACATAGCCAATATTGTTTCGAAGTTCCGCCGGGTCTAACTGACGAACATCCACATTATCCAGCGACAAGGTACCTGCGGAGGGGTGGTGTAGTCCAAGCAACAGGCGTTGCAGCGTACTTTTGCCCGAGCCGTTTCGCCCCAGAACCGCCACCCGCTCACCTGGGTTCAGTTTCATTGAAACGCCGGTGAGCGCGGCCTGCCCGGCGTCCGGATAACTGAAATGCACATCCCGAAGTTCCACCCGACCACTCAAGCGAGGGCGCGAGACCCAGTCCTTTCCGGCTTCACGCTCCTGTGGCAAAGCCATGATATCGTCGAGGGTTCGGAGCGCTGTCGCTGCCTGGTGATACTGAGCCAGCAAACCGGCAGCCTGACTGACCGGCGCCATGGCACGCGAGGACAACAGATAAGCAGCGATCAGGCCACCCTGGGTCAACTCACCGTTGATGATCAGATATACCCCGAGGATGATGATTGAAACCGCAACCAGGTGCTGAACCCACTGCGCACCATTCTGAAGACTGGCAGAGATGAATTTCAGGCGAGCTCCAACGTTGCTGATATATAGCGATGTGCGCTCATAGGCTTCCTGTATCCGGCTTTCAACGCCGAAACTCTTGACCGATTCCAGGTTCGCGAGACCCTCTACCAGAGTCGCATTCCGCTGGGAACTCGCCGACATGCTCTCTTCGGACAAGTCCCGTAAACGGCGCTGCGCGATGGCGGCATAAATTACAAGGCCGAGCGCCCCCACCAGCACTGGAATGCCAAGGGGCCAACTGATTAGCACAATCACCACCAGGAACAGAAGCATAAACGGCAGGTCGACCAATCCCACCACGGTCATGGAACTGACAAACGAGCGTACAGATTCAAACGACTGAACATTTGCGGCAAATGCGCCCGCAGATTGTGGACGATGTGCCAGGCTGAGTCCCAACACCCGTTCCATAATCGTCGCGGACAGTTTCGCATCCGCGCGACTGGCGGCCAGATCAATGAACCATCCGCGCATCAGGCGAAGAACCAGATCTGCACAAAGGGCGATCAGAAGCCCCACCGCCAGGACCCACAACGTATGCGTGGCATGGTTGGGCACCACGCGGTCGTACACGTTCATGACAAACAAAGGCATGGCAACCGCGAAGACATTGATCAACAGCGCGGCGATACAGATATCACGATACAGCTTGCGATTCTCGCCAATGACACTCCAGAACCAGTGCCCGCCCTGCGCCGCCCGTGTTCTGGTTGCGCGCTGATCAAAGTGAAATCTCGGGCGACAATAGATCACTGTCCCTGAGTAGAGTTCGGATAACTGTGCAGAGGTAATCTCCGTTTCTGACTCGGGCAGCTCGGGAAAAACGACCGATGCCAAGCCTCCCTCCGCATCAAGCGAGTGAACGACACACGCACGTTCATTATTCAACAACAACACTGCAGGCAGCAGCGCGGTATTGATTGATGACAATGACTGTTGACAGACCTGGCTGCTAAAACCCAGTCGCCGAGCGCCTCGACCAAACAGCGAGGGCGTCAGTCGGCCCTGGTCAAGGGGTAATCCGGAAACAATGGATTCTCCGGACGCCTGGCGTCCATGTAATTTGCAAAGAACGCGCAGGCACGTTAGCAAGTCATCCTGCCGGTGATCTATTGCAGAAGTTTCCACGCCTCTCCTTATCTATGCCGAAATGGAGATATCAGTTTCCTGCAACCTCTTGCGCCTGCAGAACACGAATATCGACCCTGCGGTTGGCGCTCACTGCCGCCTCGGAAGGCTGGGAAAACCGGGGCTGATAAAATCCCTGACCTGTGAGCTTTAGTCGAGTTCTTTCAATAGCATAGTCGTTAACCAATGTCTCTGCGACCGCTTCCGCCCGGCGCATCGAGAGTTCCCGATTATAAACCGGCGCCCCCGTTCTGGAAGCATGGCCAACGATCTCCGCTTGCGCATCCGGATTAGACACGAGGTACTGTCCGAGATCCCTCAGGTAAGCCTCACTGGCAGACGAAATGTCGGCAGAATCATTGGCGAACTCAATCACCATTGTTTTTACCACCTCAGGGGGTTCGGCAATGGTACAGCCGCGAATATCCACCTTGCTGCCTGCCGGCGTTCCGGGACACTGATCTTTATAGTTCTTCACCCCATCACCATCGGAATCGAGCAACAACCGGACCGACTGGTCCACTTCAACGGCCGGGCACATGGAGTCTGTAAACGGGAGCGGAGAGGCGCCAAGGTCGTCCAGGGAGGGAAGACCGTTTCGAACCAGCCCCAGAGACACAACCAATTGCCCCATCTCGGCCTGAACGCGCGCCACTGCCAGTTTCTGATCGTAGATTGCATTCACATAGGCACGGCTGGCATCGAAGTATTCGTTCTCCGCATCCAACACATCCAGCAAGGTGCGTTCACCAATATCAAACTGATCTTTGTAAGCTGTCCGCACCCGCGCTGACGAGAGGCGGTGGTTGTTGAGAATCGGAATCTGGCTCTCCAGATTGCGCACATCGTTGAAGGCAATCTGAACTTCCTGGCGAATATCAACGCAGGCTTTGTCACGAAGATCCTTGGCTACATTGACCCTGTCGTAGGCACTGCGCACCCTGGCCCGGTCGGCGCCACCGCGATACAGATTCATACTCAACTCAAGACCAACCCGGCCATCGGTCTCGGAATCGTCGAAGCCCAGATCGTCATACGAGCGATGACCATAGCTGGCCACCAGGTCCAGCTTTGGATGAAAGCCTGAACGACTTTCCTCAACGCTGGCCTCTGCCGCCCGGATCTGCCGATGCGCGGCACGGAAGGACGGATTCGCTTCATAAGCAATACCCAGGGCCTCCTGTGCAGTCGCTGGTACAAGCTCAACCCCGATCATGACCTCATCCGGCTGACTGGGTGCTTTTTCTCCTATGATTCTGAGATAACGAGCCCGAACGTCGTGCAAATTACTGGCTACCGTGAACAGATTGGCTTCGGCCAGTGATAAACGTCCATTGATCTGCTCGAGGTCTGCTGCTCTCGCAACGCCCGCCTCGGCACTTGAGCTTACCTGTTCATACACATCCTGGTGTGTCTGCAGATTATTCCTGGCCAACTCCAGAAGCTCTTGCTGACGGCTGACGTCAAGATACGCTCGCAGGGCTTCAAGGCTGGTGTCTTCAATCTGGGCGAGCAGCTCAAAATAACTGACCAGTTGTTCCTCTTCAAAGCGCTGAACGGCACTTCGGGTCTGAAAGCCATCGTAGAGCATCTGGGTCAGGGTCAAACGACCGTCGTAGCCATCAAACTCACTGACTTCGCCATAATTGCGATGTTCCCAGCCATAACGGGCCGTCGCGTCCAGAGAGGGCTTATAATCCCCTTTTGCGGCCGATTTGTCGTGGCCGGCAACCAGAAACTGGTGCCAGCTCGCCTGAACTTCCGGATTGTGCTCAATAGCATTTCTGACCGCCTCCAGCACACTACCCTCTGCAACAGGTTGGCTGCCATAGGTCTGCGCAGCGGTGATCGCCGGCGCAGTCATACAAGCCAAGATCGCAAACGCAACAGCCCG
Source organism: Marinobacter sp. MBR-105 (assembly GCF_053628895.1). Lineage (NCBI taxonomy): Bacteria > Pseudomonadati > Pseudomonadota > Gammaproteobacteria > Pseudomonadales > Marinobacteraceae > Marinobacter > Marinobacter sp. MBR-105. Next base: position 6,077 of record NZ_JBRJHG010000013.1, on the reverse strand, counting down.
GCACTCCAAGACCTTTCTTACCATTAAAAGCTCCAAAATCATCACACGAATCATGGCACCACGTTGTTCACTGCTGACCAACGCTCAAGTTACGAGGCTACCCGCATTATCGCCCACCCGGCCCGAAAAAACCGGCCGTCAATTGTACAGAAATCACGCAAAAAAAGATGGATTTTACAACTGTTTACAATCAAACACAGGGAATCTACCCAACCTGTACCTGAGTCCAGTAGGCGACGATTGGCAGACAGTCTACTGTAAACGACACTACGAAGTTTCTTAAATTCACTTGCTTGTTCGATTTTGCAATATAGAGGAACGCCATGAGCATCACGATCGCGATCGTTGTTAACGTTACCGGAAACGCTTGGGCAGAAGCTCCCGACGGGAGCCACCGCCTGCTGCAACCGGGCGACGCACTGATGCTTGGCGAGCGCCTGATTACAGCTGATGACGGGCGGGTCACGCTGGACTTTGGCTATAACAACGAAGCAACCGTCGATAGCGGTGTCTCCATACTGGCCAGCGCGGAATTAGCCAATAATTTTGTCCCGGCAGCGACCGACAATTCACTGGAAGACAGCAGCGTTGAACAGGCTCTGGCCGCCATCGAAGATGCTCTGGGCTCGAGCCTTGATGATATAGAAGCTCCCGCAGCCGGTATTGACGGTGGCAGTGCGGGCGGCAGCAGCTCTGTTCGCCTCGCAAGGATCGTCGAGAATATTAATGGCGCCGATATCAGCTTGAACCTGCAGTCCCTTGATAGCGAGACGCCCCTAATTAATGACAGTGGTGTTACGACCGGGTCCACCGCCGAGGCCCAACCATTGCCGGGCAGTATCGCCATTGACAACGTTTCTCCAGTGACTGGCGACAGCAATAACCTGATCGTAAACGGCAACAGCAGCAATCTGTTGGCCGGCAACAGCATCATCGTTACCGTGACTGATCAAAACGGGAATTCCGTTTCACAAACAGTCACGGCAGGGCCGGATGGCAAATTTACTTCGGTAATCTCCCAGTTTCCGAATATGGTCGACGGCCCGATTACCGTCGGGGTATCGGCGCAAGGATCGGATGGCAATCTGGTGTCTGCCACAACAGAAGGCTCCCTGGATCTGATCGCCGGCAGCGTATCTGTTACATCAACGATCACGGATCACAGTAGCCAGACCCTGGGCCTGGATGGCACGACCACGGATATTGCACCAGGCAGCGCCGTGACCATTGTGGTTACCGATAGCAATAACAACAGCCTTACAACCACAGCGACGGTGGGGGATGACGGCTCGTTCTCACTCACGGGCGTCGATATATCAGGCCTGGTGGATGGCGATCTGGCCATTACCGTTACCGGCGAAGATCGCAACGGTAATGCCGTTACCGACTCGGCCAGCGGTTCTTTCGACGCGACTGCTGGTGCTCTGACTGTCTCTCTTGACACCGTGGATAACACGGCGCAAACCGCGAACCTGTCTGGTACCACCACGGACGTTGCGCCGAATGAGCAAGTTGCGATTACCATTACCGACTCTGCTGGCAATATCGTGAACGCCATCGCCACCGTCGGTGCGGATGGCTCCTACAGCCTGACCGGTGTCGACATCTCCAGCCTGGTCGATGGCAGCCTGACCGTGGAGGCCTCGGCTCAGGACCGTAATGGCAACGCCTTGACTGACTCGGCCAACGGTGCCCTCGATGCCACCGCCGGTGATCTGACGGTCTCTGTCGGCACCATCGATAACACGGCGCAAACCGTGAACCTGTCCGGCACCACCACGGACGTCGCGCCGAATGGGCAAGTTGCGATTACCATGACCGATTCGGCTGGCAATATCGTGAACGCCACCGCCACCGTCGGCGCCGATGGTTCCTACAGTCTGACCGGCGTCGACATTTCCAGTCTGGTCGACGGTGACCTGACCGTGGAGGCGTCCGCGCAGGACCGTAACGGCAATGCTGTGAGTGACTCGGCCAACGGCACCTTCGATGCCACCGCCGGTGATTTGACCGTCTCTGTCGACACTGTTGATAGCACAGCTCAAACCGCGAACCTGTCCGGCACCACCACCGACGTGGCCCTGAACAGCCAGGTTGACCTAACCGTCACCGACTCCGCCGGCAATGTCGTCACTGCCACCACGACTGTCGGCGCCGATGGTTCCTACAGTCTGACCGGCGTGGACATCTCCAGCCTGGTCGATGGCAACTTGACCGTGGAAGCCACGGCTCAGGACCGTAACGGCAACGCTGTCTCCGACTCGGCGGCAGGCTCACTTGATGCGACTACCGGTGCTCTGACCGTCTCTCTTGACACCGTGGATAACGCAGCGCAAACCGTCGACCTGTCCGGCACCACGGCCGATGTGGCGCCAAACAGCCAGGTCAACGTGACCATCACGGATTCCACTGGCAATGTCGTTAACGCGATCACCACCGTCGGTGCGGATGGCTCCTACAGTCTGACCGGCGTGGACATCTCCAGCCTGGTCGACGGCGACCTGACCGTGGAGGCCTCGGCGCAGGGCCGTAATGGCAACGCCTTGACTGACTCGGCCAACGGTGCCCTTGATGCGACCGGCGGTGCTCTGACCGTCTCCGTGGACACCATCGACAACACGGCGCAAACCGTGAACCTGTCCGGCACCACCACGGACGTCGCGCCGAATGAACAGGTCAGCATCACCGTCACCGACTCCGCCGGCAATGTCGTCACTGCCACCACCACCGTGGGTGCCGATGGTTCCTACACTCTGACCGGCGTCGACATTTCCAGCCTGGTCGATGGCAGCCTGACCGTGGAAGCGTCCGCACAGGATCGCAACGGCAATGCCGTCACCGACTCGGCGACCAACAGCTTTGACGCCACCGCAGGTGCTTTGACGGTCTCTGTCGACACCGTCGATAACACCACGCAAACCGCGGATGTATCCGGCACCACCAGTGACGTAGCACCAAACAGCCAGGTTAACGTGACCATCACCGATTCCGCTGGCAACGTCGTCAACGCCACCACGACCGTCGGCGCCGATGGTGCCTACACCCTGACTGGCGTCGACATCGCCAGCCTGGTCGATGGCGCCCTGACCGTGGAAGCCTCGGCTCAGGATCGCAATGGCAATGCCGTGAATGATTCGGCCAACGGTGCCTTTGATGCGACCGGCGGTGCTCTGACGGTCTCTGTCGACACCATCGATACCACAGCGCAAACCATGAACTTGTCCGGTGCTACCACGGACGTGGCGCCAAATGAGCAAATTGCGATTACCATCACCGACTCTGCCGGTAATGCCGTCACTGCCACCACCACCGTGGGAACCGATGGCTCTTACACTCTGACCGGCGTCGACATTTCCAGTCTGGTCGACGGCAACCTGTCCGTGGACGCTTCCGCGCAGGATCGCAATGGCAATACTGTGAGTGACTCGGCTACTGGCAGCTTTGATGCCACTGCTGGCGATCTCGCCGTGACCATTAGCAACGTCGATAATGGTGCCCAGACTATCGATCTGTCCGGCACCACGACCGATGTGGCGCCAAACAGCCAGGTTAACGTGACCATCACGGATTCCGCTGGCAATCTCGTTAACACCACCACGACTCTAGGCGCCGATGGCTCCTACACTCTGACCGGCGTCGACATTTCCAGCTTGGTCGACGGCGACCTGACCGTGGAAGCGTCCGCGCAGGATCGCAATGGCAATGCTGTGAATGATTCGGCCAACGGCACGTTCGATGCCACCGCCGGTGCTCTGACCGTCTCTCTCGACACCGTGGATAACGCAGGGCAAACCGCGAACCTGTCCGGCACCACCAAGGACGTGGCGCCGAATGAGGAAGTCAGCATCACTGTCACCGACTCCGCTGGCAATGTCGTTAATACCACCGCCACCGTGGGCGCCGATGGCTCCTATTCCCTGACCGGCGTAGACATCTCCAGCCTGGTCGACGGCGACCTGACCGTGGAGGCCTCGGCCCAGGATCGCAACGGCAATGCCGTCTCCGATTCGGCTACCGACAGCGTCGATGCCACCGCCGGTGCTCTGACCGTCTCCGTGGACACCATCGATAACACGGCGCAAACCGCGAACCTGTCCGGCACGACCTCGGACGTGGCGCCGAATGAGCAAGTTGCAATTACCATTACCGATTCGGCTGGGAATATCGTGAACGCGGCCGCCACCGTCAGTGCTGACGGCTCCTACACCCTGAACGGCGTGGACATCTCCAGCCTGGTCGACGGCAACCTGACCGTGGAAGCCTCGGCTCAGGATCGCAATGGCAATGCCGTGAATGATTCGGCCAACGGTGCCCTTGATGCGACCGACGGTGCTCTCACCGTGGCCGTCGCCAATATCGACAACACAACTCAGGCGATTGATCTGTCCGGCACCACCACGGACGTCGCGCCGAATGAGCAAGTTGCGATTACCATCACCGACTCTGCCGGTAATGCCGTCAATGCCACCGCCACCGTGGGTGCCGATGGTTCCTACACCCTGACTGGCGTCGACATTTCCAGCCTGGTCGACGGCAACCTGACCGTCGAAGCCACGGCCCAGGATCGCAATGGCAATGCCGTGAGTGATTCGGCCAACGGCAGCTTAAATGCCATTGCTGGCGATCTCACCGTTACCTTGGACACCGTCGATAACGCGGCGCAAACCGTGAACCTGTCCGGCACTACCACGGACGTGGCGCCAAATGGACAAATTGCGATTACCATCACCGACTCTGCTGGTAATGCCGTCAATGCCACCACCACCGTCGGCGCCGACGGTGCCTACACCCTGACCGGTGTGGACATCTCCAGCCTGGTCGATGGCAACCTGACGGTCGAAGCCACAGCTCAGGATCGTAACGGTAACGCCGTCACTGACTCCGCCAACGGTTCCCTGGATGCCACCGCCGGTGATCTGACCGTGTCTCTCGACACCGTCGATAACACGGCGCAGACCGTAAACTTGTCCGGTACTACCACTGACGTGGCGCCGAATGAGCAAGTTGCGATTACCATCACCGACTCTGCTGGTAATGCCGTCAATGCCACCACCACCGTCGACGCTGACGGTGCCTACACCTTGACAGGCATGGACATCTCCAGCCTGGTCGACGGCGACCTGACCGTGGAAGCGTCCGCGCAGGATCGCAACGGCAATGCCATCACCGACTCGGCAACCGGCACCTTCGATGCCACCACCGGTGATCTAACGGTGGCCATTGCCAATGTCGATAACGGTAACCAGACCATCGATCTGTCCGGCTCGACCACGGATGTGGCACCAAACAGCCAGGTTAACGTGGCCGTCACCGATTCCGCTGGCAACGTCGTTAATACCACCGCTACTGTCGACGCCGATGGTTCCTACACCCTGACCGGCGTAGACATTTCCAGCCTGGTCGACGGCGACTTGTCCGTGGAAGCCACGGCCCAGGATCGCAACGGCAATGCTGTGAGTGACTCGGCCAACGGTTCCCTGGATGCCACCGCCGGTGCCTTGAGTGTCTCTGTCGACACGATCGACAACACAACCCAAACCGTGAACCTGTCCGGTACCACCACGGACGTGGCACCAAACAGCCAGGTTGATGTGACCATCACCGACGCCGATGGCCATGTCGTTAATACCACCGCCACCGTGGGCGCCGATGGCTCCTACACCCTGGCTGGCGTGGACATTTCCAGCCTGGTCGACGGCAATCTGACGGTCGAAGCCACGGCCCAGGATCGCAACGGCAATGCCGTCAATGACTCAACCACTAGCATTCTTGATGCGACTGCCGGCGACCTGACGGTATCTCTCGACATCGTTAATAACGCGACGCAAACGGTTAACTTGTCCGGTACCACCAACGACGTGGCCCCGAATGAACAGGTCGACATCGCCGTCACCGATTCCGCTGGCAACGTCGTTAATACCACCGCTACTGTCGACGCCGATGGTTCCTACACCCTGACCGGCGTAGACATTTCCAGCCTGGTCGACGGCAACCTGACGGTCGAAGCCACAGCTCAGGATCGTAACGGTAACGCCGTCACTGACTCCGCCAACGGTTCCCTGGATGCCACCGCCGGT
>NZ_JBRJHG010000012.1:0-161192 GCF_053628895.1 Marinobacter sp. MBR-105 | reverse complement strand
CCGATTAACGCTTGCACCCTCCGTATTACCGCGGCTGCTGGCACGGAGTTAGCCGGTGCTTCTTCTGTAGGTAACGTCAAGCCTCATGGGTATTAGCCATAAGGTTTTCCTCCCTACTGAAAGTGCTTTACAACCCGAAAGCCTTCTTCACACACGCGGCATGGCTGGATCAGGGTTGCCCCCATTGTCCAATATTCCCCACTGCTGCCTCCCGTAGGAGTTCGGGCCGTGTCTCAGTCCCGATGTGGCTGATCATCCTCTCAGACCAGCTACGGATCGTCGCCTTGGTAGGCCTTTACCCCACCAACTAGCTAATCCGACTTAGGCTCATCCAATAGCGCAAGGTCCGAAGATCCCCTGCTTTCTCCCGTAGGACGTATGCGGTATTAATCCGGGTTTCCCCGGGCTATCCCCCACTACTGGGCAGATTCCTAAGCATTACTCACCCGTCCGCCGCTCGTCAGCGGGAAGCAAGCTTCCCCTGTTACCGCTCGACTTGCATGTGTTAAGCCTGCCGCCAGCGTTCAATCTGAGCCATGATCAAACTCTTCAGTTTAAATCATACAAGAACCCGAAAGTTCTTAATTCTTGCTCAAGACAAAACTCAATTTCGACGAGTCACTGTCCTGATATTTCGTGTCCGAAATACCTCGGCCAGCGCCCACACGAATTACTTGGTTAACTTTTTAAAGAGCGTTTGAGCTGTTGCTCAATCAAGGCCGCGTATTCTACATCGTTTCGCTGCCCTGTCAACCACTTTTTTCGAAGAATTTTTGAAGCAAATTTTCGAACACTTTCAAGTAGTTGCGTTCCTCGTGAACCGGCGTTGTCTGCCGTGTCCCTCAGAAGTGGTGCGCATTCTACAGCCCTCAGGAAAACTGTCAACGCCCATTTTCAATTTATTTTACCGGGCTTCGGTTTCCACCTACGCCAACGATCAAATACCCACCAAAACGCTCAGACGTTGATCAAAATCACGCTCTTCTCAGAGGAATGAGCGTGGAAAAACCTGACCAGTACACGCGAGCCCCCAATAAAACAGCCAGCACCAGGCCATAGATCATCATTTCGGTCACGTCGCTGCGCGCCTGCCACAGAAAATGAACCCAGGCCAGGAGTGCCGAGCTGTAGATAAGACGATGTAATGGTTTCCAGCCGCGCCCCACCCTTTTCATCATGCCCCTGGTCGAGGTCGCCGCCAGCGGCGCCATTAACAGGAACGCCAAGCCACCCGCGATGATATAGGGGCGCTTGGTAAAGGCTGCCCATAAATCAAACCATCCAAGAATGAACTGGAGGAAGGCGAGCACATGCAAAGCCGCGTAGAAAAAAGCATATAACCCCACCATCCTGCGAAAGCGGAGCCAACCAGCCCAACCTGTGATTTTTCGCAATGGTGAGATCAACAGGGTTATCAGCAGAAACTGGAACGCCGCGATACCCAGTGCTTCCGTAATGGTCTGGCCTGGATCAGGCCCCAGATTACCGTTCTGGATGTCCCACCCGATCAACGCGAGCGGAATCAGGCAGATCAGAAAAACCAGAACTTTAACCGGAGCATAGGGAAATTGACGAGAAGCCTTGGATGCCATCAATAATACCTGGACAAATCCATGCCCTTATATAAATGGGCGACGTGCTCACCATAGCCGTTAAACTTCACCGTCTCGATCCAGTTCGGGCTCAACAAACCAGAGGGCAGGCGACGCTCACGCTTCTGACTCCAGCGCGGATGATCCACTTCCGGATTCACGTTGGCATAAAAGCCATACTCTTCAGGCGCGATCATCTCCCAGCTGGTCTTGGGTCGCTGCTCCATGAAGCGGATACGGACGATCGACTTGATGCTCTTGAAGCCATATTTCCATGGCACAACCAGGCGGATCGGCGCACCATTCTGGTTTGGCAGGGTCTTGCCGTACAAACCAATGGCCAGAAACGACAACTCGTTCATGGCCTCGTCCATCCGGAGCCCCTCCCGGTAGGGCCAGTCAATCACGCTGAACATGGAGCGCTGCCCACGCATCTGGTCCGGATCATGACGGGTTTCGAAGTAGACGTATTTGGCTTTTGATGTCGGCTCCAGACTAGCGAGCACTTCGGCCAACGGCACACCGACCCACGGAATCACCATCGACCAGGCTTCCACGCAACGCAACCGGTAAATACGCTCCTGGTACTGGTGAGGCTTCAGCAGATCTTCCAGCGCATAGGCGCCTGTCTTTGCACATTCACCTTCGACAGATACAGACCAGGGGTCGACCGACATGGCGCCTGCATATCGCGCAGGGTCGCCTTTGTCCGTACCAAACTCATAAAAGTTGTTGTAGGAAGTAATCGCGGGGTAAGGCGCTTTCTTTTCGTCGGTAGAAAACGCCGGCATGGCCTTATACTGCAGGGCGTCGCCAGGAATTCCGCCCTCCTCCGCCTTGAGAAGGGCCGGCATGGTCAGCGCCGCAGCGGATGCCATCGTCCCGGCCATGAATTTCCGCCGGTTCAGGTAGACGGATTCAGGCGTCACTTCAGATTCTGACAGAGCCCACGACGGGCGGCGCTTGATAAGCATCGGGAACCTCCAATTCATTACTTGAGGTAACTGACCGGAGGTTCCCGAGAAAATTCCCGGCCGATTCACTCGGCCGAGGGGTAAGTCCTACCGAGCGCGGGCCGGCTTGCGACGGAACAGAGCCCGGACCGGGCCGGAAAGTGCGTAAATCAGGAACCCGGTGAAGAGTACGGTGGCGGGATCAAGGGCGATCACCACAAACACCAGCACCACCAGAAGTATTGCCGCGAAAGGCACCCGACCTCGAAGATCGAGATCCTTGAAGCTGCGGTAAAGAATATTGCTGACCATCAGCACACCGGTTCCGGCCACAACGATAATTGTCAGCAACGTCAGCCAGGACGATGGCTCGAAACTGTGGAAACACCACACCAGCCCCGCAACACAGGCAGCTGCCGATGGACTGGGCAGGCCCACAAAGTATTTTTTGTCCACGGAGCCGATCTGGGTATTGAACCGAGCCAACCGCAATGCTGCGCCAGCCACGTAGATGAACGTAACCACCCAGCCCACTTTGTCCAATCCGTTGAGGGACCAGAAAAAGGCCACCAGGCCGGGCGCAACACCGAAGGCCACCATGTCGGCAAGGCTGTCGTATTCCTCACCGAATTTGCTCTGGGTATTTGTCATCCGGGCGACACGGCCATCCAGCCCATCCAGAATCATGGACACAAAAATGGCAATAGCAGCATTGTCGAAGACACCATTGGCGGCAGAAACAATCGCATAGAATCCAGAGAACAGAGAGGCAGTCGTCAGCGCGTTGGGAAGCAGGTAAATGCCTTTGCGACGAACCTTGGTCCCCTCAACAAGCTCCTCTTCAACCACTTCACCGGGCTCAATTTCCGGATCTGCGGCTTTCCTGGTTTCTGATTTTTCCACGGTATTCTTTTCTTCAGTCATTCCATAAACTCCGGAAAGCATTTGGGCGGAGTATAAACGAAAAACGCGGCCACAAGGGGCCGCGTTTCCAAACCTTACCGAAAATCCGGATCAGTTCTTGTCTTTGTCCACGATCTTGTTCGCGGAAATCCACGGCATCATGGAACGCAGCTTCTCGCCCACGGTCTCGATCTCGTGAGCCGCATTCTGGCGACGGCGAGCGGTCATGGACGGATAGTTCAGGGCACCTTCAGAGATGAACATCTTGGCGTATTCGCCGCTCTGGATGCGCTTCAGTGCGTTGCGCATGGCTTCGCGGGACTGCTCGTTGATCACCTCCGGACCGGTTACGTACTCACCGTACTCGGCGTTGTTGGAGATGGAGTAATTCATGTTGGCGATGCCGCCTTCGTACATCAGGTCAACGATCAGCTTCAGCTCGTGCAGACACTCGAAGTACGCCATTTCCGGAGCGTAGCCCGCTTCGGTCAGGGTTTCGAAGCCGGCTTTAACCAGCTCAACCGCACCACCGCACAGAACCGCCTGCTCACCGAACAGATCGGTTTCGGTTTCGTCCTTGAAGGTGGTTTCGATGATACCGGTACGGCCGCCGCCGATGCCGCTGGCGTAGGACAGAGCTACATTCTTGGCGTTGCCGGACGCGTCCTGGAAGATCGCAATCAGGTCAGGGATACCACCGCCCTTGGTGAACTCGGTGCGCACAGTGTGGCCCGGAGCTTTCGGAGCAACCATGATCACGTCCAGATCTTTGCGCGGAACGATCTGGTTGTAGTGAATCGCAAAACCGTGAGCGAAGGCCAGGGTAGCGCCCTGCTTCAGGTTCGGCTCGATTTCCTCACGGTACAGCTGGGCCTGGAACTCGTCCGGCGTCAGAACCATGACCACGTCTGCAGATGCAACGGCAGAAGCCACATCGCTGGTCTTCAGTCCATAGGCTTCAGCCTTGGCGATGGAGGATGAACCGGCACGCAGACCAACAACCACGTCTACACCGGAGTCCTTCAGGTTACACGCATGAGCGTGACCCTGGGAGCCGAAGCCGAGAATGGCAACTTTCTTGCCCTGGATGATGGAAAGATCGCAATCCTTATCGTAATAAACCTGCATGAGAAACCTCTATTATATGTACTGACCCCTCGGGGCCATGATTTTCGATTTGTTTCGGCAGCCCTTACAGGCTGAGCACCTTTTCGCCCCGGGCAATGCCAGATACACCAGTGCGAACAACTTCCAGAACACCCGAAGTGCCCACCGCCTGAATGAAGCCGTCCAGCTTTTCACTGTCGCCGGCAAGCTGCACGGTGTAGACAGAACTGGTGACATCCACAATCTGGCCACGGAAGATATCCACCGTGCGCTTGATCTCGGCACGCTGGGATCCGGTTGCCTTGAGCTTGACCAGCATCAGCTCCCGCTCGATGTGAGCGCCCTCGGTCAGATCCACCAGCTTGACCACTTCGATCAGCTTGTTCAGCTGCTTGGTGATCTGCTCGATAACCTTGTCGGAACCTGTCGTGGTGACAGTCAGGCGAGACAGGGTTTCGTCTTCCGTGGGCGCCACGGTCAGGGTTTCGATGTTGTAGTTGCGCTGCGAAAACAGGCCAACCACACGAGACAGTGCGCCGGGTTCGTTTTCCAGCAAAACAGAAATGATTCGACGCATGATCACACCCTCTCCGTTTTGCTGAGCCACATGTCTTTCATGGATCCTCGAGCGACCTGCATGGGATAGACATGCTCAAAGCGGTCCACATAGATATCGACAAACACCAGTTTGTCTTTCATGGCCAGGACTTCCTTGAGCTTGGGCTCCAGGTCTTCCTTGCGATCAATGCGCACACCCACATGACCATACGCTTCCGCCAGCTTGATGAAGTCCGGCAAAGACTCCATGTAAGACTGGGAATGGCGGGACTCGTAATTCATGTCCTGCCACTGCTTGACCATGCCCAGAGCCTGGTTATTCAGGTTGATGATCTTCACCGGCAGATCGTACTGCTTGCAGGTGGACAGTTCCTGGATATTCATCTGGATACTGCCTTCACCAGTAAAGCACAGCACTTCATCTTCCGGATGGGTCAGTTTGATGCCCATGGCGGCCGGCAGGCCGAAGCCCATGGTGCCGAGGCCACCGGAGTTGATCCATCGGTTCGGCTTGTCGAACTTGTAGTACTGGGCAGCAAACATCTGGTGCTGACCTACATCGGTGGTTACGAAGGCATCACCATTGGTGAGCTTCCAGAGCATCTCGACCACTTCCTGGGGCTTGATTACATCCGGGCTGGTCTCGTAACGCATGCCGTGGAACGCGCGCCACTCTTCAATCTGCTTCCACCACGATGCCAGCGCCTCGGCATCCGGCTTGTCCCTGGATTCTTTTACCAGCGACAGCATTTCTTTCAGTACCGCATCCACCGGGCCGACAATGGGCACGTCTGCATCTATGGTCTTTGAGATAGATGCCGGGTCGATATCGATATGAATAATGCGCGCGCCCGGGCAGAACTTCTCGGTGGCGTTGGTCACGCGATCATCAAAGCGCGCGCCCACACAGAGAATCAGATCTGAATGGTGCATCGCCATGTTGGCTTCATAGGTACCGTGCATACCCAGCCAGCCCAGGTGCTGTTTGTCAGTCGCCGGATAGCAACCAATGCCCATCAGGGTGTTGGTGATAGGGAAGCCCAGGGTCCGGGTCAGCTCGGTCAACTGGCTGGAAGCCTTGCCCAGGATCACACCGCCGCCGGCATAGATGACCGGGCGTTTGGCCGCCATCAGCATGTCGACGGCTTTTTTGATCTGACCGGCATGGCCACGAACCGCCGGGTTATAGGAGCGCAGCTTGACCTTCTTGGGATAGGAGTACTCATAGCGCTCATTCGGTGTGGTCATATCCTTCGGGATATCAACCACAACCGGACCGGGACGACCGGTAGCAGCGATGTAGTATGCCTTGCGGATTACCTCAGGGATTTCCTCGGGGTGACGAACGCTCAGATTGTGCTTAACCACCGGACGGGAAACACCGATCATATCGGTTTCCTGGAAGGCATCCTCACCAATAAGGGTGGATGCAACCTGGCCGCACAGAACCACCATGGGGATGGAATCCATGAACGCGGTGGCAATGCCGGTAATGGTGTTGGTGGCTCCAGGACCCGAGGTCACCAGTACGGTACCTGGTTTTCCGGTTGCACGGGCATAGCCGTCGGCCATGTGGACCGCCGCCTGTTCGTGCCGCACCAGAATATGCTTGACTTTGTCCTGCCTGAACAGCGCATCATAAATATGAAGGGCTGCACCACCCGGATAGCCGTATATGTATTCGATCCCTTCATCCTGCAGGGAGCGGATCAGCATATCGGCGCCAGACAATAACTCCACGATTTTCTACCCTCTTCTACGAGTGAATGAGCCGGGTTACGCCCCGGTTGCCTGGATTCTCGGTTTCCCTGCTTCTTGTGAAAGCGGAACCGGCGTACTCCTCCACACCAAAACTAAAGAGGTTGTCTCCTGGCCAGCCGCCCTCCTGAGGGTTGCGGAGAACGGCCAATCAACGGGTTGCACGTAAGCAACAACCAAGGCCCGCCAGACGCTGGCGAACGCAGTGTGGTGATTAACGGGGGATACTCGCTCGGGATTGCCTGCCGTATTGACCCCAGTCTTCAGGCAATCGGTAATTCTGACAGCGGGAAACTCGCTGTCAATAGGCGCTGTGGCTTAATTACCGCCGAATTCGCCTCTCTCTGCCATACTGTGCAAAACTGCGAGCAAGATTTTGAACCAGAGACAGGAAAATCCAGCCATCCGATGGCATGATAGCCACAGGCAGTAACCAAGTGACGAGCAGAGACATGAACCGAAAAATATTATTGCTGACGGTATTGATGGCGGCCGCACCCGGCCTTGCAACCAGCGCTTCGGTCTATAAGTGGACAGACGAGAACGGCGTAACACACTTTGGCGACCGACAGCCAACCGGCCGTAACGCCGAACAGGTCAACGTTCGTTCCGGCACCAGTCAGGGCGCTGGTGTTCAGCGCCGAAGCGCACAGGAACAGCTGGACGAACTGCAGGAACAACAAGCGGCAGAGCAGCAGCAACGAGAAGAATCCGCGGTTGAAGAAGCTCGCCGGAAGCAGCGCGAGGCCAACTGCGGCACAGCTCGCTCCAATCTTGAGGTGATCAATAACAACGCTCGTATCCGGGTGGAGGAGAACGGTGAAACCCGATACCTGAGTCCCGAGGAAATTGCGCAGCAGCGCCAGAAATTCCAGGAAATCGCAGACGAAAACTGCGGCCCGGAACAAGGTGGCAGCAGCGCGCGTTAAACCCTAGAGGTTCGGATAACAGAAAAGGGCGGAGACTCGTGTCTTCCGCCCTTTTTTAAATAAGCAACTGTAGTTCCCTCGTCAGCCGTTCTTGCTGAACACCAACCGGTCTTCCTGCACCGTTGCGCGAATGATATCGCCGGGCACAAACGCACCCTGAAGCAGCTTTTGCGCCAGCGGATTTTCGATCATGCGCTGAATCGCCCGCTTCAGCGGCCGGGCACCATAAACCGGGTCGTACCCGACTTCCGCCAGCAACTGCATGACGTCGTCTCCGAGTTCCAGTTTCATATCCTGATCCTTCAGGCGACGAGCCAGATTCTCGATCTGGATGCGGGCGATGCCCTGAATCTGGGACTCCGCCAGCGGATGGAACACCACCACTTCATCCACACGGTTAATGAACTCCGGCCGGAAATGAGTGCCAACCACTTCCATCACCGCCGACTTCATATCTTCGTAGTTCTCTTCTCCGGCCTTCTCCTGAATGATGTGGGAACCCAGGTTTGAGGTCATCACCACCACTGTGTTGCGGAAGTCGACCGTGCGGCCCTGACCATCGGTCAGACGCCCATCATCCAGCACCTGAAGCAGGATGTTGAAGACATCCGGGTGCGCCTTTTCAACCTCATCCAGAAGCAGAACCGAGTAGGGCCTGCGACGCACGGCCTCAGTCAGGTAGCCACCCTCTTCATACCCCACATATCCGGGAGGCGCACCAATCAAACGGGCGACCGAGTGCTTCTCCATGAATTCCGACATATCGATGCGAACCATGGCCTCTTCGGTATCGAACAGGAAGTTTGCCAGCGCCTTGCACAACTCGGTCTTCCCCACCCCGGTCGGCCCAAGGAACAGGAAAGAACCATTGGGACGATTCGGATCCGACAGTCCAGCCCGGGACCGGCGCACCGCATTGGATACCGCTTCCACGGCCTCATCCTGGCCAATGACCCGATCGTGGAGGGCTTCCTCCATGCGCATCAGCTTGTCGCGCTCCCCCTCCAGCATCTTGGATACCGGAATCCCGGTCCACTTTGAAACGATTTCCGCAATTTCTTCATCCGTGACCCGGTTGCGCAACAGCTTCATTTCCATCATTTCCGCCTGGCTGGCCATATCCAGTTGGCGCTCCAGCTCCGGGATCTTGCCGTACTGCAGCTCGGACATCTTGCCCAGATCCCCTGCACGGCGGGCATTCTCCAGGTCAATCCTGGCCTGCTCCAGTTGGCTCTTGATCTTCTGGGAGCCATGCAGAGCCGCCTTTTCAGTGTTCCAGACTTCCTCAAGGTCGGCGTATTCGCGCTCAACGTTGCCGATAACGGCAGACAACTCTTCCAGCCGCTTCTTAGAGGCTGCGTCGGTTTCCTTTTTCAGGGCTTCCCGCTCAATCTTGAGCTGAATCAGCCGGCGCTCCAGGCGATCCAGAGCCTCAGGCTTGGAGTCCATTTCCATACGGATCTGGCTGGCCGCTTCATCCACCAGGTCAATGGCCTTATCCGGCAACTGACGATCGGTAATATATCGATGAGACAGCTTGGCGGCCGCGATGATGGCGCCATCCGTTACCTCAACCCCATGGTGAACCTCATAGCGCTCTTTCAGCCCACGCAGGATGGCGATGGTATCTTCCTCACTGGGCTCGCTGACCAGCACTTTCTGGAAACGGCGCTCCAGTGCTGCGTCTTTTTCAATATTTTCCCGGTACTCATTCAGCGTGGTGGCGCCGACACAATGCAACTCTCCCCGGGCCAGCGCCGGCTTCAGCATATTGCCGGCATCCATGGACCCTTCGGCTTTACCGGCCCCCACCATGGTGTGGATTTCGTCAATGAACAGGATGATCTGGCCTTCCTGCTTGGACAGCTCGTTAAGCACCGCCTTCAGGCGCTCCTCAAATTCGCCGCGAAATTTGGCGCCGGCAATCAATGCCCCCATATCCAGCGACAGCACCTTCTTGTCTTTCAGACCATCAGGCACCTCGCCGTTGACGATACGCTGGGCCAGCCCCTCGACGATGGCCGTTTTCCCCACACCGGGCTCACCAATCAGCACCGGATTATTCTTGCGCCGGCGCTGCAGTACCTGAATGGTGCGACGTATTTCGTCGTCGCGACCGATTACCGGGTCCAGCTTACCGGCTTCAGCCCGCTCGGTAAGATCAATGGTGTACTTTGAAAGCGCCTGGCGGTTTTCCTCAGCGCCCGCATCATTCACCGACTCTCCCCCACGCACTTCGTCAATGGCCTTTTCCAGCGCCGCCTTGTCAACGCCTTGCTCTCGCAGAATGCGACCCAGCGAACCGCGGTCTTCAACCGCCGCCAGCAGAACCAGCTCACTGGATATGAACTGGTCACCCCGCTTTTGGGCCAGCTTGTCGGAAATGTTGAACAGTCGACCCATGTCGTTCGACATGGACACATCGCCGGCATTGCCCTGCACTTCCGGCAGGTTCTCAATTTCCTTCGCCACGGCCTGCCGTACCCGGCCGGGCTCGACCCCCACTTGTTTGAGCAGCGGTTTAATGGAGCCTCCCTGCTGGTCCAGCAGGGCCTGCATCAGATGCACGGGCTCGATGAAGTTATGGTCTTTGCCAACCGCGATGGACTGCGCATCCGCCAACGCGGTTTGCAGTTTGCTGGTGAGCTTGTCGATTCTCATGTGTTCTTATCCCCAAAATTCGTAGTGAATACCGATCAACCCTGTGGTGCGGATATTCCGATTGCTTTGAAACTTAATGTAGGGGCAAGTGGGGGGAGTTCAAGTTGGGCAGGCCGCAATTCGTCAGAAATTTGACGGCTGTCAGTTAACACATCAGGGAGAGCAATCAGGAGTTCAGGATTTTAACCAGACCAGGGTCGCCATACGGCCGGTTTGACCATCCCGGCGATAGGAAAAGAACCATTCCCGATCCTGAACGGTGCACAGGCTACCGCCAGCGACCGCCGAGACACCAACCTGATGCAGGCGCAGGGCTGCCAGGCTGTAGATATCGGCCATGAAATGGCCCGGGCGGGCACCCTTGGCTTTAAAGGCATTCGCAGCCCGCGAGCTATGGCGAACAAACGCTTCGCGCACTTCAGGACCAACTTCGAAACTGTCGGGGCCAATGGCGGGACCCAGCCAGGCCGAAAGCTTGTCAGGCTCAACCGCCATCGCACTGACCAGGTTTTCCAGCACGCCTCCGCTGAGGCTGCGCCAGCCGGCGTGAGCAGCCCCCACTACGGTTCCATCGGAATCAGCAATCACCACGGGCAGGCAGTCAGCAGTCAGAATGGCACAACCAAGGCCGGGAAATCGGGTGAAACTGGCATCCGCTTCCGGAACCAGCTTGGCGTTGTCGGGTGTAAGCTCGACCACCCTCGCACCATGCACCTGATTCAACCAGCCAATCCGATCCACCTCTAACCCCGTGAAGCGGGCCAGGCGCTGCCGGTTTTCGGCGACAGATTCAGGGCTATCCCCGACATGATCCCCTAGGTTGAGCGAGCTCCACGGCGCCTCACTGACGCCTCCCTTGCGAGTCGTGCACATGGCTTGCACCGCCCCCGGTGCGGACCAACTCGGCCTCAGGATGTAGTTGTCAGAAATCACGTTCTTCCAGCTCCCGGGCGTGTTTGCGCAGAGCTTCGATCAGGTGAACCATATCCTCTGGTAGCGGCACCTCCCAGCTCAGAATCTCACCCGTTTCCGGATGCTCAAGGGTCAACTGTCTCGCATGCAGGGCCTGCCGGGTGAACGCAGCCAGTACATCCCGAAGCTCCTCTGTAGTGCCTTTGGGCAACCGCAGACGCCCACCGTAGGCAGGATCACCAACCAGCGGGTGGCGCACATGCGCCATGTGCACACGGATCTGATGGGTGCGGCCACTTTCCAGCTTGCAACGAACCAGGGTATGCGCGGCAAAACGCTCCAGCAGACGGTAATGGGTGACCGCCGGTTTGCCACTGGAAACCACGGCCATGCGTTTACGATCCTGCGGATGACGGCCAATAGGTGCGTCAACTGTTGCACCACCGGTCAGCGCGCCCACCACCACGGCCTCATACTCCCGCCCCATCGTGCGCGTTTGCAACTGGTCTACCAGGGAGGTATGTGCAATCAGGCTGCGGGCCACCACCATGATGCCGGAGGTATCCTTGTCCAGGCGATGAACAATACCTGCCCTCGGCAGGTTTTCCACTTCCGGCGCGTAGTTCAGCAGGGCGTTCACCAGCGTGCCATCGGCATGGCCGGCCGCTGGGTGCACCACCAACCCGGCCGGCTTGTTGATCACCAGCAAGTGCTCATCTTCGTAGACGATATCCAGGCTGATAGGTTCGGCTTCCCAGGTCACCTGCACTTCCGGCTCAGCATCGAGAGCCAGGGAATCGCCCATCATTACCTTGTCTCGCGGCTTACGGGATTTTCCATTCACCGTCAGGGCTCCGCTCTTGATCCAGGACTGCAGGCGGGAGCGGGAATGCTCGGGCATCAGTTCCGCCGCCGCCTGGTCCAGCCGTTTATCGCTGAGCTCCGGCGGTACGGTAAATTGGCCGGTAATTCGGTTTTCGGAAGTCATTCAGCCTCGTTTTCGCCGTTGGTTTCTGGCGCAGACGGCCGCCGGACAGGCGGCGATGTTACGTTTCGGTCAGATTCTGGTGCCAATATCGGGAAACACTGCACACAGACAGCCTTCCCCGTTACAATGACCAATCCAACCACAAGTTCTGAACATTATACGGGATTCCGGCATGAGATCAGTCGTTCGATTACTGCTACTTTCCACACTTTTTGCGCTGGCCGCCGGCTGTGCGTCCCAGAAGGAGGTGGAAGTCCTGCCGGAACAAACCTATTACGAGAATGCCCGTGAGGCCATGAACTCGGGCAACTTCAACGAAGCCGAACAGAACCTGGATGCCCTGGAAACCTATTATCCATTCGGCCGTTATGCCGAACAGGCCCAGCTCGATCTGATCTTTGCCCGTTACCAGAACCTCGACCTTGAAGGTTCCCGGGCTGCCGCCGACCGCTTCATTCGCCTGAATCCGCAGAGTGAGCATCTGGACTACGCGCTCTACATGAGAGGGCTCGCCTCCTATAATCTGGACCTGGGACTGGCCACACGCTATTTCCCTGTTGATGCGGCCGCACGCAATCCCGGCGAGCAATTGCAGGCGTTCCGCGATTTCTCACAGTTGCTCAACCGGTTTCCGGACAGTGACTACGCTCTGGACGCCCGCCAGCGTATGATCGCCATCCGCAATCGAATGGCCGAACTGGAACTGCACGCTGCCCGTTACTACATCAAACGTGAAGCCTACGTGGCCGCCAACAACCGTGCTCGCTACGTAGTGGAGAACTACCCGTCTTCGCCTTCAGTGGAAGAGGCTCTGATGATCATGGCGGATACCTTCCGCTTTCTGGAGCTGAAAAAGGGCGCCAACGATGCCATTGCCACGCTGAGAAAAAACTTCCCGAACAGCGACGCCTTCAATGACAACGGTGAGTACGAATCAGATCTTCTTCGCCGCCAGAACCGGTCATTGACCAACGTGGTGACCTTCGGTCTGATGGGGGATGAGTAAGAGCGGGATTACTTCCCGCTCTTCCAGCCATTGGTAATGGGATAGCGTCTGTCTTTGCCAAAGCCCCGTTCGGTAATACGAACACCGATGGGGGCCTGGCGCCGCTTGTATTCATTGATATCAACCAGCCTGACCACCCTGTCCACATCCTCGCGCTCAAACCCTTCCGCGACGATAGCATCAGCACTGTAATCACGCTCCACGTATAGGTTCAGAATCTGATCCAGCACGTCATAGCCCGGCAAGCTGTCCTCGTCTTTCTGGTCTGGCGCCAGCTCGGCTGAGGGCGGGCGGGTAATCACCCGCTCCGGAATCACTGGTGACAGGGTATTGCGGTAGCGCGCCAGCCGGAAAACCAGCGTTTTCGGCACATCCTTCAGAACATCAAAGCCACCGGCCATGTCACCGTATAGCGTGGAATAGCCAACCGCCATTTCACTCTTGTTGCCAGTCGTGAGCACCAACGAGCCAAACTTGTTGGACAGCGACATGAGCAGCACCCCCCTCAGACGAGCCTGAAGGTTTTCCTCAGTGGTATCCGGCTTTGTGCCCGCAAACGGTTCTGCCAGCGCCGCCATGAAGGCATCGTACATGGGCTCAATGGAGAACACGTCATACTGCACACCCAGAGCGGTGGCCTCGGCTTCGGCATCTTCCAGGCTGATGCTGGAGGTATACCGGAACGGCATCATCACCGCGCGCACACGCTCCTTGCCCAGGGCATCCACCGCAACCGCCAGTGTAACTGCCGAATCGATGCCGCCGGACAGGCCCAGTACTACCGACCTGAAACCATTCTTGTTCACGTAATCCCGTACGCCGGTCACCAGGGCACTGTAAACATTGGCTTCCAGCTGCGGTTCTGGCGGTAACGGCCTGGAAATGGGCTGACAATGGTGCTCGCACAGGAAATCCACCGGGTACAGCCCCTCCTCGAACTGAGGCACCTCCGCAGACAGCCCACCCGAATGGTCGTACACCATGGAGCCGCCATCAAACACCAGCTCATCCTGACCACCCACCAGGTTCACGTAGACGATGCTGACCCGGTTCTCCCGGGACTTGCGCTCGAGCAAAGCCTTGCGACGGGCCTGTTTATCGATATCGTAGGGCGAGGCATTGAGATTAAGGATAAGCCGGGCACCCGCGGCGGCGGCATCCTCGAGCGGGCCATCTTTCCAGAGATCCTCACACACGGTAATACCGACGGGCTGGCCTTTAATGTCGAGCACCAGCGTGTCGGAACCTTCGGCGAAATAGCGCTTTTCGTCAAAAACCTGGTAGTTCGGCGGGAAGCGTTTGAAGTAGCGACCGCGAATCTGACCGGCTTCAATCACCAGCGCCGCGTTATATAGCAACCCTCCAGAGCGAATAGGAGCCCCGATGACCATCGCCGGAGGCAGTGCCGCACTTTGCAGCTTTTCCAGTGCTTCGCGCACGCGAAGGTCCAGACTCGGGCGCAACAGGAGATCCTCCGGCGGGTAACCGGTCAGGCACAGCTCCGGAAAGACAACGATATCGGCCTGATGCTCCGCCCAGGCCCGCTGGGTTGCCTCCAGAATCAGATCGGTATTGCCCGGAATATCTCCAACCAGGAAATCCAGTTGCGCCATAACAACGCGGAGTTTTCTGGCGGCGTTCTGGCTCTGGGATGTTTGACCGGCTTCCGGCATGGACTGGCTCCTGTAACTTGTTGCCGTTAAAAGGCTATTATAACCCGTCAACAACAAAGATTTCTCCCGCACACAGACAGATGAACCGCTCCATGGCTCAAGACACTGCCCACAATGACAGCAAGCGCTCTGCTTTCGGGCCACCGGCCAAGCAGCAACAGGCAAGGCTGTTCCGTGTATACAACCACTATCGCGTGGTCATCAGCCTGATGCTGCTGGGCTTGCTGTTCTTCGATCCATTCACCACCGACAGCAAGTTCCGCTGGCTGGAGTACTACCAGGCGGGTGTGGTTACCTACGTGGCAATCAATGGCTTTACCGCACTGCTCCTGCTTGCCGGCTTTCAGCCACGGCAGAGGCATATCACGCTCTCCATTCTGATCGACATACTGGTGATGCATGGGCTTCTATTCGCCAGCACCGGAATCACCAATGGCCTGGCCAACCTGGTAATAGTGTCTGTAGCGGCGGGCAATATTCTTACACCCAGCCGGGTCGGCACGTTCTACGCAGCACTGGCTGCCATCTGTTCGCTGGGCATTTCCGGCTGGGCCGTTCTGGCCATCGATGAAACCGCCGACGACATCGTCCGGGCGGGCACCCTGGGCATACTCTACTTTGCCGCTGCCTTCGTCCTGCAAGGCATCTCAAAACGGATGATCCGCAGTGAAGCTCTGGCGAGCAGCCGGGCAAGGAGCATTCAGGAACTGGAGCAGATCAACCAGCAGATCATCCAGCGCATGCGCACCGGCATCCTGGTGCTTGATCGTTTCGGCCAGATTCGGCTGGCCAACGCCGCCGCCGAAGAACTGCTGTTCGGTGTGAGCGCCGATGGAGAAGATCTGGAGCCCCGAGCAAGGCTACTGCCCAAACCGCTCAGGCAAGGACTGGAAAGCTGGCTGAAGAACCCGAACATGCGGATTGAACCCTTCCAGGCGTCCCCTACCTCACCGCTTTTGCAGGCGAACTTCACCCAGTTGGACCAGGAGCGGGGCGACCAGATTCTGGTGTTTATTGAAGACATGAGCAAAGTGACCCAGCAGGCCCAACAGATGAAGCTGGCCTCACTCGGACGCTTAACGGCTGGCATCGCTCACGAAATCCGGAATCCTCTCGGCGCCATAAGCCACGCTGCCCAGCTAATGGAAGAATCCCCCAGTCTGGATGAGGGGGATCTTCGCATGCTCGATATCATTCGCCGTCACTCCCGACGGGTGAATGGAATCATCGAGAATGTACTGGACCTCTCTCGCCGCCGGGCCGCAAATTCCGAGCTGATAGATGTCGGCCGATGGCTTCACGAGTTCCGGGATGATTTCGTGCAGACGGTGAATGGGGAAACGGCCACCACGATCGAATTAAATATCAGCGAGCAGATTCCACAGGCTCGTTTCGACAAGAGCCAGATTGAGCAGGTGATGGTGAATCTGTGCGACAATGGTTTGCGGTACAGCAAACAGCAGACCGGGCAAAACAGGATACAATTAATTGCGGGCGCCACGGCCGATGGCAAACGGGCTTACGTGGACGTTCGGGATTTTGGCCCGGGCATCAGTGCCGAGCATCGGCATTCCGTATTCGAGCCCTTTTTCACCACGGATAAAAGCGGAACCGGGCTTGGCCTTTACCTGGCCAGGGAGTTATGCGAAGCCAACCAGGCACACCTCTCGCTGGTCGATGACGGACAGCCGGGGTGCCGATTCCGCATAACGTTTGCTCACCCCGGGCGAATGATCTGACCAGCTGGCCATCGGGCGTTTGAATTCAACAGGGAACCGAAGACAAAGAATGACTACACAGACAGCGCTGATTGTTGACGACGAGCCGGATATCCGGGATCTACTGGAAATCACCCTCACCCGGATGGGCATTACCACCTACACCGCCCCCGATCTGGCCAGCGCCAGGGAACTACTGCAGCAGCACAATCCCCAGCTCTGCCTGACAGACATGAACCTGCCCGACGGCAATGGTATAGACCTTGTTCACTGGATTCAGCAACACACGCCCTGCACCCCCGTTGCAGTGATCACCGCCTATGGCAGCATGGACACGGCTATCGAATCGCTCAAAGCCGGCGCTTTTGACTTCGTATCCAAGCCCGTGGAGCTGCCCCGCCTGCGGGAACTGGTCAACAGCGCTCTGAAGCTGTCAGAACCCCAGACCGGCGAAACCGCCGAGTCCGATGAGCCCGGCCTGCTTCTGGGCGACTCGCCGCAAATCCGGAAACTGCGCACACAGACGAAAAAGCTCGCCAGAAGCCAGGCACCGGTGTTTATCAGCGGCGAATCCGGCAGCGGCAAGGAGCTGGTCGCCCGCATGATTCACCTGCAAGGCCCCAGAAGTGACGGCCCCTTTATCGCAGTGAACTGTGGCGCAATCCCCTCGGAATTGATGGAAAGCGAGTTCTTTGGCCACAAGAAGGGCAGCTTCACCGGCGCCGTCGAGAACAAGCAGGGCCTGTTCCGCTCTGCCGATGGTGGCACCCTGTTTCTGGACGAAGTGGCCGACCTGCCCCTGGCCATGCAAGTAAAACTGCTGCGGGCTATCCAGGAGAAAGCCGTTCGTCCGGTCGGTGACACCAAAGAAGTGCCGGTGGATATCCGGGTGCTCAGCGCCACCCATAAAAATCTCCCGGAACTGGTGCAGGAAGGCGACTTCCGCCAAGATCTGTTTTATCGGATCAACGTGATTGAACTTGCCGTTCCGCCTCTGCGCAAGCGCGCCGACGACATTCCCCTGCTGGCCGAGCACATTCTCCAACGCATAGCCCGGGAATACGAATGCGACCCGGCCAGACTCACCCCTGCCGCCATCGAGCGACTCAAAGGCTACGAGTTTCCCGGTAACGTGCGGGAACTGGAGAATATCCTGGAGCGGGCATTTACACTGTGCGACGAAGACCTGATAGACGCCAGCGACCTGCATCTTGGAGGCGGCGCCTGCCTGCCTGCCCGGGCTGCACCGGAGCCAGCTCTACCCGGCCAGACAGCGGAAGCGCAACCCGTCGCTGTGCCGGAAGGCGAAATTGATCTGGAAGATTATCTGGAAGGCCTGGAGCGGCAAGCCATTGAAAAGGCGCTCGAGGCAACCCGCTGGAACAAAACCGCAGCGGCCAAGCGCCTGGGAATCAGCTTTCGGGCATTGCGGTACCGGTTGAAGAAGTTGGGAATGGAGTAGATAATCAGACTGGCTTTCAGGAAGAAAGCCAAACCATTGTGCCAGGGAGGCAACATGAAAAAACGAATACCGTGGGGCTTCACGCTCGTGGAGCTTCTTATCACAATCGCCGTGTTTGCAATTATTGCAGGGATGGCGATACCGGCACTACACCAGGAAATCGCCAACGGCCACCAAAGGCAACTCATTGCAACCTTTCATGGCGCCTTTTCCTACGCCAGGTCGCAGGCGGTACATACAGGCGCTCCCGTTATCCTCTGTCCACTCTCGCCAAGCTTGAATTGCGTTGACAACTGGGGCTTGCCTGTGGCGATTTTTTCCGACAGCGACCGGGATCGAAGGCCGGATGACGACATCGTCTGGCGCTACATCCAGCCACCCGAACACTACCGCATACACTCCAGAACGGGTCGGCGAGGCTACTTCGCCTTCGGGCCCAATGGCCTGATGCTTGGCGCCAGCGGCTCTCTTGTTGCCTGCCCCACCGCAGGCAACAAACAGCCGATGAGCTATCTGGCTGTGAACCGGGGGGGCCGCTTCCGCGCGGTCCACGACGATGATCTGGACAACATCATTCGTCTATCCTGGGGCGGGGTCATCAGGTGTTAACCCCTTGTGCGACTAATTTGTCCATTTATCCTCGCCAGTGCCGATACTGCCACTGTTGTCGCGATCCCAGCGCCTGATGCCCTGGTTGTTCAAATCCAGAAAACCATCACCCACCTGCCCATTTACCGGGGTGGCCCTTACTACAAACGCTGAGGCCGATGCACTGTCGATGGTGAGATTGTAGTAGGCTGTGCCTCCATCCTTGGGCACCTTGTCATAGTAAATTCCGGGGGCGCCGGTATCACCGCCCCCTGCGCCTGCCCCGGTGTAGCTGTTGGTGGCCGTGAAATGTCGCTCCATTGCCGCCGCCAGCCCCATCAAAGCAGACTGAGCCTCTGCTCTTCGGGATTTCCGAACATGATCCTGATACGACGGATAGGCTACCGCGGCAAGAATGCCGACGATAGCTACCACAATCATGACTTCAATTAACGTAAAGCCCTTGTTACTCGCGGTCTTGCCCCGGATCACTCCTCTTCCCTCCAGAACGTTTGAGTAAAGGTGTTGCTATCTTCAACCATCTCACAGTTTGTACCAACACAAATGAAACCGTCTTTTTCCGTTCTGAGAAGTTTCGGTGCAGGTGGAATCCCTGGAACCGGAATATCTTTCACCCGATCTGGCTTGGTCAGCTCATCCGGATCACCAATGCCGTCATAATTGCGAACAGGCTGACCATCACGCAACGCGATTGAGTAGAGTCGTGAGCGACCTGTCGACGGCGCACATGCAGAAAGTGCCGGCGCTGGCTGATAGGTTGTGAAGGTAACCACACCATCCACCACCAGGCTCTGGGACAATACCTTTTCACCTTTATTCTCAAGCTTGAGCATCCAGCCATTTGCGCTCTGCAAGGCTTTCTCGGCAGCCAGTTTTTCGCTATCCGTACCCTCTCCAATCTTGTTATCCGTGATATCAAGAAGGTCACTTTCTGTGAGAGTGGTATAGGTTACGTATCCAGTCGAAGCATCGACAGGCGCACTAAACAGCTCCGGAATGCGAATCATATAGGCGCGATCCTCGATAACCTTGTTCAGGGGATGGGCGTGAAAACCGGAACCAATAACCAGGTTAAGGTAGCGTTTCCCCCAGAAGGTGCTCACGGAAAGGTCCGGTGTATGATAGAAGCGCCGCGCCGACGCATGGTCGCCTCCGGAAAGGTTGGCGATGCGACCACCAAATCCGAGTGTACCGGCAGAGTTACCATTGTTGAAATCGAAGCGCCAGATCTGACCACCCATATCACCGATATAAGCCTGATCTGCCAACCCATCACCATCGATATCCAGAACCTTCGGCGATGCAGGCATGCTGTACTTCATCTGAGAAAGTTCGAGATTCGCACCGGAGCCTTTTGGACCGGCCCACCACAAGCGGCTGCCCGTTTTCGCATCAACCACATACAACGCCCGGCCCATGTCATCTTCGGTAATCGTCGCCACATCGTCCTGGTCTTCATCATAGCCACCGGCGAAAAACAGGACATCTGTCTCGGTACCGCCGATATTCAGCTTGGTTTTGACCGGCGTAGACCAGGTTTGGCCGAGCTCTGAAAAATCACCGGATCCACCATTGATTTTCCACAACGCCTTTGGAGCATTCCTGTCGGTTGCATCCAAAGCGTAGTAGCTACGCCCGCCGCGACGCATACCTGTGTAAAGGTACACATGATCACCATCCGCCGCCTTGATTCCGCCGCTGGGATTTTTAACCCAGCTGACGACAGAACCGTCCATTCCATAGATGCGACCAGACTCCGTTTCTTTGTTCTCCATCAAGGCTTTCTGCTTGTTCAGCATTTCCTCCGGCATAAAGGCAAAGTAGGACTCGCCTGTTTCACCATCAATGGCATGCAAATAGCCCTGGTTGTCACCGAAATAAATCGTAGTGTCCGGAGAAGCCTCGGTACCGCCATAAACAATCAGTTTCGGTTCAGAGTGCAAAGGATCGGCAATAAACTTTCTGGCATCGCTCGTGGACCCGTTTTCATTTTCGTCTTTAACATCTTCTCCCCGAATCCAGCGAATCAGGTTGGTGTGCTCGGTGTCGCTCATGCTGGAGTCTCCCAGCACACTTTTCGTCAGGTTGGCCTTGTTCGACGTAGATACCAGGTTATCACTGGCGCTCAGGGCCTTGCCTTTGAGCCATGTGTACACTTTGCGATTGCTCGGCACATTGGGCAGCTGGCTACGTGCGCCGCCTGCCTTCACCTCTTTACCATCGGCAGATGCCGACCACCAGCTTTGCGTGTCATCCTTAAAGAACCCCGTGGCGGAATCAATTGCTACTTTGCCGTTGACATCGACGATCTTACCGCCAGCGGAGATTTTGTAGCGCTTCAGATTACCTTGCCACAAAGGCCGGGTGTCCGGTTCGAAAACAGAGTAATAGAGAGCGTCAAAATGACTTAAGCGATTGAACGAGTTTACCGCAACGCCAGGGGCGACAAAGGTACTGCTGGTATCAAGTACGGCCCTTACGATGTCGTTGAAAGCGTTCGCCAGCTCCTCGGCATCATTCGCCAAATAGTATTTTCCACCTCCAGCAGTCGCCGTCTTCGCCAACAGGGGGTCATTGATGTTGAAGCCCACCGTGTAGGTGGTTATCGTTTGATCTCCGTCGTACGCCTCTGTCATATCATTTGTGCGAATGTAGCCCGCTATTTCATCAAGGCAATTGCCCGAACAAGATGCCCCGATTTCTTTTTCCATAGTAGAAACATGATTATCATCCTTTGTCGGAGCACCATCAGTCATTAGAATGATATTATTCGACTGACACTCATACTCGATAGGAGATATATAGCCATCCTCTTGGCTTTTTATTGGGTAGCGATCGAGGAACTGATTTTCACCCTGGTAATACCTCATGGCTTCAAATAAAGTTTCTGAAAGCGGCGTCCAGGTTTCATGATCAAGTGTATCAACAGCCGCCTTGAAATTCCCCCTATTAGTGGACACATCACCAATCGGGTTCATAAGATGCCCACCTTCAGTGTTGTTGACAGTATTGAAGGCCATTAGTCCGATATTGACACCCGTCGTGGTGTCAGCCAGGTGCTTGGCAACACCTTTCATGACATCCAGCCGGGTCATTTTTATCGTTCCGGATTTCGCACTTTGCCAGTTCAGATAATTTGGCGAAAAGTATGTGCGTCTACTAAAATTCTTCCAATTAACACTCCGATCTTTGTCAGCCTCACAGTCAGTCGTACTGTAGTTCACATCGTCTTCATCAAAACTCCGCCACTTCCCGTTATAGAAGTACGCCATTCTGTATTGCTTCAACTCACCTACTGTGTCAATGCGTCCATTCAGGTCAGAGCACTCAATCACAGACCTTTTTACGGTATACCAGTCACCATCTTGCTTATAGTAAATATAGTTTGAATTGAAATCCCCGGAATACGATTTATCCGGATCATAAACCGGGTCAGACGACACTTTCACATCAACCATTGCGTCCATGCTGCCCGAGTTATCAAGTATAAAAAGAAGATTGGGGCGAATACTCGTACTGTCCTGTGTATTAAAGAAGATCTCAGTATCATCTGCCAAGGCACTTGTCGTACCAGATGCCAACAAAAATCCAAGACTAAAAGCAGCCAGTCGGTTCATCTGAGTTTTCATTTTCCACCTCCATTGCTGGCATCAAAATACTGAACCCTTTTTACTTTCGAAGTCTCACTATCGATGAATACAGTCCCAGCACTTCCCTGCAACTCCCTAAAAGCATCCCCGGCTGATATAGAAACGCCGGCAGCAGAAAACCTCAAATTCTCAGCAGGTAGCAAGGCTCGGAACTCACACCCGTCACATTCTTTGAAACGTATCTCAACCACGCCAGAGGACCGGGAGTAAGCCAGCATGACAGATGGAGATTCAACAGCAATCTCACTGGAGGTCATTGCGGTATTTGCATACGGAAGCTCCTGCTGAGCCCAAACTAGCTGTGCCATAACTGCGAAAATACACGTGATTCCAAACTTCACGTAGTTCATAGGTTCGACCCTCAGTGTTCACTTGCCATTAAAAGAAAACCACACTGACACCACGAACAACCCGCCCGGTTGCTCCGGAGCCCGTGATTTCAGCATCACCAATAATTTCGAATCTGTGCCGGAACGTCTCAATATCTTCACCGAAAGAATGGCCTTCCATCAGGTTGGCCTCTCCCAGGTAGCGAATTTCCGACGTCGCTTTCTTTCCCGTACCGGCTCCTGAGTAGTTAACGGGTGTTGTAGAGACTCCAATACCCGCGTCCAGGGCATTCAAGGCACGTTTCCACTCGGTCGAGTTCACGTTCATAGGCTCCAGACGTTTAAACAGATCCTGTCCGGCGGACTCCGCAGAGAAAAAAGCCTGCCGGGCATTCTGAGCATTGGCCGACATACGTTCTTGCAGAATCGATGAATTCATACTGGCGAGGCCAATCATAGTAATCACCAGAAGAATCACCAGGCTGATAATCAGAGCCGCCCCTCGCTGACTGGCTGGCAGCTGAGGGGGCGACACCGAGCCATTCTTTTCGGCAATAAACAGTAAACCGTTACTTAATTGCATGGGTCGCCATCCCCCCCGTTGTTGTCTGCATCTTCCCATTCCCACAAATCCGTACCTACAAGTTGCTTGAACTCACCACATCTACGATTCCGAAGATCCAGCGTTGTCACAAAAGCTTTCCTCAACCGCCTGTCGGCTGCGTGCGCCTGTTCACCAGTGCTGGGTGTACCGGCAACAAACACTGTTCCCGGCAATTCATAGGATTGGCTGTCATCCTGCTGCAGCACGTTCCCGGACGCACTGACTAGCAAGCCTACGCGAATGACCACAACGTCTTTCCAATCGCTGGCGGTAACGCCCGAAGCATCAACGAAACTGATGGTGTTGTTGTCTGGGTCGGTGCGCAGGCCGTACTGAACTTTCATGGCTTCGACACCTTCAACCAGTTCTTCGCGTTGAAAGTCCGGTGTGGCAGAGTTGGGCAGGTTATTGGTGGCTCGGTAGAGTGCCTGTATGTTGTTGCCCTGGTCATCCACCCGGCCGGTATCGGCCACAAAAAACACGGTGCTTTCAAAGGCAAACAGTGCAGCATCAGAGTCCGCGGCATAAGCCACTGACAAGTTGTCGTTGGTATTGGCTGCCACTCCGTGCTTAATCACTTTTGACGCCCCCGACGGATCATTGGTCAT
Organism: Marinobacter sp. MBR-105; assembly: GCF_053628895.1. Classification (NCBI taxonomy): domain Bacteria; kingdom Pseudomonadati; phylum Pseudomonadota; class Gammaproteobacteria; order Pseudomonadales; family Marinobacteraceae; genus Marinobacter; species Marinobacter sp. MBR-105. Next base: position 137,172 of record NZ_JBRJHG010000012.1, on the reverse strand, counting down.
CCGGAAGACATCGGCAAACTCGCAGTTGGCAATCATGAGAAGTGCGCCGGAGCTAAACTCTGCTCCCGCCCCAAACAGGCCATCCGGATCGACAATGGGAATGTCAGAAGCACGCACTGCCATGCCTTTCGGTGGCGTAGCACCATCGCTGATGATCGCAGTCAAAGGCCGTGCGCGCTGAACCATCAGCACATCGCTGCCTGGCAGAGCATCGCCCTCAATAGTGTTCAAATCCTCAAAGTCTGTACCGGCATCCCAGGTTGTCTGCGTGGCTGCGGTAACCTGCCAGCCCTGAACACCGGTGTTGTACAAGTAAACACTGTCCTCGCCTGCTGCCGGTGTTATCGACGGCGGAGGATTACTCGCAACCACGCGCAGGGGCACAGAATATCCGTCTGAACACCCCTGGTATCCAGCCATCCGCACTTCCCGGGACATCAATTCCAGCCCTATGCGGCCTGATTCCTGAATACGGGCCAGAGAATCCCCCAGCCGAGTGGTCTGATTGGAGTCCATGTAGACAGTGAAAATGCCGAGAATAATCGCACCACTGAGTGCGAGAGCTATCATCAGTTCGACCAGTGAAAGGCCTGCCTGCCGCACCCATGCCACACTCTCAACATTCAAAAATTGCTTGCTGGGACTAATCATAGGGTAAACTCGATAACAGTTTGCTGATCTTCAGTAGACATGGAACCTTTAGCCTCACTCCACTGGTCTTCTTTCCAGGTAACGGTAATGGTGTAGACGTTGCCAGCGGTTTTGGGGCCGCCACCGCCTGCAATGGTCAATTTCCAGTCGGGCAACAGGGCCATTTTCCCGTCGGCGCCCTCCATCTGCTTTTTCCAGGCAAACAGATCTGCATTGACTCGCTCGCTGCCTTTGCAACCAGACGCTTCACATGCAGGATCTGTGATACTTGAACTCTTATCATATGTGCCGTTGTAGCTGTCGTTCAGAGCCTCGGCAACATTCGCACGCATACGATCTGCCATGTCGTACGCCAGAACCGTGCCCTGCGTGCGCAAAAACGCACCTTGGTTATTCTTGAGACTTCCCACAGTCAGGCTTGCCATTCCAAGCAGGCCTACGGCCAAAACCAACACGGTGACCAGTATTTCAATCAAGGTCATCCCCCGCTGGGCCTTTGCTCCGTTAACCATCGTATTAAACCCGTTCATCTGTTGCCGCTCCGCTTCTTGGTCAACACTTGAAATCAATGTTGTTGTGGTCTTCGCGGTTTCCACTGCTATCTCTTGCTGCAGACCGTGTCTGCCCTGACACCGACAGCACCACACCCCGAGCTTCGCTCGCTCCGAAAGAATCACACATCTTGAACGTTACCTGGTTGCCGCCAGCAGGCGCTCCAGTGCGAACGAGAGCCAGGCTGGAAGAATTAAAGCTGGCACTGGTACCGGTTTTCACCTCCAGCTTGATGCCGCTGGGCAATGGCCCGATTACCTTCAATATGGTTTCGCCCGCATCCACACTTCCGTTGCCGTTGGCATCCCGGGCAATGATCCATCCAACGCTCCAGTCTGTCTCGCCGGTACATTTTGCCGAGTCGTTGGAAGCGCACAGCAGTACCGGTTCTGCGGGCCGCTTTGCGGACTCACTTCGAGCAAAGCCGATCAGGCCTTGAAGCTCATTGAAGGCCGCGGTTGTCCGGTGTCTAGTAATCATATCTCCCATCGCCGGAATCGCGATTGTCGCAACAATCGCTACAACAGCAAGAGTCACCATCAACTCAATCAACGTAAATCCGCGCTGCGCCTGGATACTGCGCATAAGCCAGCTCCCTAAAGATTTTTTCATGTTCATAGATTACAACCCCATAAAAAAACCGCCAGATGTCGTCGACAAGTGGCGGTTTATCACCGATCAATGGACGTTGGCCCATTAAAGTATGATGTAGATCACAATTCCACCGCGTCGATACGAAGCTCTTTGGGCATGGAAAAGACGATGTTTTCTTCACGGCCCGACACTTCCACCGGCTCTTCGCCCCCCAAGGCTTTCAGGCGCTTGATCACATCGGCGACCAGCACCTCAGGGGCAGACGCTCCGGCCGTTACGCCGATTGCCTTTTTACCGTCCAGCCATGCGGGGTCTATCTGGGCGGCTTCATCGATCAGATAGGCCGGCGTGCCCATGCGTTCAGCCAGTTCCCGCAGGCGATTGGAGTTGGAGCTATTGGGGGAGCCCACCACCAGCATCAGATCACAGTCACCGGCCAACTGCTTGACTGCGTCCTGCCGATTCTGGGTGGCATAGCAGATGTCGTCTTTGCGAGGGCCTTCGATTTCCGGGAATTTGGCGCGCAGGGCGTCGATTACCCGTGCGGTATCGTCCATGGACAGCGTGGTTTGGGTAACGAAGGACAAACGGCTGGGGTCTTTCACTTCCAGCTTCTGCACGTCGGCTTCGTCTTCCACCAGATAGATGTCGCCGCCGTTGCTGTGATCGTACTGGCCCATGGTGCCTTCCACTTCCGGGTGTCCATGGTGGCCGATCAGGATGCACTCGCGGCCGTCGCGGCTGTAGCGCATCACTTCCATATGCACTTTGGTGACCAACGGGCAGGTAGCGTCGAACACTTTCAGGCCGCGCCGGGCGGCTTCGTTCTGTACCGCCTGGGATACGCCGTGGGCACTGAAGATCACCAGTTTGTCGTCGGGCACTTCGTCCAACTCGTCAACAAAGATCGCGCCCCGGTTGCGCAGGTTGTCTACCACGAATTTGTTGTGGACCACTTCGTGGCGCACGTAGATGGGCGCTCCGAACACGTCCAGCGCGCGGTTTACAATTTCTATGGCACGGTCTACGCCGGCACAGAAGCCACGGGGGTTAGCGAGTCGAATGTGCATAATCAGTGTGTCGGCCCTGCTGGTTCAACGTCGATAATCTGAACTTCAAAGCTCAGTGTATGCCCTGCCAGCGGGTGATTAAAGTCCACTTCCACCTGGTCACCTTCTACCCGCTTGATCACACCGGGCAGTTCCTGCTGGCGCGCGTCGGCGAAGGAAATCACCACACCCGGCTCCAGAACCATGTCAGCACTGAATTCGTGGCGCTTGAAGGTCTGGATATTGCTGGGGTTGTGCTGGCCGAAGGCTTTTTCCGGCGGCACTTCAAAGGTTTTGTGGTCGCCGGCTTTCAGGCCCATCAGGTAGGCTTCGAAATTTTCCGGCAGGTTTTCATCACCGATTTCCAGGGTAGCCGGCTCTTTGTCGAAGGTGGAATCCACAGTTTCGCCGTCCTCAAACTTCAGGGCGAAATGCAGTTTTACTCGGGTTCCCTTATCGATGGGCAGTTCTTTCATGGGGTTCAGTTGCTCCTGTCAGCATCGCCGCTGGCACCAGCGGGTTTGCGGAATGCATCGATGATCATCATGGCAGCACCAATGGTGATGGCGGTGTCGGCCAGGTTGAAGGCCGGGAAATGCCAGTCCTGCCAGTAGAAATGCAGGAAGTCCACCACGTAACCATGCACCACCCGGTCGTATACGTTGCCGATGGCACCACCGAGGATCAATACGATGGCAATCGCGGTCCAGGTTTCATCGGCTTTGAGTTTTCTCAGCCATCCCACCAGCACCACACTGACCACGACCGCCAGGGTGACAAAGAACCAGCGCTGCCACCCGGCGGCATCGGCCAGGAAGCTGAATGCCGCGCCAGTGTTGTGCAGTAGCGTCAGGTTGAAACTGGGCAGTACCGGTACCGGGTCACCGTAGGTCAGCATAGCCGTGGCTATGGCTTTGGTGCCCAGGTCAATGGCGATGACCAGCACCGCCAGCCACAGCCATTTCAGTTTACTGCCAGTGCTTTCAGTCATGACCGCATCCATCAGGCGTATGCACGGGTTTCACCCGGGCCTTCCACATTGGTCACGCAACGGCCACACAGATCGCTGTACTGCTCGTTCTGCCCCACGTCTTCACGGTGGTGCCAGCAGCGTTCGCACTTGGCGTGAGTCGCCGGGGTCACTTTCACCAGCAGACCTTCCAGGTTGGTTTGCTCTACGCCGGCCGCTTCGCTCACCGGCTTAACGGTGGCTTCAGAGGTAATCAGCACAAAGCGCAGCTCTTCACCAAGATAGTTCAGTCGCTCGGCCAGGCTACCTTCGCAGTAAAGAGTCACTTCCGCGCTCAATGAGCCTTTGATTTCACCTCGGGCACGGACTTCTTCCAGGCACTTGTTGACCGCCTCTTTCACAGCGTAGATTTCACGCCAGTAGTCGCGACCCAGCTCGAAGTCGTCCGGAAGCGCAGTCAGGCCTTGGTACCAGGTTTCGTAGAACACAGTGTCGCCGCGCTTACCCGGCAGGTGCTGCCAGATTTCATCAGCGGTGAAGCTCAGGATTGGCGCAATCCAGCGCACCAGGGCTTCAGCTACATGATAGAGCGCGGTCTGGCAGGAACGTCGCGCCAGGCTGTCGGCCTGGGTGGTGTACTGGCGGTCCTTGATGATGTCCAGGTAGAAGCCACCCAGGGTGGCTTCACAGAAGTTGTACACCTTCTGGTAGATCCGAAGGAAGGCATAGTTGCCGTAGTCTTCGTGCAGTTCGTTCTGGAGCTGCAGGGCGCGGTCGACCATCCAGCGGTCCAGGGCAATCATGTCTTCCGGCGCGACCATATGCTGGTCCGGATCAAACCCGGTCAGGTTGCTTAGCAGGAAGCGTGCAGTGTTGCGGATACGGCGATAGCCGTCTGCAGTCTGGCGCAGGATATCCTTGGAAACGCTCATCTCACCGCTGTAGTCGGTGGCAGAGACCCACAAACGCAGGATGTCTGCACCCAGCTCGTTCATGACTTCCTGTGGGGCGATAACGTTACCCAGGGACTTGGACATCTTGTAGCCCTTGGCATCCACAGTGAAGCCGTGAGTGAGCACTTGCTTGTACGGCGCCACGCCATTCATGGCAATGGAGGTTTTCAGGGATGACTGGAACCAGCCACGATGCTGGTCAGAGCCTTCCAGGTACATATCGGCCGGGAACTGGCCCAATTCTTCACGTACCCGTAATACAGAGTCATGGGTGACACCCGAGTCAAACCAGACGTCCAGGGTATCCAGCACTTTTTCGTACTGGTCGGCGTCAGCACCCAGCAGTTCGTTCTGGTCAATGTCGTACCAGGCATCGATGCCGCCGGTTTCCACCGCCTGGGCGACTTTCTCGATCAGTTCCTGGGTGTTCGGGTGCAGCTCCTGAGTCTCCTTATGGATAAACAGGGTGATCGGCACGCCCCACGTGCGCTGACGAGAAATACACCAGTCCGGGCTCTGCTCGAACATGGCCTCGATGCGATTCTGGCCCCAGGCCGGCACCCAGCGCACGCCTTTGATGGCTTCCAGGGCATCGGCGCGCAGGTTGAGCTTGTCCATGCTGATGAACCACTGGGGGGTAGCCCTGTAGATCAGCGGGGTCTTGGTGCGCCAGCAGTGCGGGTAGCTGTGGCGGAATTTTTCCGAGCGTACCAGCTTGCCTTCGCGTTCCAGCGCGGCGCATACCGGCTCATCGGCCTTGTATACGTGCACACCAGCGAATTCGCCGGCTGCGTCGGTATAGGTGCCGTCGGCTTTCACCAGGTTGAGGGTGCCAATGCCGTATTCCTTACCCACCACGAAGTCTTCCATACCATGGTCAGGCGCTGTGTGTACTGCACCGGTACCGGCTTCCAGGGAAACGTGGTCACCCAGCAGCACAGGCACTTGCTTGTCGTACACCGGATGGTGCAGCAACTGGTTTTCCAGTGCGGAACCGGCGACGTTGGCCAGCACTTTGTAGTCTTCCACACCCCAGCGAGCCATGATGCCCTGCACCATGTCCGTGGCCAGAATCATGCGCTCAGCACCGTGGCCGACATCTAACTGTACCAGTGCGTATTCAATATCGGCACCGATGGACACCGCCTGGTTGGCGGGAATCGTCCAGGGAGTCGTGGTCCAGATCACCAGGGATACATCGCCCTCACCTTCGCTGGTTCCGAAGGTGTTCAGCACGGCGTCCTGGTCGACGGCGGTAAAACGCACGTCGATCTGGGTAGAGGTTTTGTCCTGGTATTCAACTTCGGCTTCTGCCAGTGCGGACTGACCAACCACACTCCAGTAAACCGGCTTGAAGCCCCGCACCAGGTGGCCCTTGGCGACGATCTTACCCAACGCCCGGACAATGCCCGCCTCCACTTTTGGATCCATGGTCAGATAGGGCTTGTCCCACTCACCCATCACGCCCAGGCGGATAAAGTCGGCCTTCTGGCCTTCGATCTGTTTGGTGGCGTAGTCTCGGCAGGCCTGGCGGAAGGTTTTGTAGTCCACCTTCACGCCGGCCTTGCCGATTTCCTGCTCAACCTTGTGCTCGATGGGCAGACCGTGGCAATCCCAGCCCGGCACGTAGGGTGCATCGTAGCCCATGAAACTGCGGGATTTCACGATCATGTCTTTCAGGATCTTGTTGACCGCATGCCCGATGTGAATGCTGCCGTTAGCGTAGGGAGGGCCATCGTGCAGGATGAACTTCTCACGACCTTGGCGCTGCTTGCGCAGATTGCCGTAAACGTTCAGGTCCTGCCAGTGCTTGAGCATGTCCGGCTCGCGCTTGGCCAGGTTACCGCGCATGGGGAACGCGGTTTCCGGCAGATTCAGGGTATGCTTGTAGTCGCTCATGTCTGTGTGCGTACTCTTGGTTGGTCAGTTGAATCAGGTTTCCGGGGTGGCGGGGTTCTCCGCCAACCAGGCCCGGGCATGCTCAAAATCCCGGGCGATCTGTTGCCGAAGTTCGTCAACAGAGTCGAATTTCACTTCGTCCCGCAGGCCATGGCGGAACACGACTTCCAGGTGCTGGCCATAAAGTGTGCCAGCAAAGTCAAACAGGTGCACTTCCAGCGATGGTCGCTTGCCATCTACCGTGGGGCGCAGGCCGATGTTCGCCACGCCATCACGCCATTCCCCGGTATCGAGCCGGGCCCTCACCACGTAAACCCCTCTCAGCGCCGGCATCTGATGCAGCAGGATATTGGCGGTGGGCGCGCCGATCTGCCGGCCCAGCTGCCGGCCATATACCACCCGCCCATGGATCCGGTAAGGGTGCCCCAAGAGTCGCTCGGCTTCCTCAAGTCCGTTCACATTCAGGGCGTTGCGCACCCGGGTGCTACTCACCCGCTCTCCGTCCACGACAACGGTGCGGGTATTCTCAACTGTAAAGCCCCGTTCCTGCCCCACGCTTTGCAACAGCCTGAAGTCGCCGGCCCGGTCGCAGCCGAAGCGGAAGTCGTCGCCCACCACCAGGTGACGAACCCCAAGGCCATGGATCAGCACATCCTCGATAAAGCCCATGCCGGAATAGCTGCGGAAGGTTTCGTCAAAGCGGATACACAGCACCACATCAACGCCTTCGCCAAGCAGAGCTTCAAATTTCTGGCGAAACGGCATCAACCGGGGAGGCGCTTCCGCCCCCTTGAAAAATTCCTGGGGCTGAGGCTCGAAAATCATCACCACAGACGGCAGGTTAAGTGCCTGAGCCTTGCCTCTGACCTGATCGATGATGGTTTTGTGGCCCCGATGAACGCCGTCAAAGTTGCCGATAGTGGCCACGCACCCATCGGCCAGCGGAGAATCCGCACTTCCCGCGATACGCTTGAGATTGGTCAGGCCTCGAATCAGACGCATGTACTGCGAACCCTAATGCTGCCAATGGCTTTCGGCGCGCCGGCGCGAACGCGCGACGCACTGGTGAGAAAACGCGCGATTATACCCCAGGAGCGGGCGTGGTAGAAATGACGACGCCTTACTTCTGGCGGAATTGCCGCACGCGAACACCTGCAAGGGCCAGCGCAACAAAATAGGCGAGAACCCCAGCCACAACCAGAATCGTCATTGCCGAAGCCCTCTGCAGGCCAGTAAAGGCCAGCCATTGGCCAACCGGCACATTCAGCCAGAGGATCACCGCTGCCAGCGCGCTGTTCGCAAACGCCAGCTGCATCAGGAACTTCGGCCAGCCCGACTGGCTTTTCCAGGCGCCTTCCTTGCGAAGTCCGCGCCAGAGCAGATAACCGTTGAGCCAGGCAGAAAGCGATGTCGCCAGCGCAAGCCCGGCATGCGCCAGCGGCACGATCAGCGCCAGGTTAAACACCATATTGGCGACCATGGCGATCACACCAATCTTTACCGGGGTTTTGGTATCTTCCCGGGCGAAAAAACCCGGTGCCAGCACCTTGATCAACATGAACGCCAGCAAACCCGCCGAATAGGCCCGCAGACTTTGTGCTGACATCGCGACATCGCGATCGGTCACTTCGCCGTAGTGGAACAGGGTTGCGATCAAGGGTTCGGCCAGCAAAGCCAACGCCAGGGCGGCCGGCACGCCGATCAGCAGAACGGCCCGCACAGCCCAGTCCAGGGTCGCTGCAAACTGGTCCGCAGATGCTGCCGCATGCTTGCGCGACAGACTTGGCAGAATCACCGTGGCGATCGCAATACCGAACACCCCCAATGGCAACTCCGACAAACGGTCGGAATAGTACAGCCAGGACACGCTCCCGGTTTGCAGGAAGGAGGCCAGCACGGTATCCAGTAACAGATTGATCTGGCTGACCGAAACCCCGAACAGCGCCGGCGCCATCAGCTTCAGGATACGGCTTACGCCCTCGTGCCGATAATCGATCCGAGGCTTGGGCAGAAGCCCCAGGCGCATCAGAAACGGCAACTGGAAAAACAGCTGCAAGGCCCCGGCAATGAACACACCCCAGGCCAGGGCCATCACCGGCTCATCCATCACCGGTGTGAGGAAAATGGCCGCCGAAATCATCGCCAGGTTCAGTAAGACCGGAGTGAAGGCCGGCACCGCAAACCGGTCATAACTGTTGAGAATGCCACCCGCAAAGGCGGTCAGGGATATCAACAGCAGATACGGAAAGGTAATGCGCAGCATCTCGCTGGTGAGCGCAAACTTGACGTCGTCACCCAGAAATCCTGGCGCAAACACCGCGGTCAGCACCGGCGAGCCGAGCATCGCAACAAGAGTTACCGCCAGAAGCACCAAACCCAGAGAACCGGCCACGGCGTCTACCAGGCGTTTCACTTGCGAAATATCCTGCGTTTCCCGATAGGATGACAACACCGGCACAAAAGCCTGAGAAAACGCACCTTCGGCAAACAGACGCCGGAGGAAGTTGGGAATCTTGAATGCCACAAAAAACGCGTCAGCCCCCGCTCCCGCGCCAAAATAGCGGGCAATCACCATATCCCGAACCAGACCCAACACCCGGGACAGCATGGTCATCATCCCGACCACGCCAGACGATCTCAACAATCCCGGCGCCCTGGACGGTTCTGACTTCCCTGTTGAGGGTGGCTTTCGTTGTTCGGAAGACATGATTTCGGCGTCCAGAATCCTGAGTGGAAGCTACGGGCCATCTCGGTAATCCACAAGGCGGAGTAACGCCCCCCGGCCAGCCCCAGCGCTGCGATGCCGGAGTGTATCACAGGGCTTTGCAGGCGAGGCACGAACCGTGCGGCGGCCTTGACATTTCGGGCATTCAGCGGCATAGTTCCGCGTCATTTATTTCGACGCGCTGGTTTTGGCGCGCCCGCGATGTAAAAATTTCTTTTTTATAGCAACGAATTTTCAGGAGTTTTACGGTGGCAAATTCCCCGCAAGCCAAGAAGCGCGCTCGTCAGAACGAGAAAAACCGCAAGCATAACGCCAGCCTGCGTTCCATGGCACGCACCTACATGAAAAAGGTCGACGCCAAGATCAAGGCCGGCAACCACGATGAAGCCCAGGCTGCTCTGAAAGAAGCTCAGCCGATCATGGACAGCATGGTCAACAAAGGCATCTTCGCCAAGAACAAGATTGCTCGCCACAAGAGCCGCCTGAACGCCAAAATCAAGGCCCTGAAAAGCGCCTGATTTTGTTCAGAATTAAAAAAACCGGCTAGCCAGCCGGTTTTTTTGTGCCTGAATCAAGCGCAAATGGTCAAACCACCACCAGATTGTCCCGATGGATCATCTCCTCATCGGACACATAACCCAGAACATCATTAATGCGATCACTGGACCGGCCCGCGATAGCCCTGGCCTCATCAGCATCATAGTTAACCAGCCCCCGCGCGATTTCTTTGCCAGTCAGATCGACACAGGAGACCATCTCCCCCCTCCGGAACTGCCCGGACACCGCTTTCACACCCACCGGCAACAGACTCCGCCCACCCTGGCGCAATACCTTCACCGCACCATCATCCAGCGTGAGCTTGCCCCGGGTTTGCAAGTGACTGGCAATCCACTGCTTTCTGGCCGCCAGCCGCCCCTGCTCCGGCAACAGCAAGGTACCAATCACATCACCCTGGCGTAATCGGGCAATCACATGCTCAATCCGGCCACCAACAATCACCGTAAACGCGCCTGAGCGGGCCGCTAACCGGGCCGCCCTCAGCTTGGTCTGCATACCACCACGCCCGAGCGCTCCGGCACCACCGCCGGCCATGGCATCCAGCTCGCGATCTTCCGCCCTGCGCTCGGTCACAAGCACGGCATCGCCGTGCTTGCGGGGGTCTTTATTAAACAACCCCACCTGATCGGTCAGAATAATCAGACCATCCGCCTCAATCAGGTTGGCCACCAGCGCACCCAGGGTGTCGTTATCACCAAAGCGGATCTCGTCGGTCACCACCGTATCGTTCTCGTTCACGATCGGCACCACACCGTAATCCAGCAACGTACGCAGGGTACTGCGGCCGTTCAGGTAACGCTTGCGGTCGGAGAGGTCGTCGTGGGTCAGCAGAATCTGCGCCGTATGGATATCATGGCGCTTGAACTGGGCCTCCCAGGTCTGCACAAGCCCCATCTGCCCCACAGCAGCCGCAGCCTGCAACTCGTGCAAGTGCTGGGGGCGAACTGTCCAACCAAGGCGACTCATGCCTTCGGCGACCGAGCCGGAGGACACCACCACCACCTCCACCCCTTCGGCAATCAGCTCGGCGATCTGATCTACCCACAACCCCAACGCGGCCACATCCAGACCTTTGCCATCATTGGTCAGCAAGGCACTACCGATCTTGACCACCAGACGGCGGGCCTGTCGAAGCTGAAGGCGTTCACTCATGATAGCGCTACAGTCTCTTCCGTTAGTGAGTTATTCCGGTGCGTAAACCACTTCAACGTCGTAATCATCGTCGTCAAAGTCGTCGTCATCATCCGCGTTACGGGCCGCTCTACGGGCCTGACGATCCGCCTCAATTTTCTGACGGGCCTCTTCGTCCATGCGACGCCTGCGCGCGGCTTCCTGCTCAGCGAAATCGGGATTGTCGGCTTCCTGCTCGGCCTGTTCCTCAATCCAGCGCATCACGGCCTGCACCAGAGGTTTGGTGCCCTCACCACTCAGCGCCGAAATGCGGAACACAGGCCCCTCCCAGCCAAGCTCATCAACAATAGCCTGACAATGGGCCTCACGATCTTCCTCGGCGACCATATCGACCTTGTTCAGCACCAGCCAACGAGGACGGCTGGCCAGCGTTTCACTGAACTTTTCGAGCTCGTGGGCAATCGCCCTGACCGCGTCGGCCGGGGACGAGCCGTCATATGGAGCAACATCCACCAGGTGCAGCAACAAGCGCGTCCGGACCAGGTGCTTCAGGAAACGAATACCAAGCCCCGCACCCTCGGCTGCCCCCTCAATCAAACCAGGAATATCGGCAATAACAAAGCTTTGATGAGCCTGCACACTGACCACACCAAGATTTGGTACCAGGGTGGTGAAGGGATAATCCGCTACCTTCGGGCGCGCGGCGGAAACCGACCGGATGAACGTAGACTTGCCGGCATTGGGCAAACCCAGCAAACCGACATCGGCCAGAACCTTCAGTTCCAGACGCAGATTACGCGCCTCACCCTCAGACCCTTTGGAGGTCTGGCGCGGAGCACGATTAACGGACGACTTGAAACGGGTATTGCCAAGGCCGTGAAAACCACCCTGAGCCACTTTCAGACGCTGACCTTCTTTGGTGAGATCTCCCAGCACTTCATGGGTATCCATATCCACCACTGTCGTGCCAACCGGCACCGGTAGCACCAGATCTTCGCCTTTAGTACCGGTGCAGTTACGGCCAGCGCCCGGCTCACCATTCTGGGCCTTGTATTTACGCTGGAAGCGGTAATCAATCAGGGTATTGAGTGCGCTGTCCGCCTCCAGATAGACGGAACCGCCATCCCCACCGTCACCGCCGTCGGGACCACCCTTTGGCACGTACTTTTCCCGCCGGAAGCTCAGGCAACCATGCCCGCCTTTACCGGCTTCAACAATGATGGTGGCTTCGTCTACAAATTTCATACGCCAAATGCCTTTGCATAAACTAAAAAGCCCCGCAGCCTCAAGGAAGCTTTGCGGGGCTCCGGATTCACCTGAGAACTGACTAAATCAGCATATCAGGCAAACCCAAGGTTCAACAGAACCGGATCGCCGCTGCTTACGCAGCCGGAACGATGCTTACGAACTTGCGGTTCTGCGGGCCTTTGGTTTCGAACTTCACCTGACCTTCCGCTTTCGCGAACAGGGTGTGGTCCTTGCCAATGCCTACGTTGCTGCCAGCGTGGAAACGGGTGCCACGCTGACGAACGATGATGCTGCCTGCAGATACAGACTCGCCACCGTAGCGCTTGACACCAAGTCGTTTCGACTCGGAATCGCGACCGTTACGGGTACTACCTGCTGCCTTTTTATGAGCCATTACCAGCCTCCTTCATTAAGGGGTTATTCGAGGGCTTAGCCCTGGATACCCGTGATCTTGACTTCAGTAAACCACTGACGGTGGCCCTGACGCTTCATGTGATGCTTACGACGACGGAACTTGATGATGTTCACTTTGTCGTGACGACCGTGGCTAACCACTTCTGCGGTCACCTTGGCACCTTCAACAACCGGAGCGCCAACTTTTACGTCGTCGCCATTGGCAACCAGAAGAACACGATCAAACTCAACGGAACCGCCGGTTTCAACTTCCAGCTTTTCCAGCTTCAGAGTTTCGCCTTCTTTTACACGGTGCTGCTTACCACCGCTAACAATAACTGCGTACATTCATAGTCTCCGCGATTGACCCATCCCTGCTCTTATCCACCTGGTTCTAAGGGAAGCGCTCTGGCGACCCTATTGCAGGGAGCGCAGGTTGGGATGAGTTGGGCGCGTGATTGTACGAAAACCCGTCGACCAATACAAGCCGGATTCCGGCTCAAGTTGACACTGTAAGCAGCAATACCTAGCATTGCCGCGACCTGCCCGAAAACTCAACGAAAACACCAGCAAGGGACTTACCGGCCCGATGACAGCCCAGCGCATCTACGACACCGTAGCGGATGATTTCAGCCGCGTTAACGACCTTATCATCAAGCGGCTCGCTTCCGATGTCCCGCTGGTTGAGAAAATCGCCCAGTACATTATCGAAAGCGGCGGCAAACGCCTGCGACCTTTGCTGGTTCTCCTGGCCAGCCAGGCCGCCGGCTACCAGAAAGACGATCATCTGAAGCTGGCTGCCGTGATTGAATTCCTGCATACCGCCACCCTGCTGCACGACGATGTGGTAGACACCTCCGATATGCGCCGCGGCCGCAGCACAGCCAACGCAAAATGGGGCAACGCGCCCAGCGTGCTGGTCGGCGATTTCCTCTATGCCCGGGCCTTCGAAATGATGGTCGAGCTGCAGAGCCTGCCGATCATGAACGTGCTGTCGCACGCCACGGCCGTTATTGCCGAGGGCGAGGTCATGCAGCTGATGAATGTGAAGAACCCGGACTTGAGCGAAGACCAGTATATGGTCGTTATCCACAACAAGACCGCCATGCTGTTTGAAGCCGCGTCCCACACGGGCGCCCTGCTGGCCGGAGCCAGCGCGGAACAGGAAAATGCCCTGAAAGACTATGGCAAACACCTCGGGCTGGCATTCCAGCTGGTTGATGACGTTCTCGATTATCAGGGCGATGCCGAAACCATGGGCAAGAACGTGGGAGACGACCTGGCGGAAGGCAAAACCACCCTGCCGCTGATCTACGCCATGGCCAATGGTAGCGAAGCCGAAAGGCAGCTGATCCGCCAGGCCATCCGGAAGGGAGGGCTGGACGACCTGCCGAAAGTACTGGATATCGTGAAGGCGTCCGGTGCCATCGAATACACCATGACAAAGGCAAAAGAGCAGGCGCAGATCGCGAGAGACCTGCTGGCCTGCCTGCCGGGCTCTGAGCACCGGCAGGCGCTGGAACTATTGACCGAAGTGGCGGTAGCCCGGGTCAGCTAGTCGACCAGGCCCTTTCAGCCGAGATGTTCACGCCCGTGGGGTGCTTCGAATTCCAGCTCTGGCCCCACCGGCACAATCTGCGTTGGGTTAATGGTGCGCTGACTTACGTAGTAGTGACGCTTGATCTGGCCCAGATCCACGGTTTCAGCCACGCCCGGCACCTGATATAGCTCCCGCACATAGCCGGACAGATTCGGATAGTCGCGGATCTGCTGGCGGTTGCATTTGAAGTGGCTGTAATACACCGCATCAAATCGGATCAACGTGGTGAACAGCCGCCAATCGGCCTCGGTTAGCCGGTTACCGGTGAGATAGCGCTTCCCCGCCAGCCTTTCTTCCAGCCAGTCCAGGGAGTCGAACAGGGCCTGATAGGCCTCCTCATACTTGTCCTGCGCAGTCGCGAACCCTGCTTTGTAAACACCGTTGTTCACCGTGTGGTAAACCCGCTCATTCACCGCCTCGATGTCACCACGCAGGCTTTCCGGGTAGAAATCCCGGTCGTTATTCACGCCCTCAAGGCCATCAAAGGCGGAATTGAACATCCGGATAATATCTGCGGATTCATTACTGACAATGGTTTCGCGCTCTTTGTCCCACAACACCGGCACCGTGACCCGGCCAGAATAATGCGGGGCGGCACGGGTATAGATCTGGTGCATGAAGTCAAAATTATACAAGTCGTCTTGATGTTCTTTGCGACCGGGCCGGAACTCCCAGCCGTTTTCCACCATGTCCGGGTGCACGACAGACACCGAAATATGGCTCTCCAGACCTTTGAGCTTCCGGAAAATCAGGGTGCGGTGGGCCCAGGGGCAGGCCATGGAAACATACAAGTGATACCGGCCACTCACTACAGGAAAACCACCCTCTCCGGCCGGCCCGGCGGAGCCGTCAGCGGTTACCCAGTTCCGGAACCGCGCCGCTTCGCGCTCAAACTTGCCGCCGGTTCTGCCCGTGTCATACCACTGATCGTGCCAACAGCCGTCAACCAACAAGCCCATAACTACCCTCCTGCGAGGTCAGCCACCATGACATTTGCCCTGATGAAGTGTGATGGGGCCGACCCGGTTCTGAATTAATAGAGACAGGCTAACGACTGTGCTGCTAGGCTGATAGCAAGCATTTCTGGCAAACACTTTCAGATTATTCGAACATGCATACAGCCATTACCATCGACGCACTCAAAGTACTGGACGCTATCGACCGCAAGGGCAGTTTTGCCGGTGCCGCCAGCGAACTGTTCCGGGTTCCCTCGGCCATCAGTTACACCGTTCAGAAGCTTGAGGAAGACCTCAGCGTCAGTGTCTTTGACCGAACCGGCCACAAAGCCGTGCTCACGCCCGCCGGTCGTTACCTGCTGGAGGAAGGCCGCTCGCTGCTTGAAGCCGCCGAGAACCTGGCTCACTCTACCCGCCAGGTAGCTCAGGGCTGGGAAACCAGGCTTAGAATAGGATTCAACTCGCTGCTGCCGGCACAATGCCTGTTTCCGGCGATTGACGCTTTTTACCAATTGGGCGTTCCAGTGGATGTACAGGTGGTGGAGGAGGTCTTTGCAGGCGCCTGGGACGCCCTGCAAAGCCGGCGCGTCGACATGGTGATCGGCGCAGATCAGCTCAGCAAGCCCGCCGGAAGCTTTACCACCAAGCCACTGGGCGAGATACCTTTCGTCTTTGCCGTGGCGGCCAACCACCCTTTGGCCCAGGCAGAAGAACCCCTGACAGAAAGCGACATCGCCCCATTTCCCGCTGCCGTTGCCGCCGACACCTCCCGCGCGCTGCCACCCGGCCATGCCGGCATCTTCCTGCGCCAACGAACCTTGACCGTCACCAACATCGACCAGAAAATTGCCATACAGGAAGCAGGCCTTGGCGTTGGCTGGCTGCCCTTGCCACGCATCCGGGAGGCACTGGCTTCAGGCCGGCTGGTGGCGAAAGCCGTGCACGAACCACGCCCCCCGATCGCCATTCACCTGGCCCGCCACAGTGAAGACAAAGGCAAGGCACTGATGTGGTTCTGGAATAGGCTGAGCGAAGACCAGAACCTCAGCCAGTGGCTCAAGCCTGCCGATTCCTGAGGCAAAGGGGCCAACCGGCGAATTCACGACCTGAAGTATACTGACCAGCCGAATACAACGAGAAACACAAGGAGTGCGTTCCATGCGTCAGCTGTCGGAACTGGATGCCTCGTTCCTGTATCTGGAATCGGACACCACACCGATGCACATCGGCGGCATTTATCTGTTCGATGCCAGCGGGCTGTCCAACCCACTGGCATTCAGCACCTTCGTCGCCTATCTGCGCAGCCGGCTCCACGTGGTACCTCTGTTCCGCCAGAAGCTGAAAGAAATCCCTCTCCGGCTTGGCCGCCCCTATTGGGTGGACGACGCCGATTTCAGCATCGAGCGGCACCTGGCCTACGTAAACCTTGGCGAACACGGCAAGCAGGCCAGCCTGATATCCCTGGCCTCGAAGATTCTTGAAGAGCCGCTGAAACGGGACCGACCACTCTGGCACATCACCTTTGTCGATGGTTTCCGGATCGACGATCCGGAGGGTGAAAAAGAAGGGTTTGCACTGATCGTGAAGCTGCACCATGCCGCCATTGACGCGTTTAGCGGTGAGGAAATCATGGGCAAGCTACTGGAGTACACACCCAGCCCGAGAACCATCACGCCACCACGTCCCTGGCTGCCAAGGCAGGAACCTTCAGAAGAGCGGGTTTTCCTGCAGGCCGGCGCCAACATGCTGAAAACGCCGATGCAGCTGGCCTCTCTGGCCTATAACGCCGCCGAAGCCACCACCCGTGGGCTGATCCAGAAGCAATTACACAAGCTGCCATTGCCACTGCCCTTGTTCACCGCGCCCCACAGCCCCTTCAACCGGCAGATTACCGCCAACCGGCGAATTGTCTCAACCAGCGTGGACTTGTCCCGGCTCAAAGCCATCAAGGGCTCATTGGTCGACGTCACCCTGAATGATGTGGTCCTCGGCCTGTGTGCCGAATCCCTGGCCCGATACCTCGCCAACCAGAACATAGAAACGAAATCCTCGCTGGTCGCTATGACGCCGATCTCGGTTCGTTCCAGCAGTCTTCGCAAGGCCACCGGCAATCAGATGTCAGCCATGTTGCTGGACCTGGCCACCGCAGAACCCAACCCGGCAGCCCGGATCCGGCGAATTCACCGCAATGCGGTTGAATCCGAGCCCTACCGTGAAGCCATAGCCGCAGACCGGCTGACCGAGCTACTTCCGTCAACGCTGCTGGCACTGTCCGCCCGCCTGTATTCCGAGCTGCAGGTCGCACAGCGCTACCAGCCACTGTTCAACGTGCCGATTACCAACGTACCGGGCCCGCAGGTACCGCTGTACCTGCAAGGTGCCCGACTGGTGCGCCAGTACAACAGTGCCCCATTATTCGACAGCCTTGGGTTGGTGATTGTTGCGGTCAGCTACCAGGGCCAGCTCACCCTGAACTTTACTCTTTGCCCGGACGTGGTCGCCGACAGCGACCAGCTACCGGAACTGGTACACGACAGTCTGGAAGCGATAGAGAAAGCTGCAGCGGAGCTGGGCCCCGATCAGGGCCATGAGCAGTTTCCGGAACCACAACACAACCTGACCGACGATGTCCTTGCCTACGTGGAAAAACTGCTGAAAGGCGGGCTGGGCAGATTCAGAAGATAGCCGGGCCCGCAGGCCCGGCGCCGGGTTATTCGAATGCCCAACGCAAAAAGGCTTTCTTGTCTTCATCAGAAGCATCGGCCCAAATGGCTTTGAGCTGCTCCAGAGTGCTGCCTTCCTGGGGCCGGCTGGTGCTCTCGCCCCCGGAAGCCGGAACCGGAGTGCGGTTGTCCGTCAGCCGGGACTGTCCGTCCCACTCCTCAGATACCGCCACGACAGTGCCATTGCCGGCCACGATCTTTGCTGAAAAGCTCTCCATCATGGTTTCGGCTTCCTGGCGACTTGCCGGCTTATCAAACTCGAAACCATAGACTGCGTCCGGGCTCGCCGTGAAACGCGCCACCTGAGTGCTGCTCTCGATAACATGCACTTTGGATTCGCCGTTGCGTACCACACCACTCTTCGCCCAGATGGTTTTGTAGCGGAACACCACCTCGTTCTCTCCCGGCAACAAACCGTAGTCCAGTGCCAGATCCTCAATCAGGAAGTTGGTCATGTTCCGACCATTCACACTGATCACCTGTATCTCACCGGGCGCCTGCAGCACAGCCGGTTTTGTCGTCGCCGGCAACTGGCCTTCCCAGGTATCCACTCTGGCCACACTCGATGCACAGCCCGCCATGACAACGCTCGCCAGAACAGCCAGCAACTTGAAAAGCCTTGGAACGTGACACATACTCACTTCATCTCCTTATCCATAGGGATGGCCGTTGGCACGGCCTGCAATGTTGAGGACAACTCTGCCAAGCATTCTGACCATCCGGGCGGATCAGAGCAAGGCACGCAACGGAATTCACTTTCACTGCAGGAAGGTCCGGAATGTGACGCCCAACGTAAGAATGTAAAAAATTGTTGAATTCGGCTGCAATTGGATTAATTTTAAACAAGTCGGCTTACACAACGCACAGCCCGAGAAGAAAAGAACAAGTGGGCTCAGGAGAAACCATGGACACTCAGCGCAGGACAGGAGAGCAAGGCCCCGTCCCGTTTCGCAGCAGTCGTTTTTTCTGCGTAGGGAGCAAATGGTACTTTACAACCCGCGAGGGCTTCGATAGCGGGCCTTTTGCCTCAAGAGAGCGGGCAGAAGTCGGCCTTAAACGCTTTCTGCATGTTGTTCGCATGCTGCCAGAAGAGCAGCAGGTGCACTAACCTACCCGACAGACCGAATGGGTGATGCCCAGCTAGATAATATAGGGCATCACCCAGACGTCAATCGCCCAAAGGCAACCCAGCGCCATGGCCCCGGCGACGACATCGTCCACCATAATCCCGAGCCCGCCGGGCAAGCGCTCATCCAGCCAGTTAATGGGCCAGGGCTTCCACACGTCAAACAGCCGGAACAGCATGAACGCCATGAGCACCCCGTAAAGCTGATCCGGAAACAGGCCCAGGGCAATCCACATCCCCACAAATTCATCCCATACAATACCGCCGTGATCATGCACTTTCAGGTCTGTCGCGGTTTTGCCACACAACCAGATACCCACCAGAAACGCCGCCAGAACCACGAGCCAGTAGGCCAACGGAGGCATCCAGGAAAAGGCATACCAAACCGGAATAGCGGCGAGGCTACCCCAGGTTCCCGGCGCTCTGGGCGCTGCACCGCTGCCAAAACCGAAGGCCAACAGGTGGACCGGGTTTTTCAGAAAGCCAGGGGGCAAGATGACCTGGGCGGCGTCCGGTTCAGGCATCAGCTCATCACTCATGCGGGTCTCCCAAAGTGCTCATATCCTTGAATGACGCCAGAGACCGGCCCGCTCAGCTGAAGGCCAGGCTCCGAAGTAATCTCTCCAATGACCGTCAGCTCACGGGCCACAGAGTCGTCAAGAGTGCCGAAGGTTTCTGGCGGGATGGTGATGCAAAGCTCATAGTCATCTCCTGCTCCCAACGCCAGATCCCGGGCGTTCTCACCCTTTAATGCAACCAACTCTGCCATCATCGGTATACGTTCCGTGTCGATTCGCGCTCCGGCCCCCGAGGCATCAAGGATATGGCCGAGATCCGCCAGGAGCCCGTCAGAAATATCTATGGCAGAGGAGGCGCAGCCCGCCAGCTGCTGACCCAGTGACAGACGAGGCTGCGGGAAATGATAACGTGACAACAAGGCGAGCTGGGCCGGTGAGGGCGCGGGGGCAGCAAGGTAATCAAGAGCGGCACCGGCCGCCCCGAGCGTGCCGCTGACACATATCAGGTCGCCGGGCTTCGCGCCGGATCGATACAGCGCACGCCCACTCTCAACAGTTCCGTGCACCTGGATGCTGATTGTCAGGGGGCCACGGGTAGTATCTCCGCCCGCCAGGGCGATACCAAAGGCTTTGCTGGCCCGGGCCAGCCCCTCTGAAAACGGCTTCAGCCAGCCCTGATTGGCGTCTGGCAAGGTTAAAGCCAGAGTAAAACAGACCGGGCTTGCGCCCATCGCGGCCAAATCACTTACCGCAACCGACAGAGCTCGCCATCCGAGATAATCTGGCGAATAATCGGAAGGAAAATGAACGCCCTCTACCAGGGTGTCCACAGAAAACACCAGATCCAGCCCCGGCGATACCCGCTGGATCGCACAGTCGTCGCCGGGACCGAGAAGGAGCTGATCCTGCCCGGCACCATCGGCCAGCGGCTGGAAATACTTCCGGATCAGCTCAAATTCACCCATGAATCAACGCGGGCGGGTCTCGGCCAGGCGAAGCCGGCGGCTGAGTTTGTCCAGAATGCTGTTCACGAACTTGTGCCCTTCGGTGCCACCAAAGCGCTTGGCCATTTCAATACCCTCGTTGATGACCACTTTATAGGGCACATCGATGCGGTGTTTCAGCTCATAGGCGCCCAGGCGAACGATCGCCAGTTCAACCGGGTCGACCTCCTTGAGGGGACGATCCAGAAACGGCTCCAGCAGTTTGTCGAGCTCTGCCTGCTCGCGGTAAACGCCACGCAGAAGATCCCGAAAATACATGATATCGACCTTGCTCATGTCGTTGTCGACCATGAACTCGGCTTCGATATCAGAAATCGGCGTTTTGCTGAAGTGCCGCTGATACAAACCCTGCATGGCCAGCGCCCGTGCCCGGCGGCGATCGCCTGCCTTGGGCTGGCCGGTTTTCCCCGGCTGGGGAGAAGTGTCACCCGCTTCGCTCATTACTCACCCAACTTTTTGAACAGACTGACCATTTCCAGGGCAGTAATGGCGGCTTCCGCGCCCTTGTTGCCGGCCTTCGTGCCGGAGCGTTCGATGGCCTGCTCAATGGAATCTACGGTCAATACGCCGAAGGTAACCGGGACATCGGTTTCCAGGCTGACAGCGCCCAGGCCGCTGGAGGCCTCGCCCGCCACGTATTCAAAGTGCGGAGTACCACCACGAATTACCGCGCCAAGGGCGATAATGGCGTCGTAGTCCGAGGTTTCGGCAACACGCTTGACCGCCAGTGGCATTTCATAGGCACCCGGCACACGGATAATGGCAATGTCATCATTGGAAATGCCGTGACGACGCAAGGTATCCACTGCACCTTCCACCAGACTTTCCACCACAAAGCCGTTAAACCGGCCAACCACCAGCGCATAGCGGCCGCTGCACTGGGTAAAATCACCTTCAATTACTTTGATATCTGCCATCTCGGGCTCCTTCACGGGTCATCGCCTTATTGGCGATAACCGGGTTTATCATTCGGGGGCGTAAGGTACGTATTCCACCACTTCCAGGTCGAAACCGGAGATGGCGGAGAATTTAACCGGCGGACTGAGCAAGCGCATTTTACCGACTCCAAGATCCCGGAGAATCTGGGAACCGGTACCGACGGTGAAATACACGCCGGAACTGCCCTTGCCTGAGGATCCCTGCCCTTTGTCAAAGAACTCCTGAATCCGGTCTTCCAGGTTGTAGCTGTCTTCAGCACTGTTAAGCAGCACCACCACGCCTTTGCCTTCTTCCGCAACCTTCTCCAGTGCGTGATGCAGCGGCCAGCTCCGGGAATCTTTGCGGCGTGCACCCAGCAGATCGCGCAGGGTATCGGTAATGTGCACACGCACAAACACCGGCTCCTCCGGCTGGATATCGCCCATTACCATAGCCAGATGGGTAGCACCCTGGATATTGTCCCGGTAGGTGTGCAGTTTGAACAGGCCGTACTCGGTATCCAGTTCGTTCTGTTCCACGCACTCCACCGTGCGCTCGTTCATAGTGCGGTAATGAATCAGGTCTGCGATGGTGCCGATCTTCAGATCATGCTCTTCTGCGAACTTCTCCAAATCCGGGCGCCGTGCCATGGAGCCGTCATCATTCATGATTTCACAGATCACACCGGCAGGCTCACAGCCAGCCAGGGCCGCCAGATCGCACGACGCTTCGGTGTGACCGGCACGGCTGAGAACGCCACCAGGATCGGACATCAACGGGAAAATATGTCCCGGTTGAACGAGGTCAGAAGCCTTGGCATCCCGGGCAACCGCTGCCTGCACGGTACGAGCCCGGTCCGCTGCAGAAATTCCCGTGGTAACACCCTCACGGGCTTCGATAGACAGGGTAAATTTGGTTCCGAAGCCAGAAGCATTCTGCTGAACCATCAACGGCAGACCCAGCTGTTCGCAGCGATCACGGGTCATGGGCATACAGATGAGTCCGCGGCCAAAGCGTGCCATGAAGTTGATGGCCTCTGCCGTGCAGTGCTCCGCCGCCATCACCAGGTCGCCCTCATTCTCGCGATCCTCATCATCCATCAGGATGACCATTTTGCCCTGGCGAATGTCTTCAATGATTTCTTCAATGCTGTTCAGTGCCATACGGTTCTGCACCCTTTCACCCCTCCCGACAGTCTAGCCGGTTCACGGGGAATGGATTGAATGATTAGTGGCGAGCCAGGATCAGACGCTGATCCTCACCCACCTGACGACGATCCAGCACCTTCCATTGCACTTTGTCGGCCATGGTCTCCAGCGGCAAATGCGCTGTCGGCCTGCCGGTACTACCCAGGAAAACCGGGGCCTGGTAGAGCCAGAGCTCGTCCACAAGATTTTCACCGATGAACGTACCGGCCAGCGTAGGGCCGGCTTCAACCAGCAACTCGTTAATACCAAGCTCTCCCAGCGCGTCCAGCAACTCGGCGACATCAACACCGTTATCTTTCCAGGCAACCCCGGTCAGGCTGACGCCCAGCGCAGCCAGATCCTGGGCCGGGCCGGAGGCCAGTGTCGAACTGGCGCAGAATACCTGCACATTACCACCCTGAAGAATCCTGGCGGTGGCCGGCGTACGGGCATCCCGGTCGGCGATCACCCGCAACGGCTGCCGGGACGGATCCGTGGCATCGCCGATATCGCCCATCTCGTCCCGCCGAACGGTCAACGAGGGGTCATCCGCCAGTACCGTACCTACCCCGGTGAGGATGGCGTCGCTGATCGCCCGCAAACGCTGCACATCCGCGCGCGCCTCCGGGCCGGTTATCCACTGGCTTTCACCACTGGCCATGGCGGTCCGGCCATCGAGACTGGCCGCCATCTTCAGCCGAACCCAGGGGCGGCCGGTATTCATACGCTTCATGAAGCCAGGATTCAGACGCGCAGCCTCATCGGCCATCACGCCTTCGGTCACCCGTATGCCAGCCTCCCTGAGCATATCCAGCCCCCGACCGGACACAGACGGATTGGGGTCTTTGGTGGCGGCAAACACATGGGCCACACCGGCATCTATCAGTGCCCGTGCGCAGGGCGGCGTGCGCCCGTAGTGGCTGCACGGCTCCAGCGTAACGTAGGCGGTGGCTCCCCGAGCCTCATGGCCTGCCTGGCTCAAAGCACGCACTTCCGCATGGGCTTCACCGGCACGCTCGTGCCAGCCCTCGCCCACAATCAGATCGCCTTTGGCAATAACACAACCAACACGGGGATTGGGATGGGTGGAATAGCGACCGCGCCAGGCCAGTTGAACGGCCCGGGCCATCATTGCCCGATCACGGTCCGAAATCATGCCTTGCCTTTGTCTGTACCGTTATCCACCAATGCCCTGGCAACATCCACCGCGGCATCACCATTGCCCTGGGACAGCCGCTCGATCTCTTCCTTGAACTCGTTGATGTCCTGAAAACTGCGGTAAACCGACGCAAAACGCACGTAGGCAACCTTGTCCAGTTGGCGCAGCTCGGTCATTACCTCCTCACCCAACTGCATCGACTTGACCTCGCGCTCACCAGTGGAGCGGAGACGATACTTGATACGGTTCAGGGCGGCATCGATTTCCTCAATGCTGACCGGACGTTTTTCCAGAGCTTTCATGATGCCGGCCCGCAGCTTTTCTTCATCAAATGGCTGCCGGGTACCGTCCTGCTTAACGACCCGGGGCATCACCAACTCGGCAGTTTCAAAGGTGGTAAATCGCTCACGGCAGGACAGACACTCCCTGCGGCGGCGAACCTGGTCACCCTCGGCCACCAGGCGCGAATCAATCACCTTGGTATCGGCTTCACCACAGAAAGGACAATGCATAAATCACCTGCTCCGGAAAGAAAGAACCCGGGCACTCACCGGAGCGCCCGGGCTGACCTGTCTCTAAGCCTGTTAGCCGTAGACCGGGAACCGCGCGCAGACAGCTTCCACCTGCTCCCGCACACGGCTATTAACCGCTTCGTCTTCAAGGTTATCAAGGATGTCACACATCCAGCCCGCCAGATTCCGACACTCGGCTTCCTTGAAGCCGCGTGTGGTCACCGCCGGAGTACCAATGCGCAGTCCGGACGTTACGAACGGTGAACGAGGATCGTTCGGCACGGCGTTCTTGTTCACGGTAATGTGCGCTTTGCCCAGTGCGGCATCCGCGTCTTTACCGGTAATGTCCTGTTTGATCAGGCTCACCAGGAACAGGTGGTTCTTGGTACCACCGGAAACCACGTCAAAGCCGCGCTCGATGAACACCTCTGCCATGGCGGCGGCGTTCTTCACGACCTGCTGCTGGTAGGCCTTGAACTCGTCGCTCATGGCTTCCTTGAAGCACACGGCCTTGGCCGCAATCACGTGCATCAACGGGCCGCCCTGACCGCCCGGGAACACAGCAGAGTTCAGCTTCTTCTGCAGATCTTCGTCGTCACAGGCCAGGATCAGACCGCCACGGGGGCCGCGCAGGGTTTTGTGCGTGGTGGTCGCAACTACGTGGGCGTGAGGTACCGGATCCGGGTAGACGCCAGCGGCGACCAGACCAGCCACGTGGGCCATGTCAACAAACAGATACGCGCCCACCTTGTCGGCGATGGCACGGAAACGGGCAAAGTCCAGCTCCTGCGAGTAAGCAGAGAAGCCCGCGATGATCATTTTCGGCTTGTGCTCGACAGCCAGAGCTTCCACTTCGTCATAATCGATCAGACCGGTCTCCGGGTTCAGGCCATACTGAACCGCGTTGTAGATCTTGCCGGAGAAGTTCACGCTGGCACCGTGGGTCAGGTGGCCACCGTGAGCAAGACTCATACCCAGAACGGTATCACCGGGCTTGAGCAGCGCCATGAACACCGCAGAGTTGGCCTGTGAACCGGAATGCGGCTGCACGTTGGCGTAGGCAGCACCAAACAGCTCCTTGGCGCGGGCAATGGCCAGATCCTCAGCGATGTCCACAAACTCGCAGCCACCGTAGTAACGCTTGCCGGGGTAACCTTCAGCGTACTTGTTGGTCAGCACACTACCTTGGGCTTCCATCACCCGCGGGCTGGTGTAGTTTTCAGACGCGATCAGTTCGATGTGTGCTTCCTGGCGCTTTTCTTCCGCCTGCATAGCGTTCCAAAGTTCGTCATCGAAACCGGCGATTTTCATATCACGAGTAAACATGGATGTGCTGCCCCTGTCTGTATGGCTGGCCCGGCGATGCCTCTTTGCAAGCCGGAACCCCTGAAAAATTGGGCCGCTATTCTATCTTGAAAGCGGGTTGAAAATCATCCTTTATGCCGTCCGCAGATACCGGCACACCGGAGGCTGTCAATTGCTATCGCGGAACGCTTTAGATACCTTACCCGGTTATTGTTCTCAGGTACCGACGTCCGTGGTATCGGCCTTCGGGGTGAGCGATCCGGGATACGCTGTAAATACGTCCCTGTACGCTCGACAAAATCATCCCTGATTTTGACGATCCCGGATCGCTCACCCCGAAGTCCTCGATCAGTCGCCTGACGTGCTTTCATTTTTCAAGCTACTGTTTGATAAAAGGAATATGCCAAAATGGCTCAATACGTATACACCATGAACCGCGTGGGCAAGGTGGTACCGCCCAAGCGGGAAATTCTGAAAGACATCTCTCTGAGCTTCTTCCCGGGCGCCAAAATCGGCGTGCTCGGTCTGAACGGCGCCGGTAAATCCTCCCTGCTGCGTATTATGGCGGGTGTCGACCAGGATTACATCGGTGAGGCCCGGCCACAGCCCGGCATCAATGTGGGCTACCTGCCGCAGGAGCCGGAATTGGACGAGGAGAAGACCGTAAAGGAAATCGTTGACGAGTCCGTCGCGCACGTACACAACGCTCTGGCGGAGCTCGACAAGGTTTATGCCGCCTACGCCGAGCCGGATGCGGACTTTGACGAACTGGCCAAGAAACAGGGCGAACTGGAAGCCATTATCCAGGCTACCGATGGCCACGACATAGAGCGGAAGATGGAAGTGGCGGCAGACGCCCTACGACTGCCGGCCTGGGACCAGAAGGTAAAAGTGCTGTCAGGTGGCGAGCGCCGCCGTGTGGCCCTGTGCCGCCTGCTGCTGTCCGGCCCGGACATGCTCCTGCTGGATGAGCCTACCAACCATCTGGATGCCGAATCCGTGGCCTGGCTGGAGCGCTTCCTGCACGATTACGACGGCACCGTTGTCGCCATCACTCACGACCGTTACTTCCTGGACAACGTCGCCGGCTGGATCCTGGAACTGGACCGTGGCCACGGCATTCCGTTCGAGGGCAACTACAGTCAGTGGCTGGAGAACAAAGAGAAGCGCCTGGAGATGGAGGCCAAGCAGGAGGCCGCTCACCAGAAAGCCATCAAACACGAGCTGGAGTGGGTACGCACCAACGCCAAGGGCCGCCAGTCCAAGAGCAAGGCACGCCTGGCCCGCTTCGAGGAGATGAGCTCCCAGGAATTCCAGAAGCGCAACGAGACCAACGAGCTGTATATCCCGCCCGGACCTCGCCTTGGCGACAAGGTGATCGAGGTGGACGGCATCAGCAAGGCCTTCGGCGACCGCCTGCTGTACGAGAATGTCTCGTTCCACGTTCCACCGGGCGCGATTGTTGGCATCATCGGCGGTAACGGCGCCGGTAAATCCACGCTGTTCAAGATGATCGCAGGTATGGACAAACCGGATTCCGGTACCATCACCGTTGGTGAAACCGTGGAACTGGCCTACGTGGACCAGATGCGCGATCTCGACGGCAGCAAGACTGTGTGGGAAGAGCTTTCCGACGGCCAGGACATCATCAAGGTGGGTAACTACGAGACCCCGTCCCGGGCCTACGTGGGCCGTTTCAACTTCAAGGGCACCGACCAGCAAAAACGGGTGGGCGACCTGTCCGGTGGTGAGCGCAACCGCCTGCACCTGGCCAAGCTGCTGAAACAGGGTGGCAACGTGCTGCTGCTGGACGAACCCACCAACGACCTTGACGTGGAAACCTTGCGCGCCCTGGAAGAAGCCTTGCTGAACTTCCCCGGTTCCGCTCTGGTGATCTCGCACGACCGCTGGTTCCTGGACCGGGTAGCGACCCACATCCTGGCGTTCGAAGACGACGGCGAAGTAGTCTACTTCGAAGGCAACTTCACCGATTACGACGCCGACTTCAAGAAGCGCAAAGGCGACTCTGCCATGCAGCCCAAGCGCATGAAGTACAAGAAACTGGCGTAACCGATGACCGGGCCGGCCTTCGCGCCGGCCCGCTTGCCCTCCCCGATCTGCCCAACACGGAACCATGCCCATGGCCAAAGCCAAAACCGCCTTTGTCTGCACCGAGTGCGGCGCCGACTATTCCAAGTGGCAAGGCCAATGTACGGCCTGCCAGGCCTGGAACACCATCAGCGAAGTACGCGGCATTTCCGGCCCAGGCAAGGGCGCTCGCAGCGCCCGCTTTGAGGGTTATGCCGGCAGCCTGTCAGAGGTAAAAAGCCTGGACGAGGTCAGCCTGGCAGAACAGGCACGCATCAGCACCGGCATGCAGGAGTTTGACCGTGTGCTGGGTGGTGGCCTGGTGGAAGGGTCAGCCGTGTTGATGGGCGGCCACCCCGGCGCGGGCAAAAGTACCCTGCTACTGCAGGCGGTTTGCCAACTGGCCGAGAAACACTCAGCGCTGTACGTCACCGGTGAAGAATCCCTACAACAGGTGGCCATGCGCGCCAAGCGGCTGGGCTTGCCCACCAAAGACCTGAAAATGCTCTCGGAAACCTCCGTAGAACGCCTGATGCAGGTGGCGGAAGCGGAGAAACCCCGCATTCTGGTAATCGACAGTATCCAGGTAATGCATGTGGCGGACATTGAATCCGCCCCTGGCTCGGTATCCCAGGTTCGGGAAAGCGCCGCCTTTCTGACCCGCTTTGCCAAGCAAACCGGCACCATCCTCTTGCTGGTGGGGCACGTCACCAAAGATGGCAGCCTGGCGGGGCCGAAGGTGCTCGAACACATGATTGACTGCTCGATCCTGCTGGAGGGCTCCAGCGACAGCCGCTACCGAACCCTGCGCGGCATCAAGAACCGCTTCGGCGCGGTTAATGAGTTGGGCGTGTTCGCCATGCTGGAACAAGGTCTGAAGGAAGTAAAAAACCCCAGCGCCATCTTCCTGAATCGAGGCGAGGAAGCGGCGCCGGGCAGCGTAGTGATGGTCGTCTGGGAAGGCACTCGGCCGATGCTGGTGGAGATTCAGGCCCTCGTGGACATGGCCCAGGGGAGCTACCCGAGACGGGTAGCGGTAGGGACTGACCAGAACCGCTTAGCGATGCTTCTGGCCGTGCTGCACCGCCATGGCGGCATGCATGTGGCCGATCAGGATGTGTTTGTGAATGTGGTGGCCGGTGTGAAGGTCAACGAAACCAGTGCGGATCTTGCTTTGCTGTCAGCTGTGGTTTCGTCATTCCGGAATCGGGCGCTGCCGCAGGATCTGGTGATTTTTGGCGAAGTTGGCTTGTCTGGGGAGATCCGGCCGGTACCGAGTGGCCAGGAGCGTATCTACGAGGCGGCCAAGCACGGTTTCACCCGGGCCTTGGTGCCGAAGGCCAATGTTCCACGTAAGCCCGTTGATGGCATGAAGGTGATTCCGGTGACCAAGCTTTCGGATGCTCTTTCGGCTCTTGAGGAGCTTTGAGCCAGGCCCCTAGCCTGCAAAATCCGGTGCAAGGCGCGCGGCAGAGGGACACCTCAAAAAACCGCTACGAGCACATCCATGTGCGCTTCTCTCCGGCCATCCATGGCCTCCGACATTTTTTGAGGTGTCCCTCTGCCACGCCCCGGCAACTTTCGTAGTAATCGCCAACGACGACCTCAGTCAATCAGATGCGCAAACTCTCTCTCCAAAAGCGCCTGATCCCCGAGATTCAGCTCCACCAAACGCTTCAGGTGCGTTGCACTGTCCAGATCAACGTACTGGCAGCGAAATCCCAGCCGATGATCCTCCACATGCTTCAACTCCACCGCCATTACAATCGCAGCTTCATGCTCATTCAGGTGAATCACCACTTCACAGGGCTTGTTCAGAGGAACCTTCCATCCTTCTGGCCGCTGAACGAGAACGCCCTTCAGGGAAATATCCAACACCTCCGTTGACCACACCTGGTCCTGACAATGCAGCTCACAGGGGGCATCGAAACTGATTCGGTGAAACCGGCGTTTTTCTGAGGTTTTAGCAGACAAGGGAATGCTCCGGATCAAAAGTCATTGCTTTCTATGACTATAGACCGGGCACAAAAGGGAGTACAGCAAAGAACCTCCAGCAACCACAGCGAGAGAAGCCACCGTCCGAAAACGCTGCATCCATTCTAGAGAGGATACTTCCAGAGGGTTGATTAGCGGGCTGGTGGAACGGCCTCCGAAAAATGTCGGAGGCCATGGATGGCCGGAGAGAAGCGCACAGGGAAGTGCTCGTAGCGGTTTTTCGGAGGCCGTTCCACCAGCCCGCAAGCACCAAGCTCGCAGGCTACAAATGACGGCAATCTCCTAGTTTAGCTTCGCTGGTGATACTGCCCACTAAGCTCAACAACCGCCTCAATGAACGCCCCGGCATGCTCTGGGTCCACATCCGGCGTAATCCCATGCCCAAGGTTGAACACATGCCCCGAGCCAGAACCATAGCGCTTCAGGATATCCGCCACCTCCTGGCGAATGCGCGCCTTCGGCGCATACAGCATGGCCGGGTCCATGTTGCCCTGCAGGGCCACCTTGTCGCCCACGCGGGCACGGGCGTTGCCGATGTCCGTCGTCCAGTCCAGCCCCACAGCATCGGCGCCACAATCAGCGATAGACTCCAGCCACTGACCACCGTTCTTGGTGAAAACAATCACCGGCACACGGCGACCTTCGCTCTCACGAATCAGACCATCAACAATCTTCTTCATGTAGCGCAGGGAAAACTCTTCATAGGCCCAGCTACTCAACACACCACCCCAGGTATCAAAAATCTGCACAGCCTGGGCGCCGGCCTTGATCTGGCCATTGAGGTAGTCAATGACCGAATCCGCCAGATGGTCCACCAGACGATGCATCACCTCCGGCTGACCGTACATCAACTTCTTGGCTTCCGAGAAGGTCTTGGAAGATCCACCTTCAATCATGTAGGTGGCCAGAGTCCAGGGACTGCCAGAGAAACCGATCAGCGGCACGCGGCCATTCAGCTCCCGGCGAATGGTAGACACCGCATTCATCACGTAGTCCAGGTCAGACTCGGCATTCATCCTGGGCAGGGCATCCACATCTGCTTCCGAACGAATCACCTTACGGAATTTCGGGCCTTCGCCAGTTTCGAAATAGAGCCCCAGCCCTAGAGCATCGGGAATGGTCAGAATGTCAGAAAACAGGATGGCGGCATCCAGGGGGTAACGCTCCAGCGGCTGCAGGGTAACCTCACAGGCCAGCGGGGTGTTTTTGCACAAACTGAGGAAGTCGCCGGCCTTGGCCCGGGTTGCGCGGTATTCCGGCAGGTAACGGCCTGCCTGGCGCATCATCCACACCGGGGTGCGGTCTACAGGCTGGCGCATCAGGGCGCGCAGGAAGCGATCGTTCTTCAGCTCGGTCATAGAGTTTCCCGTTCTCGTCGGTAAAAATGGTCAGAGACAATGGGGAGCAATGATACCCCGTTTGCACGAATAAAAAAGGGCGGCTTACCCTTAGCAAGCCGCCCTTTCTGACTCTGGTCAATCCAGCGTTAAACGTCCAGGTAGTCCAGGATGCCTTCGGCCGCCTGACGTCCTTCCCAGATTGCGGTAACCACCAGATCCGAGCCACGCACCATGTCGCCACCAGCGAAAATCTTGGCATTGCTGGTCTGGAACGGAAACTCGGCTTCTTCTGCCGCAGTCACCCGACCGGAGTCGTCCGTGTTCACGCCCAGCTCTTCAAACCAGGGTGCTGGGCTCGGGCGGAAGCCGAACGCTACCAGCACGGCATCAGCCGGAATCACTTCCTCACTGCCCGGAACCACTTCCGGACGACGACGGCCGTTTTCGTCCGGCTCACCCAGCTCCGTGGTGACTACCTTTACACCCTCAACGCGGTCTTCACCGATGATGGCGATGGGCTGACGGTTGAACAGGAACTTGACGCCCTCCTCTTTCGCGTTGGCCACTTCCCGACGGGAGCCAGGCATGTTGGCCTCATCGCGGCGATAGGCACAGGTCACGCTCTCGGCCTGCTGGCGAATGGAAGTCCGGTTACAGTCCATAGCGGTGTCACCACCACCCAGCACCACAACACGCTTGCCTTTCATATCGATGAAGTCAGATTCCTTTTTCTCGAAACCCAGGCGACGGTTAACATTCGAAATCAGGAACGGCAGGGCGTCATAGACACCCGGCAGCTCCTCACCGGGGAACCCACCTTTCATGTAGGTGTAGGTACCCATGCCCATAAAGACGGCATCGAACTCTTCCAGGATCTTGTTCAACTGAACGTCTTTACCCACCTCGGTACTCAGACGGAACTCCACGCCCATTTCCTCGAACACCTTGCGGCGGCGGGACATGACGGATTTTTCCAGCTTGAACTCAGGAATACCGAAGGTCAGCAGGCCACCGATCTCCGGGTAACGATCAAACACCACAGGCTTGACGCCGTTGCGCACCAGAACATCAGCACAACCAAGCCCTGCGGGGCCAGCGCCAATCACAGCCACCTTCTTGTCAGTCCAGGTGACATTGGACATATCCGGTTTCCAGCCCAGCGCAAATGCGGTGTCGGTAATGTACTTCTCAACAGAACCGATGGTAACCGCGCCGTAGCCGTCATTCAGGGTGCAGGCACCTTCACACAGGCGGTCCTGCGGGCACACACGACCACAGACTTCCGGCAGGGAGTTGGTCTGGTGGCACAGTTCCACCGCCTTCATGATGTTGCCCTCCGACACCAGCTTCAGCCAGTTCGGAATATAGTTGTGTACCGGGCACTTCCATTCACAGTACGGGTTACCACACGCCAGGCAGCGATGGGACTGGGAGGCCGCATGGGTTTCGCTGAACGGGTGATAGATTTCCCCGAATTCCTTTTTGCGCTTCTTGGCAGGCACCTTCTTCGGGTCTACCCGCCCAACTTCCACAAACTGAAAGTCATTGTTGAGACGTTCTTTCATGTTGCCACTCTCATCAGCTCGATTTCGACGGGGGCCGCACCGGAGTGCGACCCATCAACCTTGTTGGACCTGCCCGTTATTCCGGACGGGCGCGGGTGCTTGCCAGCAGGCTGCGAAGGTTCGCGGCCTTGGGCTTGACCAGCCAGAAACGGCCGATGTAATCGTCGAAATCTTCAAGTAGGTGCTCTGCCCAGGCACTTCCGGTTTCGGAGATGTGCTCCCGGATCACGCCACGCAGGTGGTTCCGGTAGGCTTCCATGTCTTCACGGGAAATACGCTGGATCTCAACCAGTTCATGGTTGTATTTGTCCACAAAGGTGTTGTCCAGGTCCAGCACATAGGCGAACCCGCCGGTCATGCCGGCACCGAAGTTGTAGCCGGTGGACCCCAGCACGGTGACCAGACCACCCGTCATGTATTCGCAGCAGTGATCGCCAGCACCTTCAACCACGGCATGGGCGCCGGAGTTACGAACCGCAAAGCGCTCACCGGCGGTGCCGGCCGCAAACAGCTTGCCACCAGTTGCGCCATACAGACAGGTGTTACCGACAATGGAGGTTTCCTGGGTCTCGAAATCACTACCACGGGGCGGCTTGACGACCAGCTTACCGCCGGTCATGCCTTTACCTACGTAGTCGTTAGCATCACCCTCCAGAATCAGGTTCAGACCACCGACGTTCCAGACACCGAAACTCTGGCCAGCGGTGCCGGTCAGGTCCAGAGTGATGGGCGCATCGGTCATGCCCTGATTGCCGTAACGGGCGGCAATCTCGCCAGACAGGCGTGCACCAATGGAACGGTCACAGTTAGTCACCCGGTAACTCCAGGCACCGCCGGACTTCTCGGCGATGGCAGCAGCGGTGTCCTGCACCATCTGCTCCGCCAGCTTACCTTCATCGAAGGGCTTGTTGCGTTCAATCTGACAGGTGTGCGGCTTGTCAGCCGGAATGTGGTCATTCTGCAGCAGACGGGTCAGATCCAGCTTCTTCTGGCGCTCGGTATTACCCGGCAGACGCTCCAGCAGGTCAACACGGCCGACCAACTCTTCCAGAGAACGCACACCCAGCTTCGCCAGCCATTCGCGAGTTTCCTCCGCCACAAAGCGGAAGAAGTTCATGGCCATTTCCACGGTGCCCTTGAAGTGCTCTTCGCGCAGATAGTCGTTCTGTGTCGCGACACCCGTCGCACAGTTATTCAGGTGGCAGATCCGCAGGTATTTACAACCCAACGCCACCATCGGAGTGGTACCGAAGCCAAAGCTCTCCGCGCCCAGAATCGCGGCTTTCACCACGTCCAGACCAGTCTTGATGCCGCCGTCGGTCTGCAGGCGAATCTTGCCTCGCAGATCATTGGCGCGTAGCGCCTGCTGGGTTTCCGTCAGGCCCAGCTCCCAGGGGGAGCCTGCGTAGCGGATTGAGGTCAGCGGACTGGCTGCGGTACCGCCGTCATAACCGGAAACCGTAATCAGGTCGGCATAAGCCTTGGCAACGCCCGCGGCAATCGTGCCCACCCCGGGCTCTGATACCAGCTTGACGGACACCAGCGCCTCCGGGTTCACCTGTTTCAGGTCGAAGATCAGCTGCGCCAAATCTTCAATGGAGTAGATGTCGTGGTGCGGCGGTGGCGAAATCAGGGTGACACCCGGCACCGAGTAACGCAGGCGCGCGATCAGGTCATTCACCTTACCGCCCGGCAACTGGCCGCCTTCACCCGGCTTGGCACCCTGAGCCACCTTGATCTGCATAACATCGGCGCTACGCAGGTACTCAGCGGTCACACCGAAACGACCGGAAGCCACCTGTTTGATCTTGGAACGCTTGTTAGTGCCGTGACGAGCCGGGTCTTCGCCGCCCTCACCGGAGTTGGAACGACCACCCAGCGTGTTCATGGCCACGGCCAGAGCCTCGTGCGCCTCCGGAGACAGGGCACCCAGAGACATAGCCGCAGAGTCAAAGCGCGGGAAAATATTCTCCACTGGCTCAACGTCGCTCAGGTCAATTGACTGGATGCCCTCACGGAACACCAGCAGGTCGCGCAACGTGGCTACCGGGCGCTCATTGACCAGACCGGCATATTCCTTGTAGGTCCCATAGTCGCCACTGATCACGGCATCCTGGAGTTTGCCCACCACATCCGGGTTGAAGGCGTGGTATTCCTGGCCATGCACGTACTTGAGCAGCCCGCCCTGGGAAATCGGCTTACGGGGCTTCCAGGCAACCGCGGCCAACTGCTCCTGATCCTGCTGGAAATCGAAGAAGTCGGCGCCCTGAATCCGGCTCGGCACGCCTTTGAAACACAGGTCAACCACATTGTCGGCAAGACCAATGGCTTCAAACAGTTGCGCACCGCGATAGGAGGTAATGGTGGAGATACCCATCTTCGACAGGATCTTCA
Source organism: Marinobacter sp. MBR-105 (assembly GCF_053628895.1). NCBI lineage: Bacteria > Pseudomonadati > Pseudomonadota > Gammaproteobacteria > Pseudomonadales > Marinobacteraceae > Marinobacter > Marinobacter sp. MBR-105. The sequence continues at coordinate 102,059 of NZ_JBRJHG010000012.1, read as the reverse complement.
GCAAGCCTTTGTTAATGCCCTTGCGGTAATTGTTCTTGGCTTCGATCGGATCCATCAGCATTTCGCCGGTACGAATCAGATCGTTCAGGATCTGGTACGCCAGGTACGGGTAGACCGCCGTGGCACCAAATCCGAACAGCACCGCAAAGTGATGCGGATCCCGAGCCCAGCCGGTCTCAACGATGATGTTGGAATCACAGCGCAGACCTTTGGCCACCAGGTGATGGTGCACAGCGCCGGTGGCCATCAGGGCATTGATGGGGAGATCGCCCTGAGCCAGGTCCTTATCGCTGAGAATCAGCAGCACCTTGCCATCACGGACGACCTTTTCAGCTTCGTCGCATACCCGACGAACCGCCTGCTCCAAGCCCTCTTCAGGACGATAGCTCAGGGCGATTTTTGCCACCTCAAATCCCGGGCGATCGTTATTGCTGATCTTCAGGAATTTGGCCGGCGACAGCACCGGCGTGGTCAGGATAATCCGGTTAGCGTGCTCTGGAGACTCTTCGAAAACGTTCTGTTCCGCGCCCAGACAAGTCTCCAGAGACATGACGATGGTCTCACGGAGCGGATCAATGGGCGGGTTGGTGACCTGCGCAAACTTCTGACGGAAGTAATCCGCCACATGGCGCACCTTGCTGGACAGAACCGCCATCGGGGTATCGTCGCCCATGGAACCGACCGCTTCCTGGGCGCTCTCGGCCAACGGACGCAAGACCTGATCCCGCTCTTCAAACGAAATGTTGAACATCTTCTGGTGAACCAGAAGCTCATCGGATTCCATCAGCTTGAATTCCGGAGTCGCCTGATTCAGCGTGGTCTCGACTCGCAGAGCATTGTCCTTGAGCCAGCGCTTGTAGGGCTGGGCTTTTTTGAGCCGCTGGTCAATATCCCCGGTATGCAGGACCTCGCCGGATTCGGTATCGATGGCCAGCATCTGGCCCGGACCAACACGCCCCTTGGCGACCACATCGTCCGGTGAGTAGCTGTAGGTACCCACTTCCGAGGCCAGGGTGATGAAATCGTCCTTGGTAATCACCCAGCGCGCGGGACGCAGACCATTGCGATCCAGCATACACAGCGCATAACGGCCATCTGACATCACGAGGCCAGCAGGGCCATCCCAGGGCTCCATGTGCATGGAGTTGTATTCGTAGAAGGCCCGCAGTTCAGAATCCATGGTATCGACATTCTGCCAGGCCGGCGGAATCATCATTCGCACCGCCCGGAACAGGTCAACACCACCCGCCAGCAGTACTTCCAGCATGTTGTCCATGCTGGAGGAGTCCGACCCTGTCAGGTTAACCAGCGGCTGCAGGGTCTGCAGATCCGGCAGATCCGGTGAGCTGAACTTGGCCGCGCGGGCGATAGCCCAGTTACGGTTGCCATCGATAGTGTTTATCTCACCATTATGGGCGAGGAACCGGAACGGCTGCGCCAGCGGCCATCGCGGCATGGTATTGGTGGAAAAGCGCTGGTGGAAAACGCAGATGGCCGTCTGCAGATCAGGATCGCCAAGGTCTTTGTAGAAGTTGGCCAGATCCGCGGGCATCATCAGGCCTTTGTAGGCCAACGTCTTATGGGAAAGACTGCAGATATAGAATTCCGGGTCTTCCGCCATATCTCGTTCAGCATGGCGGCGCCCGACGAACAGACTGATCGCAAATTCTTTTTCTTCCTTGCCGCCGGGCTCTACAAATACCTGTTCGATGCGCGGCAGACAATCCAGAGCCATGGGGCCAAGGCAACTGTCATCGACGGGCACTTCCCGCCACCCCATAATCTCAAGGCCCTGATCCGTAAGCCTTTTTTCTATAGCGGCCCGACCAGCAGAAGCTTTTGCGTCGTCCTTAGCCAAAAAAACCTGGCCAACTGCAAACAAGTCGCCAGGTTTTTTGCCGAAGGCTGCCTGAGCAGCTTTGTAGAGGAAGGCCTTGGGGCTCTGAATAAGCAGACCACAACCATCACCGGTCTTACCATCGGCGGCAATACCGCCCCGGTGGGTCATGCAGGTCAGAGATTCAATGGCTGTCTGCAACAGCTTATGGCTCGCTTCGCCCTTCATGTGGGCAATCAGGCCAAAACCGCAGTTGTCCCTGAATTCATCAGGATGATACAAGCCTGTTGTCATAAGCGTTCTCTCACGTGTAAATGCTTCCCGCCAGCAACACCCTTGCACCAAAAAAGTGCAGAAAATGCGCTGGCACCGAAAAAAAGGGGGAAGGGATTTTACACACGTGAAACTACGTATACAATTTTTTTCGTAGTTTGGGGCCTAAAACGCACCAGAATAGTGCGAAAATCAATAATCCTCGTAGGGTCGAGCCCAAGGATTCGAGATTCTCAGCACGTCGGGCAGACTAGCCGCCGCCGCCCCGGCCTCTTCTCGGCTAGAGTATTGACCATAAACCAGCATAAACCAAGGTAAGCCTTGGCGCTCACCCTTGGTGTAACTCAAATTCGCATCTTCGGGCGCTCGACGCAGTACATTCAACACCGTTTGTTCCTGATTGCCTGCAACAAGCTGCAGCGTCCAACCCTTACGCTGACGCAACTGCTCAAGCGCCACAAACTTAACGGGATTGTCTGGCACAAACTCTGGCTCTGGCTCTGGCTCTGGCTCTGGCTCTGGCTCTGGCTCTGGCTCTGGCTCTGGCTCTGGCTCTGGCTCTGGCTCTGGCTCTGGCTCTGGGACAATCTCTGTTTCAGGCAGAGGCTGTGTCAAATCTGCAGTAGCATTGGTCTCGCCCGGAACGCGAAACACACCCTCGTCCGCAGGCGCAATCAAAGGCGCTATTTCCGGTTCAGGCTCCTCAGCACCCGGACCAATGGTAATGCTCTTACGGACTGGCTCAGGCTCAACCTCGGCGCCAGCCTGTCGCTGAACCGTGCTCTCGTATTGCTGGGAAACAAACCACCAGGATGCCGCCAGCAATAGCAGCCCCAGCGCAGGCCACCGCAAATGCGCAACCGTAAAACCAGCTTTTGAGGAGGACGTTGCCGACGACGGAACCATGTCCAGCCAAACACCCGGCGCAACACGCTTGAGTCGACCAAAGCTGCCCTGACTCAACACCTCAAGCTTTTTCAGCCGAGAGGTCGACAGCAACTCAGACTGAGAACCACCCGCCCTGTGAACCCTGGGTTCGAGATATGCCTTGATGTCTTCGCGGCTTAACGGAGGCAGGTTCAGGTGATGCGCATAGGCGGAATCAGGACGATCTTCCAACTGGCTCCAAACCTGCTCGGTGCCGGCCATAATCGGAACGGCAGAAACCGACCGTTCCGATGCCACAAAGCCTGCTACCAGAAGATTCAGAACATCCGACTCAACCCGTTCTGCATCGTCAATCAGCAGCACTTGCCGGTGACCTCGGCGGATGCCGGATTCAGACCAGCGGAAATAACGATAAACCGCCTCTCTGGCCTCAGAGTCTGCCGGTATCCCGGATTTCGCCAGCTGTTTCAGGTAACGCGCGAGGGCCTGGCGGCTGGTAAGCGCCGATGCGGGAATTCGATGAAAATCAAGCCTTGAGGACTCGCTGCGCACCAACTCTGCCAACACTCGGGTCTTACCAGCCCCCGGCGCACCGGTCAGCACCAGCACCATATCCCCGAAGCCACAAAGATGGCGCAACGTCTCCAAAGCATGCTGACGCATGGCATCCGGAAAAAACGGCGTTTCCATCTCGAGAGGATTGTCTCGAAGACCGTATCGCTGCTGGAGCCGGGGGAAAAGCCCCCCTCCGTCGGTACTATTCAAGGATTCTTGAGTCACACGCCGTCCCTGTTTCTGAAACTCAGAGCCCATCAGCCTGCCTGCGGCAGGAATGTCCTCAAGGTATCACGAATGTTCCCGGCAGAGGCATTCTCGGTAATAAAGGCATCGCCTATCGCTTTCAGGAGAACCAACCGCAGCCGACCATCCACATTCTTCTTGTCTACCGACATCAAGCTCATGAAGTCTTCAGGTGTCATATCATCCGGTGCCTGCTCGGGCAAGCGGGCCCGCCGAATCAGAGCAACAGCCCGGGCCCGGTCATCCGCAGAGATCAGTCCTTCTCTCACTGAAAGATCAGCGGCCATCATCATACCTGTACCCACGGCTTCGCCGTGCAACCAATTGCCGTAGCCGGCGAAGGTCTCGATGGCATGGCCGAAGGTATGGCCAAGATTGAGGATTGCACGTAACCCACCCTCTCGTTCGTCGAGCGCAACAACCTCTGCCTTGCATACACAGGAACGATAGATAGCTTCACCCAATGCCTCCGCATCCAGCCGCAACAGGCTCTCCATCGATGCCTCAAGCCAGGTTAGAAACGATTCATCCCGAATCAAACCATACTTGATCACCTCCGCCAGACCTGCCGACACCTCCCTCTCCGGGAGTGTTTGCAAGCTGTCGGTGTCGATCAGCACCGCCTGCGGCTGATGAAAGGCTCCAATCATGTTTTTGCCAAGCGGGTGGTTGATCCCTGTTTTCCCCCCGACAGAGGAGTCAACCTGGGAAAGCAGCGTGGTCGGGACCTGAATGAAGGGAACGCCGCGCTGGTAACAGGCTGCCGCGAAACCCGCCATATCGCCCACAACACCGCCGCCCAGGGCAACGAGTGTCGTTTTGCGGGTATGTCGTTTTTCCAGAAGCGCGTCGAAAATGAGGTTGAGCGTCTGCCAATCCTTGAACTGTTCTCCATCGGGCAAGGTCACTACGTCAATGACCTTGCCGGGAAAACAGCCTTTAACCTTGTCAAGATACAGGGGGCCAACGGTATCGTTAGTTACGATCATGACCTGCTGGCCCGCCACCCAGGGTGTCAGGTCAAACGAGCCCAGCAACCCCTGCCCGATAATGATCGGATAGCTGCGCTCCCCGAGCTCAACCTTCAGTTCTCGAAGTACCTTGTGCATTATGCCTGCCCTCTTTCCGCCGCTGTCTTCTGTGGCGGGGCGTTTTAGGATTGATTCGGTTCACCAGTTGCCGAACCACAAGACGGGGGCTTTTACGATCGGTAAACATAACGATATCCGCCAACTCGGTATAGAGCGGGTCCCGAATCGCAAACAGCCTGCGCAACACGCCTTCCGGATCGTCGTTCTGCAACAACGGTCGGTTCCTGTCCTTACGTGTGCGCTCAACCTGTTGGTCTATAGACGTTTTGAGGTAAACCACCACAGCGTTCTTTTTCAGCAATCCGTGATTTTCAGCACGCATGACGGCACCACCCCCTGTCGCCAGCACGGTGCCCGTCTCATTGGACAACTCGTCAAGCATTGCGGTTTCACGCTGACGAAAACCGTCCTCACCTTCAACATCGAAGATCCAGGGAATATTGGCACCACAACGCTCTTCGATAATCCGGTCCGAATCCAGAAAACGATAGCCGAGCTCCTTGGCCAGCAACCGGCCAATGGTGCTTTTTCCAGCCCCCATGGGCCCAACCAGAACAACACGTTTGGGCAAAGACATAATTTCCGCTCAACAGGTTTCAGGCGGGTGAGAATAGCACAAGGACCGGCAATCCATAAGCGGCTCGAAAAGGGTTAACCGCCCCTGAACAAAAAAACCGCCGGGGTTACCGGCGGTTTTTTTGAATTACAGCAGTCTCACTGCAGTATGTCGTTCTTGATGATCTTCGGAGTGATAAAGATCAACAACTCACTGCGTTCATCAATATGCTCGGTGCGCTTGAACAGTCGTCCGAGATAGGGGATATCACCCAGGAATGGGGTTTTCGTGGTCTGAGTGGCAACTTCAGACTGGAAGATACCGCCCAGTACAACAGTTTCACCGTTGGCAACCAACACCTGAGTTGTCACTTCGTTAGTATTGATAGAGGGGATGCCTGCGGTTACTTCGCCCCGGGAATCCTGATTGACCACGAGATCCATAATGATCTTGTCATCGGGCGTGATCTGCGGGGTCACCTCGAGAGAAAGCACCGCTTCCTTGAATTCGATGTTCGTTGCACCACTAGATGTCGCCTCCTGGTATGGAATTTCTTCACCAGACTTGATGGATGCTGTCTGGCGATCAGCAGTAACAACCCGAGGTTGAGAAACCACCTCCGCTCGACCATCACTCTCAAGAGCGGAGAGCTCAAGATCTACCAAGAAGTCATCACTTCCCCAACCGATGGCGAAGGATGAGGCACCGTCACCACTCACACCAAGATCCACTCCCAGAGCACCAGGGAACGAGATAGTGTTGCTGCCACCGCTTGCAGCATCTCTGGCTTCCTGCAGAGTTCCAAGAGAACCACCAACAGTGATGACATCATCACCGTCTACATTGTAGGCGGCACCGCCCCAGCGAACACCAAGATCTTCCGCAACGTTTGTCTGAGCGCGAACAATCCGAGCCTCAATTGACACCTGACGGACGGGCACATCCCATGTAGACACCAGGCGGCGAATTTCCTCGAGCTTCTCTGCCGTCTCGCGAACACTGATAGTATTCGTCCTGGCATCAGAAGATACAAAGCCGCGAGAGGAGATCAGCTCTTCATCTGCCTGGATCAGAGCAACCACGTCCGCTGCCTTGGCATAGTTCACCTGAATAATATCCAGCCGCACCGGCGCCAACTCAGCAATCTGCTTAGTCGTCTCAAGCTCAAGTTTCTCACGAGCCGCGATTTCTTCTGCAGGCGCAACCAACAACACATTGCCGATCTGACGCTTGTCCAAACCTTTGGTCTTGAGAATCAGGTCCAGGGCCTGGTCCCACGGCACATTTTGCAGACGCAGAGTGATGCTGCCTCCCACTGTGTCACTGGCAACCAGGTTCAGGCCGGTGAAATCAGCAATCAGCTGAAGTACAGAACGAACTTCAATATCCTGAAAATTCAGGGAGAGCTTCTCACCGGTGTAAGGGAACTTCTCCTCGCGACGAGCTTCCGCTTCTTCCTGACTCAACGCTTCAACACTTACCGTGAACTCCCTACCAGATTGATACGCGATATAGTCATAATCACCCTCAGGGCGAATTTCCACTACCGCATTTCCGTCTTCCAAAAATGTGTCTATACGAGTAACCGGCGTTGCAAAATCAGTGACATCGAGACGACGACGCAAATCGGCCGGAACCTGAAGGTCAGGCATGGTCAGACGGATGCGACCACCCAGCTCGTTCAGATTAACGGTCGCTGTGTTGCTACCGAGATCGACGATCACCCGACCTTCACCCTCTTTACCACGACGGAAATCGACACCGGCCAACGCGTTCGACGATTCAGGAGAAGCCGTTGTCGTACGCTGTGCCGGCTGAGAAGAGGTGGAGGCGACGGCATCGGACTCACCACCAATCGTCATTACCAGAGAGTTGCTGTTACGCACGGTATCGTGAGGCACCAATTCAACCAGGTTAAAGATCAGCCGGGTGCGATCCTTGGTTTCGACCACGGTTACGCTCTGAGCATTACCTGTACCCAGCGGGATACTGCGCTGGTTCAAGGCGCTGGTGGTGTCTTTAAGATCCACCGCAATCCGGGCTGGCCGCTCTATGGTATAGCCCGAAGGCTCAGGCGGCGTGCCATCAAACTGCATGGTGACTTCCAGCCGCTCCCCTGGCAGCGACGAAAACGACAAGTCCTGAAGCGTGACCGCGCTGGCCAGGCCGCTCCATAACCCGATGGCAATCACGCCTACGCAGACATTGAGTTTTTTGAACATCGCTAGCCTCGACCCTAAACCTGTTTGTTCGTGCATGTTTCTTGAATTCATACCGTTACCGCTCCTCAGCCTTCATCCAAAGACAGGGAGCGCGGGCGTTCTACCCAACCACCCCGGCCATTCGGAACGATTTCGATCAGTTCAATGCGGGTTTCACTGACGCCTACAATACGGCCATAGTTCTGCCCCATGTAATTGCCGGTGCGTACCCGATGAATACCACCCGCACTGTCTCTTATCAGGGCAAACAGATTGCCCTCGACCCCTTGAAGCGTACCCACCATGGCCAGAGACTTAAGGTCAAAGTTTTCGAGCACTTCCCGGGGCCGGTCCAGATCCGGCTCAACATCACTGACCGGCTGTTCTTCCACCATGGTAAGCTGAACATCGACTGGCGGCTCAAACGGCGCCCGACGATCTGCTGCCGAATAACTAAAGGCCTCGTAGGCCTTGAACTCCGGCAAGGGTTCCACGTGCCCCCGAGGCTTGGCCCGGGTATCTGCCATGAACTTGTCGAGATCCGAGAAACCGTTTCCCTGGGAACAAGCCGTCAGCAAAGACGCCAGACACACACCCAGCCAGGCTTTTCCCGCATGCTTTCCTGTCATGCTCATTCTCCAGCCCGGTAGCGATAAGTACGGGCAACCACCTGCATGTCCAGCTGGTCTCCGTCTCCGCCAATTGGTTTGATGGTTAAATCGTGCAGCGTCACGATACGTGGCAGGCTCGCCACACTGCTTACGAAAGAGGCCAGCTCATGATAGGAGCCGGACACCCGAATATTAATGGGAAGCTCCGAATAGAAGTCTCGCTGCTGCTCCGGCTGCAGCTTCACTTCCTGCAGCGCCAAACCGCTCCCTAACGCCGTATTGGTAATATCTTCCAGCAGGCCAGGCACCTCGGTCTCACTGGGCAACTGACGCACCAGTGCTCCAAAGGTTTCTTCCATTTCTTCCATCTGGGCCTTGAATACATCCAGGTTCGCCACCTGATAGGCCTTTTGCTCGTAGCGCTGCTTGAGTTCCTGCTCCTGCTGCTCCACCCGATCGAGCTGGGCATACTGATCCTTGATAAAGAACCAGTAACCACCACCAAGTATCAGGCCGAAGACAATTAACGCCACAATAGCCTTGACTGGTGCCGGCCAGATGCCGGCATTGTTGATATCAAGATCATTGATATCGAATTCGTTAAGACTTTTCAGAGAGTCCGCGAGGCTCATCAGTTATCCTCCCCTTCGGGCTCAGGTGTCCGCTGCTGGACAGAGAGATTGAACTGGCTGTAGCCGGATCGGGCACTGTCTGCTGCGGCCACATTGGTCAGATTGGGATTGGCAAACCATTCGGAATCCTCAAATTGACGCATCAGGTTCGAGATTCGGCTGTTGGACTCTGCCATACCCACGATGTCGAGTCGCTCGCCAGTCTTCTTGAGATCGGTGTAGTACAGCCCGTCTGGAAGGGTTCTCACCAATTCATCGAACACCCGCACAATCACCGGCCGCTTGCCCTGAAGATCCTGAATCACCTGCATGCGTGCCAGCAATTCATCGCGCTGACGCTTGAGGTTTTCGATCTCCTTGATCTGCTTGTCCAGCTCTTTGGTTGCAGTCTCGATATAGGCATTACGGGATTGCTGGTAGGCAATCCGGCTGTCCATATCCGATTTCCAGAGGAAAGCCAGGCCACCCGCGATAATCACGGCGCCCAGTATCATCACGACAAACTGCTTCTGCTTCTCCGCGCGAAGCTCTTCCCGCCAGGGCCTGAGGTTAATCTTTGCCATCAGTCGAAACTCCTCATTGCCAGACCGCAGGCAATCATCAACGAGGGGGCATCATTGCTGAGCGCAGAGGCGTTGACCCGGGAACCCACCGCCATGTTGGCAAACGGATTGGCCACCAGGGTTGGCGTTCCGGTTTTCTCTTCCACCATTTCCGTGAGCCCCTGAATCGACGCTGTTCCACCGGCGAGCACCACGTAATCCACCACGTTGTACTGACTGGCGCCGAAGAAAAACTGCAGCGCCCGTGCCACTTGCTGAACAACCGCTTCCCGGAACGGGGTCAGGACTTCCTCGTTGTAGTCGTCCGGCAAACCACCCTGCTTCTTGGCCAGACCCGCCTCTTCAAACGAAAGCCCGTAACGACGCTGAATTTCTTCCGTCAGCTGTTTTCCGCCAAAGATCTGCTCGCGGGTATAGACCGTTTTGCCCTCTGCCAGCACACTCAGGGTTGTCATGGTTGCACCGATATCGACGATGGCAACCACCAACTCCTCGCCCTGAGAATCAAGCTGGGGCTCAATCAGACTGTAAGCGCGCTCCAGAGCGTAGGCTTCCACATCGACAATCCTGGTTGTCAGCCCTGCAATTTCCAGGGCGTCTTCGCGGATATCGACGTTTTCCTTACGGCAGGCCGCCAGCAGCACATCCACCTGGTCCGGGTTGGATTCAGACGGGCCCTGGACTTCGAAATCGATCGCCACTTCATCGAGGGGGTAAGGAATGTACTGATCGGCTTCCAGCGCAATCTGGTCTTCCATTTCAAACTCGTTGAGACCACCGTCCATCTGGATAACCTTGGTGATCACCGCCGAGCCGGAAACAGCAACAGCCACCTGCTTCACACTGGTACGTGACTTGGACGCGACACGCTTGAGCACTTCCCCAACCGCTTCGACGTCTGTGATGTTTTTTTCAACAACTGCATTGGCCGGCAACGGCTCTACCGCATAGCTCTCGACCTTGTATCGATCGCCATGTTTTGACAGCTCTAGCAGCTTGACCGAACTGGAGCTTATATCCACCCCAAGGACGGCACTGGATTTTTTTCCTGGTAATCCGAACACGCGCTCACCCTATACCTGGTTAAATGCACCCGGCGTTGGAACCCCTGAACCACTCCCTGTAAAGGCGATCATTTCAGAGGCGTTCTATGTGTTTTTTATGTAAGAGAATTTCTTATTTATTCCGTCTACAATGCAATCTCTCGAATTTCGGGAGACATTGCAGACGGCGAGGCGACCGAACCTTCCTAAAGCAATTTCTCAAATAATAGACCTATATCCAACAGTTGTCAGAAAAAAATGTCTCATTTGTTGCGTACATCTCGCGTTTTTGCCTGGTTCATTCTTACCGGCCTGAGTGTCGCCATTATTATTTCCTCAAGCCTGTATCTTTATCTTCGGCCCAATCTGCCACCGGTCGAGCAATTGCTGGATGTCCGGCTGCAGACGCCTTTACGGGTGTATAGCAAAGACAACAGATTAATAGCAGAATTCGGTGAAAAGAGAAGGGCACCGATCACAATAGAACAGATCCCTACAATTCAGTTACAAGCCTTCCTGGCGGCGGAAGACGCGCGTTTTTACGAGCACTTCGGAGTCGACATTAAAGGCCTGACGCGGGCTGCAGTGGAACTGATCACCACCGGAGAAATCCAGTCTGGCGGCAGCACCATCACCATGCAGGTTGCAAAAAATTACTTTTTGTCACGCGACCGGACCTTCATCCGAAAGTTCAACGAGATACTGCTGGCTCTTCAGATTGAACGTGAACTGGATAAAAACCGGATTCTTGAGCTCTACCTGAACAAGATCTACCTCGGTAACCGGGCCTATGGAATCGCCGCCGCAGCCCAGGTCTACTACGACAAACCGGTGACAGAACTGTCACTGGCACAGATGGCAATGCTGGCCGGCTTGCCCAAAGCCCCGTCTGCCTATAACCCTCTGGCAAACCCGGAACGAGCCTTGATCCGCCGTAACTGGATTCTCGGCAGGATGAAAGACCTGGGCTACATCACCGAAGACGCCTGGTCTCTGGCCAGCAAAGCACCGCTGACCGCCAGCTATAACACTCGCGACGCCGAAGTGGATGCCGACTATGTGGCCGAGATGGCCCGGGCCGAAATGGTTCGCCGCTACGGGGAAAACGCCTACACCGACGGTTACAGCGTGACCCTGACCGTCGACAGCACCAAGCAACAAACTGCCACCGAGGCATTGAGAGCAGGGCTCGAAGCCTATGACCGCCGGCACGGATTCCGAGGCCCCATCGGACAATTTGATGTTGAAGGCCTGACCCCGGCTGAACTGTCGGACCAGATGCAGAACTACCCGCGGGTTGAAGCACTGGTACCAGCCGTTGTGACATCCATAGATGACGAAAAGGATGAAGTGAGAGTGCACACCCGGCGCCTGGGGCCGGGCGTTATGCCCTTTGACACCATGACCTGGGCACGCCGATTCCGCACCGAGAGCATTACCGGGCCCGAACCACAGAATCCTTCCGAGGTGGTCAGCCCCGGAGACGTCATCTATGTCAAAGTTGACCAACTGCCACAGATTGCAGACGCTGAAGCAGAGCCTGAGAGCGAGAGCGTATCGACTCAGGCAGTCACCGAACTGCGGGTTTCCCTGGCGCAGGCACCCAGAATCGAGGGCGCGCTCATCTCTCTCGAGGCCAAAACTGGCGCCATTGAAGCCTTGGCGGGCGGCTACAGCTTCAACCAGAGCAAATACAATCGCGCCACCCAGGCCAACCGTCAACCAGGCTCTACGTTCAAGCCGTTCCTGTACCTTTCCGCGCTGGAGAACGGAAGAACACCCGCCACCATCTACAACGATGCCCCGATTGTGTTCGAAGATTCCGAACTTGAAACCGCATGGCGGCCACAAAACTCATCGGGCCAGTTCTACGGACCAACCACCTTGCGCGAGGGCCTTTACCGCTCCCGCAATCTGGTTTCCATCCGCCTGCTGAGAGACCTTGGCATAAACACCACCCTCAGCTATCTGGAGCAACTCAAACTCCCGACTGAAAATATGCCCTCTAACCTCTCACTCTCTCTGGGCAGCGGTCTGCTGACACCCATGGAGCTGGCAAGAGGCTTTGCGGTGATAGCCAATGGCGGTTACGACGTACAGCCTTACCTGATTGAGCGAATCGAGGAATGGGACGGCACCGTGGTCTATGAAGCCCCGGACACCCTATTGTGCGATGAGGATTGCGAAGCTTCATCCGCACCGACAGTCGATACCCAACAGGAAAATCCGGAGCAACCGCCCGAGATTGAGGGAATGGCATTACCCGCCTCAGAAGCCGAGGAAAACGCCAACGAACCACGGATCATGCAACGCCTGGCCGACGAACGATCAATCTACATCATGCACTCCATGATGCAGGACGTGGTTCGCCGGGGAACGGGACGTCGCGCCCTGGCCCTGAATCGCAGCGACATTGCCGGCAAGACGGGCACCACCAACGAGCAGAAAGACACCTGGTTCGCGGGCTTCAACCACGATATCGCAACTACCGTCTGGGTCGGATTTGACCAACCCTCTCCCCTGGGTCGCGGCGAGTATGGCGCCAGTACCGCACTGCCGATATGGGTCGACTATATGAAAGTAGCACTGGCAGACCAGCCAGCAGCCACCATGCCCAGGCCCAACGGCATCGTGAACATCCGTATCAATCCGGAAACCGGCGAAAGAGCCCGGCCCGGCGAAGAAGCCGTGTTCGAAATATTCAAGGAAGAAGACGCACCCTCGCCTCTGCCAGCCGAGAGTATCAGAGGGAACGGCGACAACGGTAACGGGGACGACCTGTCACGGCAGATCTTCTGATCTGTCGCAGCACCACCCCAAGCAGGACGCACAAAAAAACCGGCGGGATCTCCGCCGGTTTTTTTTGAAGCCAGACTACATCCCGATCAGATGATGTCGTCCATAGACTTCAGCGGGTAATGCGCAGGGTACGGATTGCGCGCAACACCGGAATCTACCGCAGCACGGGCCACGGCGGCCGGCACCACTTCCAGCAGACGAACATCCATCGGCTTTGGAATGATGTATTCCTTACCGAATTCGAACGAATCAACACCGTAGGCTTCACAGATTTCCTGCGGCACCGGCTCTTTGGCCAGTTCACGGATCGCGTTCACCGCGGCAACCTTCATTTCCTCATTGATAGCGGTTGCACGCACATCCAGTGCACCACGGAAAATGAACGGGAAGCCAAGCACGTTGTTCACCTGGTTCGGGTAGTCAGAGCGACCGGTCGCCATGATCAGATCATCGCGGGCGGCCAGAGCCACTTCCGGGCTGATTTCCGGATCCGGGTTGGAACAGGCAAACACCACCGGGTTCGGTGCCATTTTCGCCAACTGCTCGGCAGACAGAAGATCCGGGCCGGACAGACCCAGGAATACGTCTGCGCCGTCGATGGCGTCGTCCAGAGTGCGCTTGTCGGTATCGTTGGCGAACATCGCCTTGTACTGGTTCAGATCATCACGACCAGAGTGGATCACACCCTTACGGTCGAGCATGAAGATGTTCTCAGAGCGCATACCGCAGCTGATCAGCAACTTCATGCAGGCAATGGCGGCCGCACCGGCGCCCAGACATACCACCTTTGCCTCTTCAATTTTCTTGCCCTGCAGCTCAAGAGCATTGATCATGCCGGCCGCAGTAACGATAGCGGTACCGTGCTGGTCATCGTGGAAGATGGGCACGTTACACTTTTCAATCAGCGCACGCTCAATCTCGAAGCACTCCGGTGCTTTGATGTCCTCGAGGTTGATACCACCAAAGGTATCGGCGATGCGCTCAACAGTTTCAATAAACGCTTGCGGGCTTTCGGAATTAACCTCGATGTCGAAGACGTCAATTCCGGCAAAGCGCTTGAACAGTACGCCCTTGCCTTCCATAACCGGCTTGCTCGCCAGAGGGCCGAGATTACCCAGACCCAGGATAGCGGTACCGTCAGAGATCACGGCAACCAGGTTACCCTTGGCTGTGTATTTGTAAGCGTTCTCGGGGTCCTTCGCGATCTCGCGGACCGGTTCGGCAACCCCGGGGCTGTACGCCAGGGAGAGGTCGCGGGAAGTCTGGGTCGGCTTCGTGATTTCAACACTCAGCTTACCCGGCCGCGGTTTGGCGTGATATTCAAGGGCTGCTTCTTTCAGATCTTGAGACATTGCCACTGTTCCGTTTGTCACGTTTAAAGGTAAATCCCGCTGGAGCTCGCCCAACGGAGCGCGCCATTATGGCGCGCCCGACCCAAAACGACAAGCCGAAATCGAATATTTTGCGAACAGTCAATAGTGCATTTTGCGTATATGGCAACTTTTATTTTTCATTGGCGCACAAAAAAAGCGCCCGAAGGCGCTTTTTTCAACATCCCGGTGCGGATCAGTCTTTCTTGCCACCGATACGGCTGCCGAAACGCTTCTGGAAGCGATCGATACGACCACCGGTGTCCATAACCTTCTGCTTGCCGGTGTAGAACGGGTGGCACTGGGAGCATACGTCCAGCTGCAGATCGTGGCCGATGGTAGAACGGGTCTTGATCACATTACCGCAGGAACAGGTAGCGGTGATGTCTTCGTACTTCGGGTGAATACCTTCTTTCATGGCGAACCTCGTTAGGTCATGCCGCTACCTGATCACGGGGCATCTTAGCTGCCCAGGTGCCAGGCACCGCATGTTTGAATCAATTGAAAAGACCGTGCACAATCAAGCCCGGCCAGAAACAGACCGCGAATCTTACTGACAAACCCGACCACAGGCAAGTATCTTGGCCATCCGGAACAGTCCGGATACCATGCAACCAGCCTACTTTTGCCCGCTTTCAGGATACGCAGTTACCGTGACACGGCCCTCAACCGCTCGCATCGCCCTGAATCGCCCGCTCCGGCGACTCTTTGATTACCGAATCCCGGAGACCATGACAGTCTCACCCGGGCAACGCGTGAAAGTACCCTTTGGCAGGCAAACCCTGACCGGCCTTGTGGTGGAAACCGGCGTGACACCACCAGACGGCATTACCCTCAAGCCGATCCTGGAAGTGCTGGAGCCGTGGCTCGCCTTACCCACAGCCACCTTCCAACTCCTTAGCTGGGCCAGCGACTACTATCAGCACCCCTTGGGTGAGTGCCTGTTCACCGCTCTGCCTCCCGCATTACGCCGAGGCCGGCCGTCACAGCAGAAACAGGATGAACACTGGCAAGGCACCCAAAACATCGCCCCACTGCCGGCCAACGCCCATCGACAGAAAGCCTTGCTGGAAGCCATCCAGCGCGCACCCGGCATATCGACCGGCGAACTGGTTAAAGCCGGCTTCAACCGCCCTCAGATCAAAAGCCTTCACGATAAAGGCCTTATCGAACTGAGCGATCCACAGCATCCGACTTCCAGCGAAAGCATCGCCACAGTAGACGGCCCCAGACTCTCACCCGCGCAACTGGCAGCGGCCAAAGAATTACCACAGGTTACAGATCGCTTCAGTGCCACACTTCTTTATGGCATCACCGGGAGCGGCAAGACCGAGCTCTATCTTCATTACCTGACACAAAAACTGCGGGACGACCAACAGGCTCTGGTACTGGTTCCCGAAATCAACCTCACGCCCCAGACCCTCGAGCGCTTCCGGCGTTACTTCGGCAACCGGATTGTGGCCTGGCACTCGGCCCTGAACGACAGCGAACGCCTGGCTACCTGGCTGAGAATCCGACATGGGGAACCGGTTATTCTGATCGGCACCCGCTCCGCCGTCTTGCTGCCGTTCACGAACCTTCGCGCCATTGTTGTGGACGAAGAACATGACAACTCCTACAAGCAGGGCGAAGGGTTTCGCTACTCGGGGCGGGACGTTGCTGTCTATCGGGCTCACCTGAATCAATGCCCCGTCATCCTGGGCTCAGCAACGCCTTCGCTGGAATCCTGGCACAACGCCAGGCAAGGCAAATACCACCTTATCCGCCTGGAACAACGGGCTGGCAATGCCTCACCTCCGGAAGTGGAGCTGCTCGACATCCGCAGCCGCCCTCTGGAAGCCGGCCTCTCGCGCCCCACCCTGAACGCTATAAAGGAAACACTGGCACGAGGTGAGCAGGCACTGGTATTTGTGAACCGGCGGGGATTCGCCCCCATCATGATGTGCTTCGATTGTGGCCACATGGAGGAATGCCCGCGCTGCGATACCCGACTGACATACCATCGCCGGGACAGAGCCATGCGTTGCCATCACTGCGACTTCCAGATGGCTGCAAGCCACAGCTGCCCCAAATGCCGGAGTGAAAATTTCAAACCCGTAGGCCAGGGCACAGAGCGCACCGAAGAAACCCTGGCCGAACAGTTTCCGGATACCCCCATTGTGCGGGTAGACAGGGACAGCACCCAGCGCAAAGGGAGTATCCAGAATATACTGGCTCAGGTTAACAGCGGTGCGCCCTGCATACTGGTCGGCACCCAGATGCTCGCCAAGGGCCATGACTTTCCCAACGTAACCCTGGTTGCCGTCGTCAACGCCGATGGAGGCCTGTTCAGTGTCGATTTTCGGGCGCCGGAACAGATGGTGCAGACACTTTTGCAAGTGAGCGGCCGCGCTGGCCGGGGCGAAAAACCCGGCAAAGTGCTTATCCAGACCTGCCACAGCGACCACCCGTTATTGAAATCGCTCTGTCAGGGTAACTATACCGCTCTGGCAGACCAACTTCTGGCCGAACGCCGAATCGGCGCCCTGCCACCATTCCGCGCCATGGCCATACTCCGCGCGGAAGCCGACACCATGCAGGCAAGCCTGCACCTGCTGGACACCATTAAACCCATGACGGCAGTGAGCGGCATAGAAACTTGGGGGCCGCTACCGGCGGTAATTGCACGTAAAGCCGACCGGCACCGGGCGCAACTGATACTGGTCAGCGATAGCCGGCGCCGACTCAACCACTTGCTTAGTCACCTTTGTCAGCACCTGGATCAGAGCAAGCTGCCGGCAAGCACTAAATGGATTGTGGATGTGGATCCTCAGGAGACCGGGTAATACCCTATACTCCAAAATGTGACACAGCGCCCACCATGCAATTCGTTACAATCTTTTTCAGAATTCCCCATTCGTAAGCATTTCGTTTGAATTGACTGTGCTATGATTTTCAGCCATATAACCAACAAACCTAGAAAGAAACCTGAGGTTGCGGTTCTCGTGCAGGGAATACGCAGCGAAAAGGCTTTTGCTGTAAACGAAAACTGGAGATAGAAAATGTCAGGGAAATTTCTTGCGCGTGCGTCGGCGTTATCGCTGGCTTTTGTTTTAGCGGCCTGTGGGGGTGACGATAGCTCCTCGCCTTTGGCTCCTGTCAACCCGGGCGAGGAAACAGGCGGTGGAGGAACCGGCACTCCTCCTGAGCAGGAAACCATTCTGGCACTCGGCACCGGCAGCGGCGATTCTTTCCAGGGAGGGCAGATAAGCCTCACTGCATCCGACCTGTCCTCTGGCGGCACCACGCGAATTGAATTCAATGTCGTCGACTCCAACAACGGAAACACCCTTGCTACAGGACAAGAGACAACAGTTACGATTTCCTCTACGTGTGAAGCCGCTGAAATTGACAGCCCCCTAACAACAACTTCTGGAAAAATCAGCACATCCTACACTGCAGGCTGTTCCGGCGCAGACACAATCACTGCCAGACTCGAAAATGGCGCGTCCGCCTCTGCTGTTGTAAATGTTGCGAGTCAAGAAATCGATACCCTAGAATTCGTGAGCGTTACGCCTTCAGCAATTGCAATTCGGGGCAGCGCAGACTCCACCCGGAAAAGCGTGGCCGAGGTAGTATTCAAACTTGTAGATACAAACGGTAAACCAGTTGTTGATGAGGAAATTTCTCTAACACTTTCTACGACTTCGGGCGGCATCAATCTGACAGAGAGCGCCCCACGAACCTCCAATGACGGAACCGCCAAGACAGGCGTTAACGCGGGTACAGTCGCAACCATTGTCAGCGTGACAGCCACTTACGAATTGCCTTCGGGCGATAGAATTCAGACAACGTCTGACCCGATCTCAATCAGCGCCTCCATTCCCGACAGCGACAGCTTCTCGATCTCAGTACAAGAGAACTTCTTGCCCAATGCACGCCGTTATGATGGTGTTCTGGTCGGCATCAACATCAGAGCAGCCGACCGTTACAACAACAAAATTAATAATTCGATCGTCAACTTCATTACCTCTGGCGGGTCGATACCCAATGAGTGCGAACTGTCCGACGGCGGATGCACGGTTAACTGGGAAAGCCAGGACCCCAAACGGCCGGACTCCGGGGTGATCGCAATTCTGGCACGAACCGTTGGCGAGGAAAGCTTCCGAGATTTAGACGGCAATGGTATCTACACAGCTGGCACGGACCTTTTTATACCTGCGGAACACGATATTTCAGAAGCCTTCTTGGACCGCAATAACAATGGGGTGAGAGATACCGACGAAGAGCCATTTGATTACAATCAGAACGGAGTCTTCGACACAGCTGATGGCATTTACAACGGCACCGCCTGTTCAGACGCATCAGAAGCTGCAGGGCAGTGCACCAAAGATGTCAAAGAAGTTTTTGAGATAGCGCATTTGTATGCCACTAGCGACATTATAGGTATCACTCCGGTTTCACCCACGCCGTTCTCACCGGGAAGCATTTGCTTCGACATTTCAGGCGATTTCTTCGATAGCAACAGTGCGTTGGTACAAGGTCCGCCGCCCGGCAACACAACCGTGACCTTCAAAACGACAAACGGAAGCATTGTTGGCGACAGCTCCTTCCCGACCACAACCTCTTTCAGAACCACACCGGTCAGACAGTGTGTAACAATCGAAGGCGATGATACTTCCGACTCAGGTATACTCACAGTCGAAGTTCTGCCCCCTGCCCCGTACGGCGGCCCCAAGTACGTCGAGACATACACGATTACAGATTAAAAGTGTAACCATTGAAAGCCCGGCCCCAGCGCCGGGCTTTTTGCTTACACACCAACTTTCCGCGATAATACGCCCCTTCTGTTTTCAACGGGCGCCCTGCCCTGACACCCATTCTTCTGCAAACCGAGTCATTCGACAGCATGAAAGAGACCGTATCCGAGCTTCTCCAGTCTGCACTGGCGACCCTGCAGTCTGACGGCACACTGCCGGCAGACCAGAGCTTCACCCCTCAGGTGGGCAACACCAAAGACAAGTCCCACGGGGACTATGCCTGTAATATTGCCCTGGTGGCCTCCAAAGCCGCCGGCTGCCCGCCTCGCAAGCTGGCCGAAGAACTGGTGGCGGCATTGCCAGAGAGTTCTGCAGTGGAAAAAGTGGAGATTGCCGGGCCGGGGTTTATCAATTTTTTCATGAGCACTGCCAGCGCCTTCGGCATTGTGAACACCATCCTGGACGAGGCACAGCAGTTCGGCCGCAACAACTCTGGTAACGGCGAAAAGGTTCAGGTGGAGTTTGTATCTGCCAACCCCACCGGCCCTTTGCACGTGGGTCACGGACGGGGCGCCGCCATTGGCGATTGCCTGTGCCGCTTGCTGGAAGCCAACGGTTACAACGTTACCCGGGAGTTTTACTACAACGACGCCGGAGCCCAGATCAACAATCTGGCCCTTTCGGTGCAGTCCCGCGTTAAGGGCCTGACGCCGGAAGATGAAAGCTGGCCGGAAGATGGCTACCGGGGCGATTACATCGTCGATGTGGCAAACGCCTACCTTGCTGGCGAAACCGTGGTGGCTGACGACCGTGAGGTAACCGCAAAAGCAGATCCGGAAGACCGGGATGCCATCCGGGAATTCGCCGTCGCCTACCTGCGCCGTGAACAGGACCTGGACCTGAAAGCCTTCGGGGTTCAGTTCGATGTGTATTTCCTGGAATCCTCTCTGTACGAGGATGGCAAGGTGGAAGCCACCGTTGAGCGCCTCAAGGCCAACGGTTACACCTATGAGCAGGATGGCGCCATGTGGCTGAAAACCACCGAGTTCGGCGACGACAAAGACCGGGTAATGCGCAAGAAAGACGGCGGCTACACCTACTTCCTGCCCGATGTCGCCTACCACCTGGACAAGTGGCAGCGCGGTTTTACCACCGTAATTAACGAGCAGGGCGCTGACCACCACTCCACCGTAACCCGTGTTCGCGCGGGACTGCAGGCCCTGAAGGCAGATATCCCCCAGGGGTGGCCGGATTACGTTCTGCACCAGATGGTGATGGTGACCCGCTCTGGCCAGGAAGTAAAAATCTCCAAGCGCGCAGGCAGCTACGTTACCGTGCGGGATCTGATCGACGAAGTGGGCCGGGATGCCACCCGCTTCTTCCTAGCGGCACGTCGCGTGGATTCCCAGTTGACTTTCGATATCGACCTGGCGCGCTCCCAGACCAATGAAAACCCGGTGTATTACATCCAATATGCCCATGCCCGGATTTGCAGCGTGCTGCGCAAGCTGGCCGCCGAGGGCGTACAGCGTGGCATGAACGAATGCGTCGGCGACCTGAGCCTGCTAACTCTGGATGAAGAAAAAGAGCTGGCCAATCAGTTGGCGAAGTATCCGGAACTGATTGCCAACTCTGCCGCCCAGCGCGAGCCGCATCACCTCACCCATTACCTGCGTGAGCTGGCGGGCCAGTTCCATACTTACTACAACGCCCACAAGGTGTTGATTGAAGATACCGCCCTGCGGGACGCAAGAGTCAGCCTGTATCTGGCCGTGCGCCAGGTGATTGCCAACGGCCTGGACCTGCTCGGCGTAAGCGCACCAGAGGAGATGTAATCAGGCCATGGCCAGAGATTACGCCAGGAAAGATCGCCCTGCGGGCAAAGGGGCCGCCGCCAGCAAGCCTGCGGCCAAGCCCCGCAAGCCGTCCAAACCCCAAAAGAGTGCACCATCACACTCACAGCATGGCGCGTTGTCTATGAAAACCATCCTGTCTCTGGCCGCAGTGGGTGGCTTCATCGGCTTTATCGTCTACCTGAACACCTTGCCCGGCGGGCCGGAAACGGCCAGGCAAACCCCGATTCAGGAGCAAACCCCGGTAGCGCCCAAGCAACCCGCCAACACCACGGCTAAACAGGATGGCCGGCCGAAAGAGCAGAACTTCCGGTTCTATGAAATGCTGCCGGAATCCGAGGTCGTTCCGCCCAAAGTGGAAGAATATACCCCGGGCCCGGCCATGCAGGAGTTCGATTATGTCGTACAGTCTGGCTCGTTCAGGAGTAAGGAAGACGCCGAGCGACAGCGCGCGCAGATCGCCTTCCAGGGACTCAGGGCTCATGTACAGCGTATTGATCTCGACAACGGAAGTGTTTGGTACCGCGTAAATGTGGGACCATTCAACTCACGCAGCCAGATGAACTCGGCGGTCGACAAACTGGTTACGATCAATATCCAGCCTCTGGTGCGGAAGATCCCGAAAGAAGGCTGAACTTTGTTCAGCCACCTCCCCTGCTCTTGAAATCCCGCCCAGCGCCTCCATAAAGCCAAAATACAAATTCAAACAGGCAACTGGAGCGCCAATGACCACGATAGTTTCCGTACGTCGGGAGAATGAAGTCGCCATGGGCGGTGATGGCCAGGTATCCCTTGGCAACACCGTTATGAAAGGCAATGCCCGAAAGGTACGCCGTCTGTACAACGGCCAGGTAATTGCTGGTTTTGCCGGTGGCACCGCCGATGCCTTCACCTTGTTCGAGCGATTCGAGGCCCAGTTGGAAAAGCACCAGGGCAATCTCACCCGTGCCGCTGTTGAACTGGCCAAAGACTGGCGCACGGACCGAGCCCTGCGCAAGCTGGAAGCCCTGCTGGCCGTTGCGGACAAAACCGCTTCTCTGATCATTACCGGCAACGGCGACGTAATCGAGCCGGAGCAGGGGCTGATCGCTATCGGTTCCGGCGGGCCGTTTGCCCAGGCCGCCGCCCGGGCGCTGCTGGAAAACACCGAGCTCAGCGCCCACGAAATCGCCGAGAAGGCGCTCGAAATTGCCGGCGACATCTGCATTTACACCAATCAGAACCGCACTCTGGAAGTGCTGCCCATTAAAGACTGACGACCGGAGCGACCATGTCTGCAATGACTCCCCGAGAGATTGTCCACGAACTGAACAAACACATCGTGGGCCAGGAAGAAGCCAAACGCGCCGTCGCCATTGCCCTGCGTAACCGTTGGCGCCGCATGCAACTGGACAGCAGTCTGCGGGATGAAATTACCCCGAAAAACATCCTGATGATCGGCCCCACCGGCGTCGGCAAAACGGAGATCGCCCGCCGGCTGGCCAAACTGGCGGATGCTCCCTTTCTGAAAGTGGAAGCCACCAAATTTACCGAAGTGGGCTATGTAGGCCGGGATGTGGAGTCCATCATCCGCGACCTGGCCGACATGGCGGTGAAAATGCTGCGGGAGCAGGAAATGAAGCGGCATGAACACCGTGCACTGGATGCCGCCGAAGACCGCATTCTGGATGCCCTGCTGCCGCCCCCCAGGGATTTTAACGAAGACAGCCAGCGCACCAATGCGGACTCCTCGACCCGACAGCTGTTCCGCAAGAAACTGAGAGAAGGCGAGCTGGACGACAAGGAAATCGAGATCGATTTGCGCAGCAGTGGAGCCGGCGTGGAGATCATGGCGCCTCCGGGCATGGAAGAGATGACCTCTCAACTGCAGAGCATGTTCTCCAACCTGTCTTCGGACAAGCGCAAGACCCGCAAGATAAAAGTGGCGGATGCCATGAAGCGGGTAAAGGACGAAGAAGCCGCCAAGCTGGTGAATGAGGAAGAGATCAAGCAGAAGGCCATTCAGGCGGTTGAGCAGAACGGGATTGTCTTTATCGATGAGATCGACAAGGTTGCCAAACGCTCGGAAAACACCTCCTCGGATGTGTCCCGGGAAGGCGTTCAGCGCGACCTGCTGCCTCTGATTGAAGGCAGCACTGTAAGCACCAAATACGGTTCCATTCGGACCGACCACATTCTGTTCATTGCCTCTGGCGCCTTCCACCTGTCCAAGCCTTCAGACCTGATTCCGGAACTTCAGGGCCGCCTGCCGATTCGCGTGGAGCTGCAGGCGCTGACGCCGGACGACTTCAAGCGTATTCTGACCGAACCGGATGCCTCGCTGGTGCAACAGTATGAAGCGCTGATGGGCACCGAAGGTGTGAAACTGACCTTCGCCGACGATGCCATCGCCCGCATTGCGGAAGTGGCTTACAAGGTGAACGAAACCACCGAGAATATCGGTGCGCGCCGCCTGCATACCGTGCTTGAGCGCTTGCTGGAAAGTCTGTCCTACGACGCCGGCGACCAGGTCACCGATACCTTTGAGGTGACAGCGGACTACGTTGACGAGAAGCTCGGCGAGCTATCTGAAGACGAAGACCTGAGCCGCTACATTCTCTGATTCGCGGTTTCCTGAAATGCCAACAAAAAAGCCGGAGGGGATAACCTCTCCGGCTTTTTCATGCCCGTATCGGCAACATCAGTACTTATTCTGCCTTTGAGAACAGGTGCGTGACGGTACTGAAGCCGCTCGCAATCCGGTTCTTCTCGCCCTGCTTCTTGCGACCTTTGGCCACATACAGGGGCAGCATTTCACCATACAGGCTGGTACTGATGGTTCTCTGCTCATCCTCAAGACGATCCCGGCGCAGCGTAATGCCGTACTTGCGCAGTTTGGGCTCCAGTTCATCTGCCCGCCGGAGCAGATCTCGGCGGGTCATCTGATAGGCGTGCTCACACACCATACGGCGACTCTGGAAGCTGAACACGTTTGAGAAAAACAGCTTGGCGTCATCCCGGGTGGGCTCAAACAGCAGTATGTCCTTATCCGGATAATCACGAGCGTACTGGGCAATACCCGACTGCATACGGGAATAAACCATGGTCCGGAACATCTGGGACAACAGATTCGGCATTCCCGAACGGGTAAGCTCTCCCGGCTTCATGGTCCCCGCGCGTACCGCAGCACTGGCATCAATGGGCACCTGGGGATTGACCGCCAACACCAGATCCGCGCCATCTTCAAAGGCGACAGAAGCATGCAGCCCCTTTCTCAGAGTGCCATCCACGTAATAGCGACCATCAATCTCGACCGGTACGTACAGCCCCGGAGATGAAGTACTGGCTTGAACCGCCCGGGATATGGGGACATGATCGTACCCGGGCGCACCAAAGCAGACCGCCTCCGTGCTCTCCACATCTGCAGCAACCACATACAGACTGCGCTTGAGCTGACGAAAATCGTTCGTGCGGCCAAGCATGGTGAAGGCGCGCTTCAGGTACTCGTGCAACCCCTCGTTATCGAAAAGTCCGGCCGGTGCCGCCTGGGCCAGAATGGTCATGGCTTCCAGCAGGCTCTGATCGTATGGGTTGTTCACGAACCGGCTGACCGCCGTTGAAAGCAAGCCCGGAACAGCGAGCAGCCGGCGCCCGATCTCACGCAAAGCCGGACGATAGAAAACCTCAGGGTGAAACGGGTGAACCTCAGCTTCGTTCCTTACGAAGATGCGGCAAAGCTGGGCTGTGGTCATCTGGTTTGCCAGATTGGCAGCCACAAAAGAGCCGGCATTTACGCCGACATAGACATCGATATTATTGAAATCCAGACCATCCAGGGCTTCGTCCAGAGCCCGCAGGGCACCGATCTCGTAAATACCACCCAGAGGCCCGCCGCCGCCAAGGGCGAGGCCAATTCTCGGTGCTGGCTTGAGCTCGGTCGCTGTCTTCATTGCCTGTCCTTATCGGATACTGCTGCAGGATTTCAGTTATCCAACAACCTAACAAGGGAATTTAGAGTGCGCACACTATAACCCTCACAATGCTCAGGAAACGGCCTGTTCTGCCAGTGCTGCCGACGAGGTACGGGCTGGGCGCAAGTAGCGACCAAAACCGGCATTGCGTAACGCCAGATCAACACAGCTCTTGATGACATGGGGCGAATCCAGCAACAGCACATCCTCCAACAGTTGAATGGCCCATTCCCGCCCCACGCTGCGGATCACGGATTTCACTTTCGGCAGACTCGCTGCGTTCATCGACAGGGAGTCATAGCCCATGGCCATCAGCAAAAGCGCGCCGCCCGGATCACCCGCCAGTTCGCCACAGATACCCACCGGTTTGCCCACCGAATGGGCATCCTGAGCCACCCGCACCAGCGCCTGCAGCACCGCCGGATGATAGGAGTGATACAGCTGTGCCACCCTCGGGTTATTGCGATCTACCGCCAACAGGTATTGAGTCAGATCGTTGGAGCCCACTGACAGGAAATCCACCCGCTCCGCCAGCTCACGAATCTGGTAAACCGCGGCCGGGATTTCCACCATCACACCCACCTTGGGCATATGGATGTCGTACCCTTCTTCACGAACTTCGTGATAGACCCGATAGATCAGGTGCAGGGACTCCTCCACCTCAGAAATATTGCTGATCATCGGCAACATGATCTGCAGGTTGTTCAGACCCTCACTGGCCTTAAGCATGGCCCGCACCTGTACCAGGAAGATCTCAGGATGGTCCAGCGTTACCCGGATACCGCGCCAGCCGAGGAACGGGTTTTCTTCCTGTATGGGAAAATAGGTCAGTGCCTTGTCACCGCCAATATCGAGGGTTCGCATGGTCACCGGATTGGGAGCAAAGGCCTCCAGCTGTTCCCGGTAGTATTCCCGCTGCTCCTGCTCTGACGGGAAGCGATCCTTGATCATGAACGGCACTTCGGTGCGGTACAGGCCGATGCCCTCGGCACCATGGGAAAGGGAGCGCACCACGTCGGTCATCAAACCGGTATTCACCAGCAGCGAGACCCGATGACCGTCAGTGGTCTCACAGGGCTTGTCACGAAGCGCTTCAAGGCCCCGAACCAGTTCGTCCTCTTCGTCGCAGATGGCCTGGAAAAAGGCCCTGAGATCCGCTGAGGGAGACGCGAAAATCTGCCCTTCGAAACCATCTACCACCAGTTCCCGGCTATCGAGCTGGTTAACCGGGATGTCTACCAGACCCATCACCGTGGGCACACCCATTGCCCTGGCCAGGATGGCAACGTGGGAGTTGCTCGACCCCTTTACCGAGACCAGCCCAACCAATTGCCCTTTGGGCACTTCACCAAGCATGGCCGGCGTCAGCTCTTCACTCACCAGCACGGTACGCTCGGGATACTCCAGATGCTTCTGCTCACCTTCCTGCAGGTGTGAGAGTAGTCGGCGGCCCAGATCACGGATGTCGACTGCGCGTTCTTGCAGGTACAGGTCGTCCATCATCTCGAAATGACGAACATACTGCTGAACCACCTGTTTCAGGGCGCCCTGAGCCCAAACGCCTTCCCGGATTCGATTCGCCACCTCACCCGGTAGCGCCTCATCTCCCAGCATCCGCAGATAGACATCGAACAACGCCTGCTCTTCCGGCCGGAGCTGGGACGCAAGGCGGTTGGCAACGCGCTCGATATCTTCCCGCACCGCCGAAACAGCTGAACGAAAGAGTTCCAGCTCCTGATCGATGTCTTCGGTCGGCTTTTCCGGAACCACATCCAGATCGGCGGCAGGATAAACCACCACGCCCGTTCCAATGGCGACACCCGGCGCTCCGGGAACGCCGCTGAAACTGACATCGCGGGCTTCCTCACCCGTCAGCGACAATCCACTGATGGCACCTGTGGCCTCACTGTGGGCAATCACACCCGCCAACTGGGCTGACACGGTGACCAGAAAAGCTTCTTCACCTTCATCGAAACAACGGGAACTCTCCCGTTGCTGAACCACCAGCACGCCCAGTACCCGGCGATGGTGAATGATCGGCACCCCCAGAAACGAGCGGAAGCGTTCCTCACCGGTCTCCGGAAAGTAACGATAGCGCGGGTGGGATGGCGCATCTTCAAGATTGATGGGTTCCTCACGGGAACCGACAAGCCCCACCAGACCCTCGGAGTAGGCCAGGCTGACCTGACCCACGGAGTCTTTGTAAAGGCCTTCGGTGGCCATCAGGATGTAGCGATTAGAGGCGGGATCCAGCAGATAAACCGAGCAGACCTCTGTGCCCATGGCCTTTTGCACCCGCGATACAATGATTTCCAACGCCTCCTGGAGATCGCGGGCGCTGTTTACCTCTTGTACTAGACTTCGCAGGATGCTCAGCATGGAGTCAGTCCGTCATTTCTGATGTTCCTTCATACGCCGTGGGTTCTCGGCCCGGTGCCACTGCTCCATGTTATGAAACAGTCTTGGGGCCAGCTCCCTCAACGCGCGTCTGTATACTTCTCGTTTAAATGAAACCACCTGCCCCAACGGATACCAGTAGCTCACCCACTGCCAGCCGTCGAATTCCGGTGAATCCGTGCCATCCACGCGTACGTGCGCATCTGGCGATAACATCCTCAGCAGGAACCATTTCTGTTTTTGCCCCACGCATACGGGGTGCGAGTTATGGCGTACCATCCTCCTCGGAAGCCGGTAACGCAGCCAGCCGCGGGTGCAGCTGATGATTTCCACATCGCTGGCACACAGGCCGATTTCCTCTCCAAGCTCCCGGTAGAGTGCATCCTCGGGGGTTTCGTTGTGCTTGATACCGCCCTGAGGAAACTGCCAGGAGTCCTGCCCTATTCGCCTTGCCCAGAGAACTTCTCCCCTGTGGTTGGCCAGAATGATTCCGACGTTGGGTCTGAAACCGTCTGAGTCGATCACGGCACAGTCCTCGTAGTAGTCGGCTGCCGGTTATTTTTTAACCGGCGAAAATTGTCCAAGTTGCTCTCATTCTTACAGAAACCCAAGGCTTCGGCAAACGGAGCTGTTGGCGGCACGTTACTGGCATGCCGTGGTAGACTGTCGCCTTTGCCATGACGCCTGTACGGATGGGAGGAGAAGGCTTGACGCTCGCGATTTTTGATCTGGATAACACTTTGCTGGCCGGGGACAGCGACCATGCATGGGGCGAATTCCTGGTGGAAGAGGGCATGGTGGATGCGGAGGAGTACAAGCGGGCCAACGACCGCTTCTATCAGGAATATCTGAATGGAGAGCTGGATGTTTTCCATTACCAGCGCTTTGTACTGGCCCCCCTCACCCGCCACAATCTGGAAGAGCTTGAAGGCTGGCGGGCTGCTTTCATGGCCAAGAAGGTGCAGCCGATGATGCTGGACAAGGCGGTGAAGTTACTCGCGGATCATCGCGAGCGGGGCCACACGCTGATGATCATTACGGCAACCAGCCGTTTTATTACCGAACCTATCGCCGAAATGCTGGGAGTGGATCATTTGATTGCCACTGAGCCAGAGCTGGTGAACGGGAAATTCACGGGTGAAGTGGCGGGCACACCGAGTTTTCAGGAGGGCAAGGTGGAGCGGCTGAATGACTGGCTGACTGCCCACGGCGAGAGCCTTGAGGGCGCCTGGTTCTACAGCGATTCCCACAATGATTTGCCGCTGTTGCGGAAGGTGGACAATCCTGTGGCGGTGGACCCGGACCCTACCCTGGAGAAAACGGCAATTGAGAATGGCTGGGCGGTGATTTCGCTGCGGGCGTAACGCCCGCAGATCACAAAAACCCAGTCAGGGAACGCACAAAGCAGGACTTGATATAGTCCGTCTCCGGAATCCCCGGTACGATCGGATGATCCGGCGCCTGGTGACCCTGTTCCAGTAGTTGCACAAACCGGTCGATCTTGCGGCCGCTGCTACGAATAATATCGATCAGCTTTTCCTGGGAAAGATGCATGGAACAGGAGGCCGACACCAGTAGTCCGTCGCGCTCCAGCAGCCGGAGCCCCAATTGATTCAACCGGGCATAGGCTTGCTCACCAGCTTTCTGGTCCCGGCGGCGCGGGATCAAGGCAGGAGGGTCCAGCACCACGATGTCGAATTTTTCCTTTTCGTCCGCCAGGGCTTTCAGGGCATCAAAGGCATCACCTTCAATGGTATCCACGTTTTCCAGCCCATTCAGTTTGGCGTTGTGGTGTACCGCATCTACGGCGGCTGACGATGCGTCCACGCAGGTCACCTGGGATGCGCCGGCGCAAGCGGCCTGAATGCCCCAACCGCCCACGTAACTGAACACATCGAGAACTTTTTTGCCGGGCGCGTAGGCCTGCAGGCGCTGGCGATTCATGCGGTGGTCGTAGAACCAGCCGGTTTTCTGGCCGCCCGCCAGGGGCACTTCAAAGCGGGCGCCGTTTTCTTCCACCAGCACAGTGTCGGCTTCCGGACCGTGGGCAAATTCCACGTAAGTATCCAGCCCTTCTACTTTGCGCATTTTTCCATCGTTCTTCAGCACGATGATGCGGGCATGAGCCAGGCGCTGGACGGCACGGACAATAGCCTCCTTCATCTGCTCCATGCCGGCGGTGGAGATCTGCACTACGACGACATCATCGAACCGGTCTACTACCAGGCCAGAGAGACCATCGCTGTCGCCGAATACCCAGCGATAAAAGGGTTTATCAAACAATCGCTCCCGCAGGCTCAGTGCCGCCTCCATGCGATCAGTCAGCCGCTTGGGCGTCATGCCGTGAGCAGCATCACGACTGATCAAACGACCGCAGATCAGGGCATGGGGGTTCACAAACGCCACCCCCATCGGTTTGTCGTTCGATGCCCGAACCTGCACCTGCGCGCCGGGCTGAAACTCCGTCAGCGGGCTGCGGCGGGTATCCACCTCGTTGCTGTACACCCACAAATGACCGGCCCGGAGACGACGTTCTGCGCCTTTGCGCAGATAGAGAACGGGGAATTCCATCAATAATTATTCCTCAGCGGCCACGTGTTCAGCGTAGGCAGCCGCATCCATGAGGCCTTCCAGCTCGCCTTCGTCGGCCAGTTTTACCTTGAACATCCAGCCATCGCCGTAGGGGTCTTCGTTCACGATTTCCGGCTCGTCTTCCAGCTTTTCATTGATCTCGATGACCTCGCCGGTTACCGGGCTGAAAACGTCTGAGGCGGATTTCACGGATTCTGCCACGCCGGCTTCTTCGCCGCCGTTTACCGTTGCGCCCATTTCCGGCACACCGATGTAGACCACATCTCCCAGCTGCTCCTGGGCAAAATCGGTGATGCCCACGGTGGCGGTGCCGTCAGCGTCAACGCGCACCCACTGGTGAGTTTCGATGTACTTCAGATCAGAAGGGATTTCACTCATGATTTGTGTGTCCTGTGATAATTTTCCGCGCAGTTTAACCGAAGAGACTAGTTCCAGCGAATGCTGCGGGCCAGCTTCACGAACGCGTTCAGATAATCCACCGCCTCGTCACGCTCCCGGAAACCCAGAAAAATCTGTTTGGGCATACCTTGTTGACCGAGTTTCAGGGCTCTGATGGGCATGTTCCGGGCATAGTCATCCACCAGCCAGCGTGGTAACGCACTCACCCCTCGCCCTGCAGCAACCATCTGCAACATGATATCGGTGGTCTCAATGGTCTTATGGCGTGCCGGTGCGGTATGCGCCGGCAGAAAAAACCGCGTGAAGATGTCCAGACGCTCTACTGCCACCGGATAAGTAATCAGCGTTTCTTTTTCGAGTTGATGCGGCTCTACCCATTTTTCATCGGCAAGCGAATGATCTTCCGACACCACCAACACCTGTTCATAATCGAACACGGGCTCAAAACGTACACCGGGCTTATGCAACGGGTCCGGGGTAACCAGCAAGTCGATATCATGACCAAACAACGCGCCCATGCCGCCGAACTGGAACTCCTGTTTCACATCCACATCGACATCCGGCCACTGCTGCAAGTAAGGGCCTACTACTTTCAGAAGCCATTGATAGCAGGGGTGACACTCCATGCCAACTCGCAAGCTGCCGCGCTGACCTTGGGCAATCTGGTGAATCTGCATCTCAGCGTGTTCAAACTGCGGCAGCAACCGGTTGGCCAATGCCAGCAACTGAACGCCAGCTTGGGTAAAACGCAACTGGCGCCCCTCGCGGAGCCAGACCGGCGTGCCCAGTTGCTGCTCCAGCTTGCGAATAGCATGGGACAGCGCCGACTGAGTGAGGTGTAGCTGTTCCGCCGCCGCCGTCAGTGAACCCTGGCGCTCCACGGCTCGCATAATCTCCAGATGGTGCCGCTCGACCATGGCCTCTCCGTGAATTTTTCTCATGACTTGGTGAAATAATACCATTTTTATTCATGCAAAAGCCCGCTTAACCTTGAGACCTCATTCAACGCACAAGATTCAAGGACTCGATCATGGCAACCACACATAACCTTGGCTTTCCCCGTATCGGTGGCCAGCGCGAACTGAAATTCGCGCTGGAAGACTATTGGGGCGGCCGGCAAACTGAACAGGAACTGGCCATTACGGCGGCCGATCTGCGCCGGCGCCACTGGCAGCAACAGGCCGGGCTCGACTATGTGCCGGTGGGCGACTTTTCCCTTTACGACCAGGTGCTGGATATGTCCGTCACTCTGGGAAACCTCCCCATCCGGGCCGCCAGCAAAGAAGGCTCGGAGCTGGATGCTTACTTCCGTGCCGCACGTGGCCGGGGTGCCAATGATAGCCCCTGCTGTGCCACTGCCGCTGGCGAGATGACCAAGTGGTTTGACACCAACTACCACTATATTGTGCCGGAGCTGACAGCTGACACTCACTTTGAACTCAATCCGGAACGACTGTTAACACAACTGTCCGAAGCACGGAAGCAGGGACTCAACGCAAAACCCGTGATTATTGGCCCGGTGACCTATCTCTGGCTGGGAAAAACCTCGGATGGAAGCAATCCTCTGGATTTGCTGGAGCGCCTGCTACCGGTGTACTCCCAACTCCTGGAAGCCCTGGCGGATGCCGGCGCGGAATGGGTTCAGATTGACGAACCTGCCCTGGTCACGGACCTGGACGCCAACTGGCGTTATGCCTTTAATCTGGCTTACCACCAGCTCAAAACGAACCGCCCGAAACTGCTATTGGCCACCTATTTCGGCGAGCTCAGGGACAATCTTCAACTGGCGTGCGAATTGCCCGTTGCAGGCCTGCACGTTGATGCCATCAGCGCGCCGGCCGAGGTCAGTCGCGTGGCAGACTGGCTGCCGAGCCACAAGGTGCTTTCTCTCGGGGTGGTCAACGGTCGCAACATCTGGAAATCGGATCTGAACAGCACTCTGGGCTGGTTGGAACCCCTGAACGAAAAACTGGGGCAACGTTTGTGGCTGGCACCAACCTGCTCGCTTCTGCATGTCCCTGTCGATCTCTCCCGGGAACAGGAACTAGATCGCGACATTCGCAACTGGCTGGCGTTTGCGGTTCAGAAACTCGACGAACTGAAGATTCTCGCCAGAGCACTGAACGAGGGCCGCAGCAGCGTGCGCGCCGAGCTGGCAGACAATCAATTGGCCATCGATAGCCGCCGCAGCTCCCATCGCGTGACCAATCCGGAGGTTCGAAAGGCCGTTGCCGCCGCCACGTCTGAGCTTGGCAATCGCCAGAGTCCCTACCCTCAGCGGATCGTCCGCCAGCGGGAGAGACTAAACCTGCCCGCCTTCCCGACCACGACCATCGGATCTTTCCCGCAAACCCGCGAGATTCGACAGGCGCGACTGCAATTCCGTAAGGGCGAGCTGAGCGAAAAGGCTTACATCGAACAAATGCGAGCAGAAATCGTTCGTTGCGTGGAAGAGCAGGAAAAGCTCGGACTGGATGTCCTGGTACACGGCGAACCCGAACGTAATGACATGGTGGAATACTTTGGCGAGCAACTGGACGGCTATGCCTTCACGCGCTTCGGCTGGGTTCAGTCTTACGGTTCGCGCTGCGTGAAACCTCCGATTCTGTTTGGCGATATCCGCCGACCCCAGGCCATGACCGTGGAATGGATCCGCTATGCCCAGTCGCTGACGGACAAACCAGTGAAAGGGATGCTGACCGGCCCGGTGACGATTCTGAACTGGTCTTTCGTGCGGGATGATCAGCCTCGCAAGGATTCCTGCCTGCAACTGGCCCTGGCAATTCGCGAGGAGGTTCAGGATCTGGAACAAGCCGGCGTGAACATCATCCAGATCGACGAAGCCGCTCTGCGCGAAGGTCTGCCGCTGAGAAAGTCGGACTGGGCAACGTATCTGGAGTGGGCAATCAACAGCTTCCGCATCGCCGCCAACGGCGTAGATGACAGCACCCAGATCCATACCCATATGTGCTACTCGGAATTCAACGACATCATCGAAGCCATTGCCCGTATGGATGCCGATGTCATCACCATCGAGACCTCTCGGTCAGACATGGAACTGCTGGATGCGTTCCGGAGCTTTGAATACCCCAACGACATTGGTCCGGGCGTATACGACATCCATTCGCCCAACATTCCTGACAAGGAACACATCATCAACCTGATGACTCTGGCGGCTGAACGTATCCCCGCAGAACGGCTGTGGATTAACCCGGACTGCGGCCTGAAAACGCGGAAATGGGAAGAAGTGAAGCCGGCACTGGAAACCATGGTAGCGGCAGCGCGGGAACTGAGAAGCTAGGTTTCACAAGCGGCAATCTGTGGGTGCGCCCAAGAAAATGCACCCGCAGATTTAGCGGTGCGGCTACCACTTGTTGAGCTGCAAGCCGTGCTCTTCCAGGTAATCGCCATGCTCCTCCAGATAAGACGCTGTGGCACTGGCAAAATCGTCGGGGTCACCCTCAACCTCAGTAGCGGATACTCGCATCACCTCCACCGCGTTACTTCGCTGGCTCATCATCCACATTACGACCTGGCCGCCGGGGGCCAGGCCCAATACCAGCGAGCTCCGAGGCCTCATGCCGGTTGTTCCGTCCGGATATGAATGTGCGGCTGGCTTACGCATCTGGTCCTGCATGCCCTCCGGTACACGAATCAATGAGAAATAGAATTTTTGCTCTGCAAATGAAAACCAATGAAGGGCGATCAGACTGGGGAAGGGGTTCATCTCCCCACCTGAGCCCACTGGACCGCCAGCACCACTCCAACAACAACCTACCTGCCCTCCGAGGGGCGCTCGCCAACTCCGTACGCCCGGCTTCTCAAGATGTACATTTATCAACCACATATCATAACGGTCCGGTGCTACAGCACGGATACTCCAATGCTGGCTTTCCTCTATGGAAGAGGCACATCCGGCGAGAGCGAGGCTGAATACAATGACGATCATTCTCATCCATGGTTCCACGATTCAAACCTCCCAACGATTCGGATAAATTGTGCGTTGGCCAGATGCCTCTGGAGCATTGGGACTAAAATTTCGTCCGAAGCGCAGTGTTGCTGTCGCTCCAAACAGCCCGGTTTTGAGCGGGTTATAGTGGGCGGAATAGTGAGTATACCGTTGCCGGATCAAATCCCGTTGATCAGGTGCTAGGGAGACCTTCTCAGCACCGGCAGTAATTTGCGCCAACATATCTTCCGCAATAGACACCAGCTCCCTTGGCACTCGTGTTTCTTCGCTGCTATCGAAATCGAAAAATGGCACCCCAGCCTTCAACGCGAGCCCATGCATTATTTGCAAAGGAACTCTGGAGTACCCTCCAAGTATCTGTCGAACCATCCGCAGGGCAAGCTCAACTCGACCGTCAGGCGCTGGATGAGAAGATATTTCCTTATAGACGCTGAGCTCTGCCGGGCCATCATCTTTCAGACTTCGAGGTAAAGGAGCATGTTCGTCCGATTTTGGCACGGGCAGACTGTAACGGCCCACCCATCCTTCAGACCGTTTATTCACCATCAATGCCTCAAGGCTGTCCCACTCTATAGTTTGTTCCGGCCATCGGTTCCGCTCAGATGGAATCAAATGGAAGGGGCTGACTAACACATCTTCACGCTGACTACCTGGATATCCACCACCGATGTCCGAGTGCGCGCCAGGCAAACTGATTTCCCTGAAGTTTGCAGGCAATGCTCCGTCTTCATCTCTCAGACTATTCAAAGCAAAGTTTTCTCGGTATTCATCTGCAGCCACCAAATGCACCGCTTGTTGAACATTCGATGGGTCCAGGTAAACATTCACTGGATCATTTCGTTCGTTATCAGGCTGAAAATCCAATGCCGCAGGATTAATAACTGCTGCGACAGTATCGAACAAACCAACAAAGCGTATAGAAATACTTTCTGGCCAAGCTAGACGCTCTTTTACAAACGCTCGGCCGAGCGCACCTCCAGCTCCACGAGTTATCTCATACGCAATATGCCTCGCGGCTGCAGCACCACGACTAAATCCAAACAAATCAAAAGTGACTGATGTGATAGTGCTGCCCAGCTCTCTGGATCCGATCTGCAACGCGATTTCTTTGCATGCCCGCTCAGTCTGACTAACGATTCCCGTCTCGCCCATACCCGAGACGGATCCCACCAATGAATCAGCCTGGCCCGTTTTGGTCCCTATCCCTGGCGTGTAGACCCAAAACCTGTGATGGCTTCCGTTGTGGCCAGCTTTCACGGAAGTTCCGTATAAATCCCGTAGCTTCGCCACATTACTCGGCGCATTGCCATAACTCCCACCCAATGCCAGAGACAATCTATACTCACATTCCTCCAGTGACATCTCGCCGCGCTCAAAAGCCTCAACGCATTCGGTCGCCACTCGCTCTTCCAGTTCCCTGGAATTGTCAGCATTGTTGAGGGTGCCATCAGTGAAGATGCCAATTTCGAGATGGATTTCCGGAGGTGCTTCAGTGGTGGAAGATTCGGTCGTCTTGGTCAGTGCAGAGACAGGCAAAACGTTTTTCGAGAATGAGCTGGGTGAGCCGCCGGATTGAACGTCTTGCCGCGAAGCCTGCTCGCGCTGTTTAAGGCGATACTCCATCGCGAAATCGCCTGAAGGCAGACTTCCCACGCCCAGACTGCCCTGAACCCGCAAATCTCCCGGGGTAATACCGTGCTGATTCAGAGCGTTTACTCCGGCGATGATCTCATGATCAACTCCGGCCTCGGTCACCTGCCAACGGCCCTCGCCTCCCACCTCCTCACGCCAACGCACGACGGGTGAGGATGGCTCGCCATCAATACTGTCAAAAACCAGAAGAAGCCGCCCATCCCGTATTTCCCGGAGGACATTCTCAATATGGGTATTGCGCTGTTGATTGAACGCCCGCGCTCCCAGACCGTAAGTTGCCGGCTGTCCAAGGAGGCGCTCCAGATTTGTGTTGGGGTTGTTCTGAATAAAGCGTCGGGCTTTTTCCAAGGCAAAAAAGGGCGATTCCAGCCCTGGCAGATCCGCAGCCCGCAGATCCTGAGGTTGTATAATTCTCATTCCGTGTCATCCGTTGACGAGTGCTGATCTTCCCTGTGAAATCCCCTTCACAGGCTTGTCATATTATCAAAGCCGTCAACGTAAACCGTGATCTGCCTTCAGCCAGGCCCGAATCAATACCCAGTGCTCTTCTCGTCCAGGTCAAACTCGAAACTTTCCGCTCGGCGGACTTCCGTCTTGAAGCTGCCGGAGGGATCAAGTTCCAGCCAGCGATAACCCGGTGCCAGAGGTTCCACGGCAAAGTCACTGGATCCTGTGGCGAACTGGATGCAAGTGGAGGGTGTAGCCAGCAGGCAAGCACCGTTGCGCTGCTGTTCAAGCTCTTGATGGATATGGCCCCACAGCACTACCCGAACCTGCGGATGCCGGTCAATCACTTGCCAGAAGGCGTCCCGGTTTTTGAGCCCGATTTTTTCCATCCAGTCTGAGCCGATATCCACCGGGTGGTGGTGCAGGCTAACCACAGCAGGCATCTCTGGTTGCTCGGACAAAGCCCTGTCGAGAAAACTCAGCTCATCGGCCGAAAGCTCTCCAAACACCTTGCTGTGTACCGAGGAATCGAGCATGACAAACTGCCAGCCGCCCTGGATCCATTGTTTCTGATCAGAGCCGGACTCCGCCGCAATGGAAGACAAGAGCGCGGAATCGTCATGATTGCCAGCAATCCAGAGCGAGGGGCAATCAAACGCCTTCAGTTGTTCAGCGAAATAGCGATACGCCTCCGGCGATGCATCCTGGGTGAGATCTCCGGTGGCAAGAATCAGGTCGGGCTGGCCGTGATTGCGAAGCACTTCGTCAATCACCGCCGCCAGGCTGTCACGGGTGTTGACTCCCAGCAAGGCGCCATCCGCAGACGCCATCAGGTGCGGATCGGTAAGCTGCAACACATTGAGTGGGCGCGCCGTTGTGGGTTTGGTCATGCCAGGCCTGTTCTGTTTTCTGCAAGCAGTTGATAATCCAGACAAGTGTACGATGGCTTAGTTCAGATTGATTGTTCACGAATGGAAGGTGGATCACATTCTGACCAGCGGCACGCTATATTTTGCAGTATTTGACAACTCTGCCACAGGTCCGACAACCGGCTTTATAGACTTTCGGCGAACTGAGAAACCGTTCAGAGATGAGGGTTTTCAATCGATGCCTTCGCCCGCAGACCAGGCTGCATGCTCCATCGGCAGGTGCCCGAATCGCAGGCAGTAGTCCAGCCAATCGGCAAGAAAGCCATTCACCTGAACCTTTTCATCCGGGTGATGCATGAACCGGTTCGGATAGTCATTCACGGGCGCAATCTGTCGCTGCCGGTAGCAGCTGATTACTTCGGCCATCAGGGCGTCGTGGTATACGCGCACAGTCATCCGCGGGTTATTCAGCCACCGACCACTATTGTGAACTTGTTCCAGCAACAGGGTTTCTGTGAATCTGGCCGTCTGCAGCACTTCAATCCGTACCCGGCCCAGGTACTGGTTCTCCCGGTGCAGTTCGAACTCACATACGGGCTTGCCATCCACCTCAAGCTGGCGCAGCTTGCGCAGGCGCTGATAGTTGCCGTCGCCGAGCGCCCCCAACTGGCGCAGGTCCGGCACATACTGCCTGGGCCGTTTTACCCACTCCGTCATGCTTGCCACTCCCGCCGCAAACGCTCCCGGTTCAATTGCAGCCACTGGATGGCAATAATCGCGGCGGCGTTATTGATGCGGCCATCAGCAATCATGGCAAAGCATTCTTCCGCTGACACCACGTGGCTGAGAATGTCCTCGTGCTCATGTTCCATACCGAAAACACCACCAGCCTCGGCGGTGCTGATCTGACCGCAATACAGGTGGATCATTTCCGTGGTACCGCCGGGGGAAACCAGGTAATCGCAGATTTTGTCCAGGCGACTGAAACTCAGCCCAGCCTCTTCCTGACCTTCTCGCTGGGCCACCTCTTCCGGACTCTCACCATCCTCGTTCATGCCAGCAACAAGTTCCAGTAACCAGGGGGACTGGTTACGGTGGAGCGCCCCCAAACGAAACTGCTCCAGAAGCACAACCTCGTCGCGCGCCGGGTCGTATGGAAGCACGCAGGTGGCATCACCTCGGATAAACAGTTCCCGGGTAAAGACGGGCATGTCGCGACCATCGAAGCGCGGATGCGTCAGCCAGAGTTTGTCCATTCGGAAGAAGCCCTGGAACACGGTTTCACGTTTTTCGACTTTGACGTCGCTGGCGTTGAACTGGAATGGTTTTGGCATTACTTCACCCGGTTGCGCATTCGGCCTTGAACGATAGCCGGAGCCACGGCGAGGTGCAAGTTAACACCCCGCCAGGCACGGATTCACGCCATCACGGAACCAAGTGAATGCGGGTCAGATCTTGTCGTAGATCTTGCTACCCGATTCCACGAACTCCCGTGATTTCGCCTGCATACCGGCATCAATCGCCGACACCTCATCGATACCGTGCTCTGCCGCGTAATCCCGGACCTCCTGGGAGATTTTCATGGAGCAGAACTTGGGGCCACACATGGAACAGAAATGCGCCACCTTGGCCGATTCCTTGGGAAGGGTTTCGTCGTGGTAGCCGCGGGCAGTATCCGGGTCCAGCCCCAGGTTGAACTGGTCTTCCCAGCGGAACTCGAATCGTGCTTTGGACAACGCATTGTCGCGGATCTGGGCACCCGGGTGACCTTTTGCAAGGTCTGCAGCATGCGCGGCGATCTTGTAGGTGATAATGCCGGTTTTCACGTCGTCCTTGTTGGGCAGTCCAAGGTGTTCCTTGGGCGTGACATAACAAAGCATGGCACAACCGTACCAACCGATCATGGCCGCCCCAATGCCAGACGTGATGTGGTCATAGCCCGGGGCAATATCGGTGATCAGCGGTCCGAGCGTATAGAACGGCGCTTCGTCACAGCATTCCAGCTGTTTGTCCATGTTCTCCTTGATCAACTGCATCGGCACATGGCCGGGGCCTTCGATCATGCACTGGACGTCGTGCTTCCAGGCAATTTTGGTGAGTTCTCCGAGAGTTTCCAGTTCACCAAACTGGGCGGCATCATTGGCATCGGCAATAGAGCCCGGGCGCAAGCCGTCACCAAGACTGAAGGAGACATCATAGGCCTTCATGATTTCGCAGATGTCTTCAAAGTGCTCGTACAGGAAACTTTCCTTGTGGTGAGCCAGGCACCACTTGGCCATGATGGAACCACCTCGGGACACGATGCCGGTGGTGCGTTTGGCGGTCAGTGGTACGTGGTGCAGGCGCACGCCGGCGTGGATGGTGAAGTAATCCACGCCCTGCTCCGCCTGTTCAATCAAGGTGTCGCGGAAGATTTCCCAGGTCAGCTCTTCGGCCACGCCGCCGACTTTTTCCAGGGCCTGGTAGATGGGCACGGTGCCGATGGGGACCGGGGAGTTGCGGATGATCCACTCCCGGGTTTCGTGAATGTTCTTGCCGGTGGACAGATCCATGATGGTATCCGCTCCCCAGCGAATGCCCCAGGTGAGTTTTTCCACTTCCTCTTCAATGGAGGAGGTCACTGCCGAGTTGCCAATGTTGCCGTTGATCTTCACCAGGAAGTTGCGGCCGATGATCATCGGTTCGATTTCCGGGTGGTTGATGTTGGCTGGAATGATGGCACGGCCGCGGGCCACCTCGTCTCGAACGAACTCCGGGGTGATTTCTTCCGGCAGGTTGGCACCGAATGACTGGCCGGGGTGCTGCTCGGCCAGCAATCCATTCTCTCGGGCTTCCTGCAGCTTCATGTTCTCCCGGATGGCAATGTACTCCATTTCCGGCGTAACAATGCCCTGCCGGGCGTAATGCATCTGGGACACATTGTTGCCGGGTTTGGCACGCAGGGGTTTGCGCTCGTCCATAAACCGGAGCGGATCCAGAGTCGGATCTTTCATACGCCGGCGGGTAAACTCAGAGGTATACCCTTCCAGTTGTTCGACATCGCCGCGTTCGGCAATCCATGCAGCGCGCACCGGCGGCAGCCCCTTGCGCAGATCAATGCTGGCTTCCGGGTCTGAATAGGGCCCGGAGGTGTCGTACACCACCACTGGCGGATTCTTTTCCCCGCCCATTTCAGTGGGCGTGTCACCCACAGTAATTTCCCGCATAGGCACGCGCAGATCGGCTCGGCTACCCTGCACGTATATTTTTCGTGAGCTTGGTAATGGTTTGATTGCTGCGGAGTCTACTTGTGCGGAATCGCTCAGGTAGGATGGGATGTCCGTCATCGTCTGCTCCCGTGTTTGCTCAGGTGGTCGGGTCGCGTATGACGGAGTTATGCCGAAGGTAATCCGAAACCTACTTCTGGCATGGTTCGTACGGTCTTAATCCCTACGCCGGTATTATCCGGATCAGGTCGCGGGTTCTGCGTTGCAATCTCAGCCGATCACCTGCTTCAGGCGAATCAGCACCCCGTCAAGACGCGATAAATATTCTGTTTTGCTCACAAAATGAGTGAGCTTTTCAAGTGTAGAGACGGGAACGATTATTGTCCATAATGGGCCACCAATACCTTTGGGTCACTATCGGGATAAACCCGCGCTCTACACGTTGACCTGCCGATACCTGTGTCCAGATCATGGATGCCCGGAGATAGTTTTCAGGAGCAATAATGAAGAAACGTTTACTTCCAGGTTTGATCACCCTGCTGGCAGCCCAGCCCGCTTTCTCTCTGGATCTTGTGGAGGCTTATGAGCAGGCACTGTCATATGACTCCGGCATCGCCTCTGCGCTGGCACAGTTTCAGGCCCAGCAAGCCGCCAGCGATGTGAGCAAGAGTACCTTATTGCCGCAGGTTGGTGCGTTTGCCGAAGCCAACCACACGGATTTCGACGCTGAAAACGGCCCGGGAGACAGCTACAAGTCATTCAACTATGGCGTGCAATTGTCGCAACCGGTTTTCCGCGCCGACAACTGGTTCCGCTACGACGCCAGCCAGTTCCAGACCGAAGCCGCCCAGGCCCAGTACAACCTGGCCCAGCAACAACTTATTCTGGATGTTGCAACCGCCTATTTTAATGTCCTGCGCGCTCAGGATACCGTTGCAACAGCTCGCGCGACTGAAGCAGCAATCCAGCGCCAGTATGAACAGGCGCAGGAACGCTTCGACGTCGGCCTGATCGCCATCACCGAGGTGTACGAAGCCCGCGCCAGCTATGACGACAGCAAAAGCCAGCGCATCGCAGCCGACAACCAGCTGAATGTCGCCCGGGAGCAGCTGGCGCGACTGACCGGCGAATACGCCGATGACCTGGAAAACCTGCGCGAGAATTTCCCGCTCGGTCGACCTGAACCCATGAACCCGAATGCCTGGGAGACAACCGCTCTGGACCAGAACTGGTCTATTCAAGCGGCCCTGTCCCAACTGAACGCCAGCGAGGCTAATCTTAAAGTTGCCAAATCCGGCCATCTGCCAACAGTGGATCTGGTAGCCTCCTACGGCGAGTCTGAGTTGGACGGAGCCCGGAACCCGCAGCAGGAGGGAACCCAGGGGGTTATTGGCCTCGAGCTGAACGTGCCCCTCTACATGGGCGGCGGCACTCAAGCCGGCGTGCGCCAACAACGCTCTCTGGTTACCGCAGCCGAGCAGGATCTGAACACCGTCCGTCGCGATGTGCAGGTGA
The DNA here is from genome assembly GCF_053628895.1 of Marinobacter sp. MBR-105. Classification (NCBI taxonomy): domain Bacteria; kingdom Pseudomonadati; phylum Pseudomonadota; class Gammaproteobacteria; order Pseudomonadales; family Marinobacteraceae; genus Marinobacter; species Marinobacter sp. MBR-105. Next base: position 59,804 of record NZ_JBRJHG010000012.1, on the reverse strand, counting down.
ACACCCGCAGCCTGTTCCTCACCGTGAACAACAACGTGGAAACGGCATCGGCCCTGGAACAGACCATCATCTCCCGTCGCAGCGCACTGGATGCCACCCGGGCCGGTTATGACGTTGGTACCCGCAACATTGTGGAAGTGCTGGATGCCGAGCGGGCGTACTACGTTGCCCTTCGGGATTACGCAAATGCACGGTATGACTACGTGATCAATACCCTGCAACTGAAACAGGCAGCCGGAACCCTGAGCCCCCAGGATCTGGTGGATCTGAACAACTGGCTGAGTGAAGGTGCCCGCGGCATAGAAGCCATGGCAGAAGAAGACCGGACACTGGACGACCCTACTCAGTAATCCTGAAAAGGAGAGCCCCGGGCATCACCCGCGATGCCCGGGGTTACAGGCGTTCAATAATGCCTTCGACAACCTTATCAAGGGCGCCACGGTTTTTCTGAACGACACTCAATGCACGCTCTCCGTAGGCCCGACACTCCTCTTTATCAGCCATCAACTTGCTGATCGCCGTGGCCAAAGCATCCGCCCCGTCTATTACCTGAACACCGCCATCCGTCAGCAAGTGTTCAAAAATGGTTTCAAAGTTGAATACGTGGGGACCTGAAAAAACCGGTATTCCCCAGGCTGCCGGCTCCAGCGGATTATGCCCGCCCCGTTCGATCAACGAGCCTCCGACAAAGGCAATATCACTGGCACCGTAGAGCATCATCAGCTCGCCCATGGTGTCGCCCAGATAGACTTGGGCCTGAGCAGGGTCATCACCGGTCGAACGACGGGCAACAGAAAATCCCTCTTTCTCCGCCAGCTCGGCAACCAAGTCAAAGCGATCCGGATGCCTGGGCACAATAATCAGCAAAGCCTCAGGATGTTGCTGAAGTATTCCCTGATGAGCGTCAAGCAACTGCTGGTCTTCTCCGGAGTGCGTGCTGCCGGCAATCCAGACCGGGCGACCCCCAAGCTCCTCACGCAAGGCACGGGAAGCCGCACGCACATCATCCGGTATATCGACATCAAACTTCACACTACCAGTAACCTCAACGTGGGAGGCGGCAACGCCAATGCGCCGAAACCGGTCAGCATCCCGGTCGGCCTGCGCCGCCACCCAGGTAATGCTTTTCATGATCGGCGCGGCCAGCCCTTTGACCCGTTCGTAACCACGGGCAGAACGCTCGGACAAGCGCGCATTTATCAGGAAAACCGGAACTCTCCTCCGGCGGCATTGGCGGATCATATTGGGCCAGATTTCAGTTTCGAGAATAACGAGAATCCTGGGATTGATGCGGTCCAGAAAACGACGGATGGCGCCAGGCGTATCGTATGGGGCGTAGGCATACGTTACCCTGTCACCGAACATCTTGCGGGCCTGGGCCAACCCGGTATCGGTCATCGCCGTCATCAGAATAGTGGCACCCAGATTCCTGGCGAGCAGGCGCCTGACCAACGGGCCTGCCGCAATGGTTTCACCCACAGACACGGCGTGTACCCAGATAACCGGCCCAGAAATTTCGGGCACCCAACCCAGGCGGTGTTGCCAGTCGCGCCGAAGGGCGGGCGCTATACGCCCTTGCCACCACAGCCGGATCAATATGAACGGCAGCACAAGGCGGATCAGCTGGGAATAGATAAACTGGAACACGCAGGACTCCCGGCAAAACAGTGCGTTATCATAGGGCCAATTTTTCTTTGGACGGGCATCTTGCCCCCCGGAAAACCGTTTGTCGATGCAGGATTCACGATTTTGAAGAAGAAGTACCGCAAACTACCACGAAACACAGACTATTCCGCCTACCGCCATCCACGATGGTGGCCAACCTGGCTTGGCATAGCCGCGATGTGGCTAGTGGCCCAGTTGCCGCTGCGCCTGCAATGGTGGCTGGGCAAGATTGCTGGCCTGCTGGCCTGGCGGCTGGCGAAAAGCCGGCGCCATATTGCCGAAGTGAATATTCGCCTGTGTTTCCCGGAGCTGAACCAGCAGCAACAGGCCGCGCTGGTTCGCAATGCCTTTATCGCCAACGGGATTGGCTTGCTGGAGATAGGTATTGCCTGGTTTCGTGACCCAGCCAGGCTCACGGGCATCACACAAGTCCATGGCCTTGAGCATTTCGAACAGGCCCTGGCTGGCGGCAAAGGCGTCTTATTACTGGGAGGGCATTACAGCACCCTGGACCTGGGCGGCAGCCTGGTTACACAGTTCATCGAAGCAGATGTCATGCAGCGGGATCATAACAACCCGCTGATGAACGCGGTAATGACAAGAGCCAGGGAACGCCGCTACGGCACCGTGCTGGGCGCCCGGGACCTCCGGGGCCTGTTTCGCAGTCTGAAGAAAAACCGGGCGGTCTGGTATGCTACCGATCAGGATTACGGCCGTAAGGATATCGTGTTCGCGCCGTTTTTCGGCATCCCCGCCGGCACCATTACCGCCACGTCGCGAATCGCCGAACGCAGCGGCTGCAAAGTTGTTCCGTTCAGCCATTTCCGCCGGGATGGCAAACCTGGTTACGACATATACTTTCATCCGGCTTTGGATAACTTTCCGAGCGGCGACGATCAGGAAGATGCCACCCGCATCAATGCCATCATTGAAAGGGAAATCCGAAAGGCCCCAGATCAGTACCTCTGGATGCACCGCCGCTTCAAGACCCGCCCAGACAGGGATGACCCTGGTTTCTACGGGCGAAAGCGCAAGGACTAACTCGTGAGCAATCACTCGCAAGCACCGGTTGTCTGGCTGCTGACAGACAACAAGCCCGGCCACAAAAACCAACTCAAGGGGCTGGGCAATCGCCTGCGGGTGCTGACCGGCGCGGCGCTCTACTGGATCAGTGCCGAAGAATACCCGGTACCTCTGTGGCGAGCCCTGCTGGGTGTGGCCCCAGCCATGGATACAGCACTGCCCAAACCGGCCCTGATCGTGGCCGCAGGCACCGGTACTCACCGTTTATTGCTGGCACTTCGGCGCCTGGGCAAGGCCAAAACCCTGATATTGATGAAACCGGCCTTCCCACTGGGCTGGGTAGATGGCGCGATTATCCCGGCCCATGATGAGGTAAAGCCTGCTAACAATATCCTGCACACCGAAGGCGTGATCAACACCATCACACCCCTCGCCCGGCTGACCAGCAAACCGGAAGCCCTGATCCTGGTGGGTGGGCGTTCGGAACATTTCGATTGGGACGAAGATGCCATTCTGAATCAGATAAGCGACCTGATAGCCCGCTACCCTCAGTGGCGCTGGACCATCACCGATTCCCGTCGCACGCCGGAAACGACCAGCGAGCGACTGGCCGAATTGCAGAGCCCGAAAATCTCCGTAGTGCATCACACCCGTACCCACGACGACTGGCTCAGCCACCAGCTCGCTGCTTCCCGCGCAGTGTGGGTAACGCCGGACAGCATTTCCATGGTGTGCGAAGCCGCCACTTCCGGCGTGCCCACCGGCCTGCTGAACCTGAATGCGCGTGCCAACAGCCGCGTGGCGAACGGCGTAAAACGCCTGACAGAGCGGGGGTTGATTGCCCACTGGGCAGACCATGCCAGCGTGATGGCCGAACAAGCAGAAAGGCATGAACGACTCTGGGAAGCCGACCGGGCCGCCCGATGGGTGGCGGCTAACTATTTGGCTGCTTTTCAAAAATCAGGAAAGGAGGCCAGACAATGAAGATTCTCCAGGCTCTTCCTGCGCTCTATAGCGGTGGCGTGGAAAGAGGCACAGTGGAATTCGCCGCCGAGCTGGTCAAACGCGGCCATCAGTCATTCGTGGTCTCCAACGGTGGACCAATGGCCGAACAGGTTCGCGGCCAGGGCTCGACTCATATCCACATGCCCATTCACCGTAAAACACCCGCCTCGTTCGGGCAGGTTTTGCCGATGCGCAAACTGCTGCAAGAGCTCAAGCCGGATATTGTGCACGTGCGCTCCAGGATGCCCGCATGGATTATTCACCTGGCCCTGAAAACACTGCCACGGAACGAACACCCGGCCATAGTCTCGACCTTCCACGGCATGTATTCCGTCAATCCGTACAGCGCCATCATGGCCAGGGCAGACCAGGTGATAGCGGTTTCCAATTGTGTCCGGGACTACGTACTGGAAAACTTTCCTGTTCCGGAAAACAAACTGACAGTAATCCAGCGCGGCGTAAACATCGACGCCTTCCGTAACCGCGCCATCAACGACCAGTGGCTGGATATCCTGCTATCGCGCTTTCCACAACTGGCTGGCAAGAAGATCATCATGATGCCCGGCCGGATTTCCCGCTGGAAAGGCCAGCTGCATTTCATGGAAGCCATGGCCAGAATCGTACGCCAACGGCCGGACTGTCACGGCATCATCGTTGGCGGCGCAGAGCCCGGTAAGGAAAGATTTCTGCAAGAGCTGGAAAAAGAACGCAGCCGCCTGGGCCTGACCGACAAGGTCACCTTCCTGGGCCAGCGCAACGACATGACCAACCTGTACCTGCTGGCCGATGTGGTGTGCCATATGTCCACCAAGCCTGAGCCGTTCGGGCGGACAGTAACCGAAGCCCTGGCGTCCGGCACACCGGTGGTGGCCTACAACCGTGGCGGCGCCGCAGAAACCCTGCAGGCCTGCTTCCGGGATGGACTGGTGACACCAGATGATACCGGGGCGTTTGCCAGTGCCGTGCTGGGACTGCTGGATAAGCCCCGGCCGGAGATTGAGTTGCCAGAGCGGTTTTTGTTGCGGGCGCAGACGGAGGCCACGCTCGCCATCTATCAAAAACTGATGGCAGCGCGGCAGGATCTCACCCCGTGAATATTCTGATGCTGATGCTCTCGGACAATCCAGATACCGGCGGCATGGAAAAACACGCCCGTGAACTCTCCAGCGAACTGGCACGACTGGGGCACACGGTGACGTTGGCGGCTGCATCACAGCATCTCTCGGACCTTGAACCAGCGGTAAAAACGCGAGCATTGGATACAGGTGGCTCACGCAACTCTCCCTTTTTACTGCTCACCGTCCTTCGTCTAATCAGAGCCAACGGTTTCGATGTTATTCATGCACAGGGCACGAAAGCGGCCTTCGTTCTTCAGCGGCTGACACCTTTTACGAGAAGCCTGATGCGAGTAGCGACCATTCACGGCTTCAAGTCGCGCTACCCTAAAGCCGCTGCGTTTCACCAACTGATCGCCGTCAGTCAGGCCCTTGCAACGGACATCGCCCAACCGGGCGTTACGGTCATCTACAATGGCGTATCGGTTATTCCTCAGGCGCCAGCCCTGCTTCCCAAGGAAACAGAACGGCCGGTTTGGCTGGCCGTGGGCAGATTGGTGTCGGTCAAAGGCTTCGACTTTCTCATCAGAACCTTTCAGTATTGCCCGGGAACCCTGCTCATAGCGGGTGACGGGCCTGAGCGGCAGCGACTTGCGGATCTCATCAGCTCAACCCATCAGTCTGAGACGGTGAAGTTGCTTGGCTTCCGCTCAGACGTTCCCGCACTGATGGCTGCGGCAGATGGGGTGGTGATCAGCTCTGAAAGAGAAGGGTTTTCTTATGTGTGTGCAGAAGCGCTCTTGCTCGGTAAGCCCGTCATTTCAACCGACGTACCGATAGCCAACGAAATCTTGCCTGAAAAACACATCTTTCGTGGTGAAGACCCAAAGCGGTTTGCTGCTTATCTAAGCCAAGACACTTCAACATTGGTCGCCGAGCAGGCAGAAGCACAAGCATTTGCTGCTGATCAACTATCGCTTTCCAGCATGGCTAGCCAAACGCTGAATGTCTATCAGAGAGCTATCGCTAACCTTGTTTCAATACACTAATAATCTTCGCCGCAATCCGTTCATGCCCTGCGGCTGTCAGGTGAGTACCGTCCTCCATGAGAGTGAGGTCGCGATGCGCCCAGATATCCTCATAAACATCCACGTACATCACATTATCGTGGGATTCCGCAATCCTCGCTAATGCTTCGTTGTAGACTTTGATCCTTGGGTTGCGTGGCTCATCCAGGTTGGGCGCCGTTGCAACAAGAATAAAACGGGTCTTGGGCGCCGATACAATCACCTGATGAAGGTTATCCACGTATTCTGATAACGGTACCTGTTCAACAGCCCCCAAACGCTTTTGCAGCTGCCATACACGCGCCAGTTTCTTGAGCTTCTTAACCAGCTTTCTGGCCAGTTTACGCAAGGGGAAATCAGGGTAATAAAGCACATAGGGTGCCCCGCGAAACGTTAGCCAGGAGTCCACCAGACCATACTGGACAAAAGCAACAGCGTACTGTGACGCGGGGAAAGCACGATTGTACTCAAGCAGTTCACGAGTCGTGCTCATAGTGTGTCCGCAATTGGTCAGCTCAAGCGCTTCCGACTCACAAACAATCTGTGGCCATAAAGGGAAACATTCACCTTTAAGCCCTTCTGTGTTGCAATCCCCGTATGCTATTGCCCGATTCACTCTCTCGCCTCAACTAATGAAACCATGCTAGACCTGTCTGACAAGTTGCCGTTCGCGCAGGGCTACAATCGCCTGTGTTACGAACACCCGTTAGATTCAGCCCGCTGCCTGAAGATCGTTCGCCCCGAAAATATTGCAGCCCGCACCCAAAGGCAATCACGCCTCAAGCAGCTTTTAGGAACCAATCGGCTCAACGATAACACCCAGGAGATCATCGCGCACAATCAGCGTGCCATACGAGAACTGCTCGCTAAAGGTCGCGAAGATCTTGTCTGGTCGCATCTGCCAAGGTTCTATGGAAGCGTGCAAACTTCCCTTGGCGAGGCCAATGAAAGCGAACTGATTCGTTGTGCTGATGGCAATGTTGCGCCAACGCTCGAAACACTGATGCAAGACCATGGCCTGACACCGGAACTGGAAACAGGCATCAGAGAATTTCTCGACTGGCTGAAACAAACCCGAATACTCACCAGAAACCTGCTCCCTCATAACCTGGTCGTCACGGATCGGATTGGCCGCACTCAATTGTTTCTGGTGGATGGTCTCGGGGCGCCAACGATCCCCCAGGCGCTGGCGCCGCTACCGGGCTGGAGTTCACATTACATAGATAGAAAGATCGACAGGTTCAGAAAACGACTGGCCTGGGAACAAAACGGCGAAGGTCTATCCTGGGAAGATTTCCAACGCCTAAGATAAAACCGTTAAGATCTGCGTGTTAACATATAGTGTCAGTGATTCTTAGCCGAATTGGCAACAATTCAACACCCTGGAGCGCGCACATGATTCACCCCGTCATTATGGCCGGAGGCACCGGCTCTCGCCTTTGGCCGTTATCCAGGCAACTGAACCCCAAGCAGTTCCTGAAACTGACGGACCAACATCTATCCATGCTGCAGCTGACCGTGGCGCGGCTGGATGGTATGGAATCCGCCGATCCACTCCTGATCTGCAATGAAGACCACCGTTTTCTGGCGGCTGAGCAAATGCGCCAGGCGGGCTACAAAGATGCCCGAATTATTCTGGAGCCTTGTGGACGCAACACGGCACCGGCCATCGCTCTGGCAGCCCTGCAACTGGTCAAGAACATCGATGAAAACCAGAACCCGCTGATGCTGGTTCTGGCCGCAGACCACCTGATCAAAGATATCGCTGCGTTCCAGAGCGGCATCCAGAAAGCCATACCCCTGGCTCAGCAGGACAAGCTGGTGACCTTCGGCATAGTACCCGGCCATGCGGAAACCGGTTACGGCTACATCCAGCAAGGCCCGAAATTGGCGGACGACAGCTTCAGCGTTAGCCGGTTTGTAGAGAAGCCCGACCAGACTACCGCGGAAGAATACCTCGCATCCGGTGATTACCTCTGGAACAGTGGCATGTTCCTGTTCGGCGCCCGCACCTACCTTCAGGAACTGCAGAAACACCGCCCGGACATTCTTGCGATCTGCCAGGCAGCGCTGGACGACGCCAGCGAGGATCTGCACTTCACCCGCGTGAATGAAAGCGTATTCGCCGAGTGCCCGGAAGATTCCATCGATTACGCCGTGATGGAAAAGACCGATAACGCCGCCGTGGTAGCGCTCGATGCCGGCTGGAGCGATATCGGCTCCTGGTCCGCCTTGTGGGAAGTTTCCGAGAAAGACAGCTGCGGAAACGCATTCAGCGGTGATGTCATTGCCCATAACACAGAGAGCACTCTGGTCCGGGCAGACAGCCGCCTTGTGGCCACGGTTGGCGTGAAAGATCTGGTGATCATTGAAACCAAAGACGCCTTGCTGGTCGCCCATAAAGATCAGGTCCAGGATGTCAAAAAGGTGGTTGAACGCATCAAGAATGATGGTCGACACGAGCACATGAATCACCGGGAAGTCTACCGGCCCTGGGGTGTATATGATTCCATCGATAATGGCCACCGCTACCAGGTGAAACGCATCACCGTGAAGCCCGGCGCCAAGCTGTCTGTCCAGATGCACCACCACCGGGCAGAACACTGGATTGTCGTCAGCGGCACCGCAAAGGTAACCAATGGCGAGGAGTCGTACCTGGTGACCGAGAACCAGTCCACTTACATACCGGTCGGCCAGATCCATTGCCTTGAAAACCCCGGCGTTATTGATCTGGAACTGATTGAAGTGCAGTCCGGATCCTATCTGGGCGAAGACGATATTGTACGATTCGAGGACCGGTACGGCAGATCATGAGCAAATTCAAGTATTACCTGATTGCCGGCCTGTTGCGGATGGTTAGCTATTTACCCCTGGGAGCCGCACAGTTCATCGGCAAATGGCTGGGGCTCCTGGCCTGGAAACTGGGCGGCAGGCCAAAGAAGATCACCGACATCAATCTGGACATCTGCCTGCCGGAACTCACCGAAGAGCAGCGCAGGGACCTTTCCAGAGACTCCCTGGCCCACACCGGCATGACGGCCCTGGAAATTCCGCTGATGTGGGAGTGGCCCGTAGATAAGTGCCTTGGGTTGATCAAGGAAACGGAAGGCCTGGAGCTGGTTGATGAGGCCCTGGCGACCGGCAAAGGATTGATCTTGCTCGCGCCCCACCTTGGCAACTGGGAGCTGGCCGGCCTGTTTTTCTCTTCCCGCTATAAGATGGCCGCGCTATATAGCCCTCCGCACATCAAGGAATTCGAAGATTACATGATTCGGGTGAGGGGGCGCCTGGGCTCCGAACTGGTACGCGGCGACCGTAAAGGCCTGATGCGCCTGATGGGCATTTTGAAGGAAGGTGGCGTAGCCGGCATTCTTCCCGACCAGTCTCCCCGGGGCAAAACCAACGCCTACGCGCCCTTTTTTGGCATGGACGTGATGACCATGACCCTGGTCGGCAAGTTGGTACAGAAAACCGGGGCCAATGTTCTGGTGACCTACGCCGAGCGCCTGCCCAACGGCGAAGGCTTCAAGATTCTGGTCACTCCGGCGGAGCCTGGCATTGGTGCCGATGATGCAGTGGCCGGCGCCACCGCATTGAATCAATCCGTGGAAAAGGTGGTACGAATGGCCCCTGAACAGTACCAGTGGGAGTACAAACGTATGCGGCACCGGCCGCCGGGGAACCCGAATCCTTATAAGCCCGGGCAGATTTGCGACTAACCGCCCGGCTGCCAGGAACTACCTTAGGATTGCAAGGTTGCGGAGTAGAGTCCCAGGTAACGCTCCGCTACCGACGCAGGGCTGAACGCTGTTAATCCAGCCTGGGCAGCGTCTGCGAAAGCGGCGGCCTGCTCAGGGCTATCGAGGATAAACTGAATCGCCGAAGCCAAAGCCTCCGGGTCACCCGGAGATACCAGAAGACCATTCGCTTTATCGGAGATCAGATCAGGAATGCCTCCGGCTTTGGCCCCAACCACCGGCACACGATGTTGCATGGCCTCAAGAATCGTTGAGCCAAGCCCCTCGGAGAGTGAGGGGAACACGAAGACATCCAGAGCTGCCAACCAATCCCCGACGTTATCTTTATGCCCCAGAAAACTGACGTTGGGCAAACCCTGTGCCTGGGACTTGAGCCACTGTTCATCTGGCCCTTCTCCCAGGAAAATGAACTGCACGTCTGGCCTGAGGCTGCCCAGCAAACGCGCTGCCTCAATCGTGATGTGATAACCCTTGTGCTTCAGGAGGCGCCCCACTTGGCCAACCAGGCGTTTGGCGGGATACTGCTGCCGGATAGCTTCGACGGCGTCTGGTGCGGCGGGAAAGCCTGAGAAACTCGAGGGAATGATGACAGTGTCCACGCGGCCCAGTCGCTGTTGTACAACTGATTCAATGGCCGAACTCAGGCAGACGACGGTCGCGGCTCCGCCATAGGCCGCAGACGTCAGGCGCCCGGTTCCGATGGGATTATCGACTCGCCGTGTGACGACGTAAGGCGTTCTACGCAGGCGGGACTCGATCCAGGCCCAGTAGACTGATTTACCGTCGTGGCAATGAACGAGGTCCCAATCCCCCTTGCCGTGGCCCAGCAGAAAATGTGCAGTCTCTCGCCTACCGAGCGATTGGATGCTTTCCAGCTCAGCCCATAGACGACTCCCCGGCCGGGCCACCAGCGATTGCTGAATGCCACGCTTCGCCAGCTCCCGAATCAGGTTTACGGTCTGTCGCTCACCACCGGAAAAACCTCCGGCCAGATTTACGTGGCAAATGTGCATACCAACTCGGCCCCGTCGATGTTTTAATGGCGGCAGTGTAAGAGATCGACCATGAAAAGGACATAACACTGTGAAGCTACTTGTAATCAGCTCCTATGTAGATACCTGGAATTCTGTTCGGCCTGAAGCCGAAATGCTGATCGGGCTGGCAAAGTTGGGTGTCGAAGTTGAGCTGATGACACAGCCGGATGCAGAGTACCGCTCCCGATTTGAAGAAAACGGCATCAAGGTACACGGTTTCCATCCCCGAAAGAAAATAGAGCCTGAAGCCATTCGTCGAATTCGTCACCTCCTGATCGAAGGCAAGTTTGACGCCGTGTACTGCTTTAACAACAAAGCCATCGCTAACACCAACCTTGCGGCAATCGGCCTGCCAGTCAAAGTTATGACCTATCGAGGCCAAACCGGCAATATCAGCCGCTGGGACCCAAGTGGCTACCTGACCCACTTAAGCCCACGGGTGGATCGAATTATCTGCGTTTCCAAAGCAACCCGCGATGACCTACAAAAGCACGTCTGGGGCAACAAAGACAAAGTTTGTACGGTCTATAAAGGCCACGATCTCGACTGGTACCAGGATACTCCGGTAGACCTCAAACAATTCGGCGTACCGGATGGCGCCTTTGTGGTTGGGTCGGTGGCAAATATCCGCCCCAGAAAAGGACTGCCAATTCTGCTGAAAGCCACACACCTTTTACCCGCGGACAGCAACATCCACCTATTGCTCGTGGGCCGGGGAATGGACAATCCAGAGGTTCAGACTCTAATCCAGGCCAGCCCGATGGCCGACAGAATTCACCTGACTGGATTTAGAAAAGACGCGCCGGCCATCATTGCGTCCTGCCAGGTATCCGTGCTGGCTTCAACCAAACGGGAGGGGCTTCCAAAAACGGTGATTGAAGCTATGGCCTATGGCGTTGCACCGATCGTCAGCGATACCGGAGGGAGTGCAGAGCTCATTGAAGATGGTGTATCCGGCATACGCGTAACGCCCGGTAGCGCTGAAGAAATTGCTGCAGGCATTCAGCGGCTACATGAATCCCCAGAGCTATGCACCAATATGGGTCAAAGCGCCCAAAAAAGAATCGCCTCGCACTTTCATGTACAGCAGTCGTCTGAAGCCCTTTTGAAGGTGCTGAACGAAACCGTCAACGGCGAGTTTTAATCCAGAGCGCTGCGTATTTGTTAAAGGCATAAATGGCGGTGGTGACGGCCAACAAAAACCCATGCCGGCCGTCCAGAAACCCTCTTTGAAGCAGATACTTTCGGACAAAGGCGCCAACGCCGTGGATGCATGCAGAGAGCAGGGATGCTGTCTTGCCGCGGCGGGCCCGCCCTTCGGCCCAATCCTCAGCATAGCGAACGGATTTCGCCATATACTCCGGGAAATTAGTGGCAGTATAGTGCAGAAGATCCCCTTCAAGCGTTTCCACGCTGGCATCCGGACAGTGCACCTTTTCGTGCACCAACGCATCGTCATACCGGTATTCTTCGCGGCGGTATAACCGAACCACTTTATCGGGATACCAGCCGGAGTGCCGGATAAAGCGGCCAAAAAACCACGACAACCGCTTTACCTGAAACACCTGCTTCGCCCTTGCCTGCTCGATGGCGTGCTGAATGGAGGAGGCCAGCTCAGGGGTGACCACTTCGTCGGTATCGATCCAGAACAACCACTCGCCCTGTGCGTGGCTTTGGGCCCTCTGACGCTGCGGACCAAAGCCTGGCCAGTCGTCCGATTTGAAAATGCGCGCCCTGAATCGCTCGGCGACGGCCAGCGTATCGTCCGTCGAACCAGAGTCCAGCACTACAATCTCATCGGCAAAAGCCAGACTCTCCAGGCATTTGGCAAACTCAGGCCCTGCGTTCTTAGTGATCAGTACCGCGCTGAGTTTCACTGGCAAGCCTCCAGAACCCGCTGCACGGAAATACCGGTCAAGCAATTGTAATGACCAAAACGGCAGGTCCGCTCAAAGCAGGGACTACACTCCACCGGATGCCGGACAATCGTCGCCTTATCCGTCAGCGGAGGCGTGAAATCCGGGCTGGTGGAACCGTAGATGGCAACCACATCAGCACCAGAAGCGGCGGCCACGTGCATCAAGCCGGAATCGTGACTGACCACTTTGCGGCAATGACTGAACAGGTCCACGGTATCTTCCAGGCGGGTTTTGCCACAAAGATTGAACACGCCTTTCTGACCATTGGCAATCTGGTCACCCGGCTCCACATCTTTCGGACCGCCCATAACCCATACTTGAAAACCCTGCTGTACCAGTTTTTCGGCGAGCGCCCGGTGGCTTTCAAGAGGCCACTGCTTTGCTGGGCCGAACTCCGCACCAGGGCAGATGGCAATGGCGGGGCGTTCCGGGTCCAGGCCCAGCTTGCCCATCACGTCGTTCAGGTTTGTCTTGTTAATCGTCAGTGACGGTTGTGGCACATCAAACTGATAGGTTTCGTAATCCGCCTTGCTGGCCCCAAGCCCCATGTAACGCCACACGGTTTTGTCAGTGATGGTAGAGCCGTCTCGAGTCGGGTGTCTGCGCCGGGCATCGGTCAGCAGAATCGAGCGTCCTTCCCCACTGAAACCAACCCTCTCGGGAATGCCTGCAAAGAAAGGGATCAAAGAGGACTTGAACGAACGCGGCAGGACAATGGCTTTATCATACCCTTTTAGCATTCTGGCCAGTCGCCACTGAGCCTTCAGGGCCAGCTGACCACTTTTCCAGGGTGCCGCGATGCCTGTGTTGACCTCAGGCATACGCGCGATGATCGGGAGCGACCACCCGGGAGCCAGCACGTCGATTTCTGCTTGCGGGTCCTGTTGTTTGAGGGACATGAACAGCGCCTGGGCCATGACCATGTCACCCACCCAGGACGGCCCTACCACCAGGTATTTCATCGGTCCAGCCAGGCCAGATAGCTCTCAACACCACTGGCCACATCAGCAAACTCAGCGGTGTAGCCAACATCACGCAAAGCGGTAATATCGGCCTGGGTAAAGCTCTGATAGCGCCCTTTCAGCTCATCCGGGAAGGGAATGAACTCAACACTGCCCTTGCCGTGGTAGCGGATAACAGCCTGAGCCACATCCAGAAACGACTGGGCGCGCCCTGTACCCAGGTTGAAAATGCCGGACTGTTCGGGGTTGTCGTAGAACCAGAGGTTAACCTTGCAGACATCATCCACGTAAACGAAATCCCGCTGCTGACCACCATCAGAGTAACCATCCCACCCCTCGAACAGCTTGGGGTTCTGGCCGGCCTTGATCTGCTCGTGCAGGTGATAGGCAACCGAAGCCATCTTGCCCTTGTGCTGCTCCCTGGGGCCGTACACGTTGAAGTAGCGGAAACCAACAATCTGGCTGCGGGCGGAGGGCAGAATCTTGCGCACATACTGGTCAAACTGCCACTTGGAATAACCGTAAACGTTCAGCGGCCGCTCGCACTCCCGCTCTTCACGGAATTCGTCACTGGCACCGTAGACCGCCGCGCTGGACGCGTAGAGGAACGGCACCTTGCGATCAAGGCACCAGTGCAACAACACCTTGGAGTAGGTGTAGTTGTTCTCCATCATGAACTTGCCGTCCCACTCGGTGGTGTCTGAGCAGGCACCTTCATGGAACACGGCACGGATACCCATGGGCAAATCGTTGGCTTTCACCCGTTCCAGAAACTCACCTTTGTCCATGTAGTCCGTGACATCTAGCTCCGCCAGATTCCGGAAACGGGTACCGTCGGTCAGATCGTCCACCACCAGAATATCGGTTTCGCCACGCAGGTTAAGGGCGTGAATAATGTTGGCTCCAATGAAACCGGCACCGCCAGTGACGACAATCATGGTAAGGCTCCTGAAATTTCTGTGCGGACAGGCCAGAAGATGGCCACTGTGTTCAGCCATAATACTAACCTCTTTTGTACCTGCCTAAAACAACCAGAGCCCGAGCGGCCATCGGCCAGAAGCATGATGAACACTGGATTAACGGGCGGTTAGCCTGTGAAAAAGCATATGGGACGCCTGTTGCGGCCATGATACACTTCGCGATTGGAACTGGTGCTGCCGCACCGGGTCGACTTTGGGATTGTTCATACCGGAGGCTCACATGTCCCAGCCAAGCAGTTACCTCGCCACCCTGGAACGGCACCGCAAAACTTTTGCCGTGATGGAAGAACACCAGGAAGCCGTCGAGCAACTGTTGGAGCTGACGCGCCAAAGCCTGAAACGGGGCGGCAAGATCATCTTTCTGGGCAACGGTGGCAGTGCCGCAGATTCGCAGCATTTGGCAGCCGAGTTCATGGTCCGCTATAAAAAAGAGCGCGGCCCCCTGGCATCCATCGCCCTGACCACAGACACCTCCATTCTGACGGCACACCCGAACGACTACGAATTCGAGACCGTATTCGAGCGGCAAGTTCTGGGGCTGGGCAAGCCGGAAGACCTGGTGATCGGCCTGACCACCTCCGGCCAGAGCGAGAACATCAACCGTGCCCTGAAAGCCGCAAACGACCTGGGCGCAGCAACCGTTGCCCTTACCGGCCGGGACGGAGGCAAAGTCAGAGACATCGCGAAGCTATCTATTATTATTCGTAGCGACGAAACCGCCCGTATCCAGGAGGCCCATATGTTCATCGGCCACTGGCTGTGTGAAGCGATGGATGAGGTGGTGCTGTCCGGAGGCCTTGACTGATGCTTGACCTGGCCCGGCTGGACCAGCTTCAGAATGCTTCTGTTCTGGTGATCGGCGATGTGATGCTTGACCGCTACTTCATTGGCGACACCAACCGCATATCACCAGAGGCGCCGGTGCCGGTGGTGCGCGTTGCCCACACCGAAGACCGTGCCGGTGGTGCCGCCAACGTTGCCAGGAACATTGCCCACCTCGACGGCCAAGCTGCCATTCTTGGCATCATCGGCAACGACACAGACGGTCGTTTGCTGAAAGACCTCCTTATTAAGGAGAAAGTCCACTCCGAACTGCTGGAGCTGGACGACGCCCGCACCATCTCCAAGACGCGAATCATTTCCCGCCATCAACAGATGGTTCGGCTGGACATGGAAGACACCTTCCCCGTCGCACAGGCCGAGAGTGTCAAGCAACGCTATGCCGAACTGATCGAGCAATACAACACGGTCATCATCAGCGACTACGCCAAAGGCACCCTCGCCTGTGTTGGCGACTTGATCCAGGCTGCGCGAAAGGCCGGCAAGCAAGTGCTGGTGGACCCGAAAAGCAAAGACTTCTCCCTGTATCGTGGCGCAACTGTCATTACCCCGAATCTGAGTGAGTTCAAGGCCGCCGGCGGAGATGCCTCCTCAGATGACGCCATGCTGAGCTCGGCCCGCGCCATGCTGACCGACGCGGGCATCGATACCATGCTGCTGACCCGCAGCGAGCAAGGCATGAGCCTGATCACCCCGACGGAGCACCACCATTTCCCGGCGGAAGTCCTGGAAGTGAGTGACGTCACCGGTGCCGGTGACACCGTGATCGCCACCCTGGGCACCCTGCTGAGTGCCGGGTTTGATCTGAAAGACGCGGCCTGGCTGTCCAACCTTGCGGCCGGCATCGTGGTGGCCAAACTAGGCGCCGCAACCGTTTCCCCGGAGGAACTGGCGGCCCGCGCCAGCCATCAGTGGTCGGCCAAGACCAGCGGCTACCACCCCAGCGTCGAGCAGAGCCTGCTGCACATTGACTACGCCCGCCAACAGGGCGAGCGGATTGTCTTTACCAACGGCTGCTTCGATATCCTGCACGCCGGCCATGTGCGTTACCTGGCGCAGGCTAGGGCTCTCGGTGACCGGCTGGTCGTGGGGTTAAACTCCGATGCTTCCGTGCGTCGCCTTAAAGGCGAAGAACGCCCGGTAAACTCGCTGGAAGACCGGATGGAAGTGCTATCCGCCCTGGCTTGCGTGGACTGGGTCATCCCCTTCGGTGACAACACTGTGGAGAACGACACCCCCGAGCAACTCATCAAACGGGTGAATCCGCAGGTGCTCGCCAAAGGCGGCGACTACTCCATCGACACCATCGTCGGCGCGGACTTTGTTCAGGAAAACGGCGGTGAGGTTGCCATCCTGCCCACGGTTGAAGGCCGTTCCACCACCGGGCTGATCAAGAAAGTTCGAGGCTGACTTGTCTGCGCCACGCTCCATCTGCCTGCTGCGCCTGTCGGCCATCGGCGACACCTGCAACGCCGCTGCCGTAGTGAATGCCATCCGGCAACATTACCCGGAAGCTGAGATCACTTGGGTGATAGGCAAGGCCGAAGCCGCGCTGATGGCAGGCATGGACGGCGTCAACTTTGTCGTGTTTGACAAGAAGCGGGGCATGGCCGCGTACCGCAACCTTCGGCGCCAACTCCAGGGCAAACGATTTGACGCCCTGCTACTGATGCAAGTCGCCCTGAGAGCGAATCTCGCCAGCTTGTGTATTTCCGCCAAGCGGCGAATTGGCTACGACAAAGCCAAAAGCAAAGAGCTGCACAGCCTGTTTATCAACGAGCGGATCGAGCCAACGGACAAGGTCCATGTGCTGGACAATTTCCGACAGTTCCAGAAATCGCTGGGCATCCCACTCGAAGAGCCCGACTGGAACATTCCGGTTAATGCGGAAGACAGGGGCTGGGCCAAAGCCCAGCTCGACCCGAACACCAGCAAACACCTGATCATCACCGCCGCCGCCTCCAACACCGAGCGGAACTGGCTGCCAGACCGATACGCCGCGGTAGCCGACTACGCCGCCAGTCAGGGTTTTTCCGTGTATCTGTGTGGCGGGCCGGCCGATTATGAAAAGCAATTGGCTGCCAACATTCAGGCCCATGCCAAACATTCCTTGCACAATCTGGTTGGCCAGTCGAGCCTGAAGCAATTGTTCGCCCTGATTGGTGAGGCCAGCCTCGTGCTCGCACCAGACACCGGCCCGGCCCACATGGCCGTTGCTGCCGGCACACCCGTTATTGGCCTCTACGCTCACAGCAACCCGAAACGTACCGGCCCCTACCTTTGGCAAAACTACGTGGTAGACGCCTATACCCCCGCACTGAAGCAGACGCGAGGCGAGACCCCAGAGCAGAGCCGCTGGGGCCAGAGACTCAAGGGCGCAGAGTTGATGGAAAACATCACGACAGAACAGGTTATCGACATGTTGGACCGCTGTATTCAGGAACAGAACCTATGACCAACAAAGCCGTATTTCTGGACCGGGATGGCGTGATCAACGTGGATCACGGCTATGTATACCGCAAAGAGGATTTCGAGTTTGTAGACGGGATTTTCGAAGCCTGCCGGCATTTTCAGGAAAGGGGCTACCTGTTGATTGTCGTCACCAATCAATCCGGCATTGCCCGAGGTATGTACTCCGAAGCCCAATTCCGGGAACTCACAGATTGGATGGTGGAACGCTTCAAGGAACAGGGCGTGACCATCTCCAAGGTTTATCATTGTCCGCATCATCCGGATTTCGGACCTGCAGGTGAACGAGACTGTGACTGCAGGAAGCCGAAGCCGGGGATGATATTGAGGGGGATTGAGGAGTTTGAGCTGGACCCGGCGGAGTGCATTATGGTCGGGGATAAACCAAGTGACGTTGCAGCAGCGGAACGAGCCGGTATCGGCACAAAGGTAAGGGTGTTGACCGGCAGCCTCTTTGTGACGTTGTCGAACAACGAGGCCTCACTATCTCTGCTAACGCATGTTGACCAGATTATCCACGATAGATCATCGGTCTAGTGTGATTACATAAGACCAAATAGAAAGCTAAGGAGCGGGAATGCTACATCAGCCTTCAATTGAGATTTCTGGCAATTCGGGATGCACCGTAAGGCTGCTTACTCATGACCAGCGAATCATGGTTGAAAAAGAATGCGCACTCCCGTCGTATATTCCGCGTCTCCAGGCACAAATTCGCAAACAAAACGACTTCCGACACGCACTTACGAACCCTGCCATAATAGTCCCAGAACTCTATGATGAAGCGGATAATCCCGGCCTCTATTCCGCACGAATGGAATTTCTACCCTACCTGAACTTCATCGACTTCCTTGGCGTTTGTTCCGTGCCTGCGTTAATGCAAAGTATCAAAGCAATCGAAGGCTTCATCGATCACAACCTGCGAACCGACTACCAAACAGTTAATACGTCGGCTTTGTTAAAGCTGGATGAAATATCTCGCAACATTTCAGGGGAGCCTCAAAAACAAGAGATCGACCAGCACTTCGGGAATAAATTGCGAAACCGATTAACAAAAAAAGAAATTAATATTCCGAATGGTTGGTGTCACGGCGATTTTACCCTGTCCAACATCGTTTTTTCTGCCAATGGTGATTGCATCGGCCTATTCGATTTCCTGGACAGCTACATCGATTCCCCAATCATGGACCTAGTCAAGCTTCGACAGGATACACACCTTCACTGGTCTCTCGCCAAATCCAAAAAGCCATTCTCTCATCTTCGAGTCTGCCAAGGCCTCCGGCAATTGGATATATTTACAAAAAGTAAGCTTTCAGCTCTCGGAATCTCCGGGAAAGAGTACAACATACTCCAATCTGTCAACGTTCTAAGAATTTTGCCGTACGCCAACGACACAACCACTTTAAATTTCATTCAAACATCCCTGAAGACTCTGGAGGACTAAATGCACCTTATTCTGCCAGTTGCTGGAAGCTCATCACGGTTCCCAGACATGAAACCAAAATGGCTCCTTACTCACCCCAGGGGCCACATGATGATTGTCGAAGCGATCAAAAAGCTGGACCTGGATAAATTTGAAAGTATCAACTTGATCTGCTTACAGGAGCATGAAGACAAACATTCCGTACGAGTCGCGATTGAAACTCAGTTTGATGAAATTGGCCACAGAGACAAACTTCGTTTTATCATGCTGGAAGAACGCACACGAAACCAGCCCGAGACGGTTTATCAAGGACTCAAGACTGCGGGCATCACCGGTCCAATATTCATTAAAGACTCTGACAACCAGTTCTCTGCTCCCGTTAGGGAGGGAAACCACGTCTGTTGTCTGGATCTCCACGAGCTAGAAACCGTTAACGCACGAAACAAAAGCTATATAGACATTGATGAATACGGCTTTGTCCAAAATATTGTTGAGAAAAAGATCGTTAGCTCAACGTTCTGTGTGGGAGGTTACGTTTTTGAGTCAGCCCAAACATTTATGGACACTTATGAAAAGCTGAGCAGCGACTCGCCCGACCTTTACATATCTAATATCATTTATCAGATGCTTCTCGACGGCCACACTTTCAACGCCCTGCATAGTGAAGATTATTGTGACTGGGGAACGATTCGCGAGTGGAATCAATATAAGGCTCAATACTCTACGCTTTTCGTAGACCTTGATGGAACCTTAGTAGAGAATTCGGCCCAGTACAACTCTCCATATTGGGGCGAAACCGATGGTATAACAAAGAACATTCAGGTCCTGAACAAACTCCACAAATCTGGGAAAGTCCAGATAATTATCACTACGTCGCGAAAGGAAAGCTTTCGAGAAGCGACCATCCAGCAACTTGAGCGATTAAATATTCCTTACGACGATATTATTTTTGGCCTGGTGCATGGCCGAAGAATCGTAATCAATGATTACGCCAGAACAAACCCGTTCAAGAGCTGTGACGCGATAAATATCAAACGAAACAGCGACGACCTAAAAGAAATGCTTGAAGAGTCTATTGGCTTCGATATTGGCATATGAAACCTGATACGAGCATGAGAATGAGCGACTTTTCTGACATTAGCGTGGTTGTCCAGGGTCCTGTTCAAAGCTTTCAAGACCGCGAACAAGAACCAGGCATTACCCAAAAATGCCTGGAGTCAGTTCGACGGCATCTTCCTGGCAGCACCTTGATTCTCTCAACATGGCCCGGCCAGGAGCTCGCTGGACTCGATTTCGATCGGCTCGTTATTTCCGACGATCCAGGGTCTAATGTCAGGTTTTTTGGAAGGGACGGCGCACCACATCGTTTCAATAATAACAGGCAGATAGTTTCAACCCGTGAGGGCCTGAAAGAAGTCACCACAAAATACGCCGTCAAATTACGCAGTGACAACTATCTGACGGGAAATAACTTCGTAGCCCTGCAACGAGCATACCCCAAAAGAACCTCAACGCATTGCTTTCTGAAAGAGAGAGTTGTCGTCTCAAACGTGTTCACAAGACAGTATGCCAAAGGATTCCGGGTACCCTTCCACCTCTCCGACTTCTTCTATTTTGGCTTAACCGAAGATTTGAAAGCCCTTTGGGATCTTGCCCTTTTTGACGACGCCCAGGACCCGATTCGTGATAGCGAGGACACTCTATTTACAGATTATCCGCCCGATTGCACCCAGATGTTCTGGATAAAAGCCCTGAGGAAATTTGATTCATCATTAAGTATCAACGGCTTACTTGACAGATCGCCCCTCAAGATGAACCAGTCTGATCTGTGTTTCGCCAACAATCTGATAATTGCCTCCCCTCCAGAGCTCGGTTTGGGGCTTTGCCAGAAATTTCTCGGAACCGCCCGAATCTCACGTACCAAAGGGCAATGCGCCCAATGGCAACACTGGGAATGGCAAGAGATTTATCGCCGTTACTGTGACCCGGACTTCCCTAAAGCACCAGCTTCAGTGAAGGCAAACCTGTTTCTGAAACGCTTGGTCCATGTGCATCCTGTCAAGCTGGAGACCCTCTTCAAACTCCACAAAATCAGACGCATCAGTGAGTCAGGCAGCATAAAATGACCCCAGTTCAAAGTGGCCTGGCATCCACACTCAAATATTTACTGCTTATCGTCATTGGCACCTTCCCTGCACTCAGCGTCATCGTTGATGGGTACGGCAGTGCCCTTTGGTATCTTTTGGGTCTCGTGGGAATCGTCTCATTTGCGATCAGCGCCAATGTGCGAGAGAGACTCTGCTTTGAACCAAAAGCCCTGCTATTCGTTGCCACGCCTTTTCTCTTCTTTGTGTGGTCAATCATTATTTACTGGCTCGTTGATCCCAGCGATTTCGCGAAATCCCGTGTCGAGCGACATGCCCTGCTCTTGATCAGCATTCCTGTCATCGCACTCCTGTTTCATGCGCGGTTCCGGTCAAAAGATCTGTTACTGAGTTTTTCCCTGAGCGGTCTGGTGTTTCTGGGGTATTGGATTGTGCACGATGGCGAGGGCAGGTTAGACGGACTGGTTCATGCCATCCATTTTGGCAATATCGCCCTAATTACCTTGATACTCTGCGTTGGAGGATTACTCACCCAGAGCAAACGTCACTGGTATGTGATAGCCGCGGCGGGAAGTGTTGGCGCACTGATAGCCTTTATGGAGTCCGGATCCCGGGGCGGCCTCGTTGCACTATTTCTGGCACTCCTCGCTGTTGGGTTCTGGTTCAGCGTTACTCGAAACCAAATTCGCTACTTCGTCATTACGCTCGCGCTCGTCGCGTCTGCTGCCATCGTCTCAGTCAAGTATGTTGACCCTATCTCCGAACGATATGAGCTAACCCTGAGTGAGCTGGATAAATTTTCAGAAGGTCAGTTGTACACCTCCATGGGAATGCGCTTGCTCATGTGGGATGCAGCATTGAATGTGATTACCGAGGCACCTGTTATTGGTTCTGGTTTCTCTGGATACCGAACCGAAATCCTTACCCGGATTTCAGAAGGGCACCTAAAACCACTCATGTCCGATTTTTCTTCCGAGCCTCACAATCAATACCTGTATCAGCTTGCATCTCACGGCCTGATAGGTCTGTTT
Organism: Marinobacter sp. MBR-105; assembly: GCF_053628895.1. Lineage (NCBI taxonomy): Bacteria > Pseudomonadati > Pseudomonadota > Gammaproteobacteria > Pseudomonadales > Marinobacteraceae > Marinobacter > Marinobacter sp. MBR-105. The sequence continues at coordinate 37,471 of NZ_JBRJHG010000012.1, read as the reverse complement.
CTTTTGCTATTAATGCTGACTCTTCCCTTGTTCTACCTGGCCACACCTCGCCCTGGCAGCCATCGGAACCACCATATTCTCCGTGTTACGCTGGCTGTGATTTTTCTATCCTTCATCTTCTTTGGGCTTACAATCACCCTGTTTGATCAGAGGAGAGTTATTCAGAACTATGGTTTGTATTATGCTATTGCTGCGTGGTTCATCTGTAACACTCACAGGAAGAATCTAAATTGAAAGCCGTCATCGCTATCAGACAAATTCAGAGGTACACAGGTGCTGTTCGGAATGTTATTGAACACTGCCAGTACCTCAAGGCGTTGGGCTATGACATTACGATCATCGCAGAACGCTATAACCGAAAAATCCTGGATGAATGTGGAGCGGATTTCGTTCGCATCATGCGATGGCCAATCAAAGGAGCCTATCGCAGAACCTGGTTTGATACGCGAGTACAACGCTGGTTAAGAGCAAACTCTTTCGACCTCTTTTTCAGTCATGGTGACAGCCACAGCAACGACATCTTGGTGATGCACAACTGTGTCAGGTTGCATGAAGAAAAATGCGGCACTCCGGAGCTTGATGTAGCAGCCTTCCACGACTCCGTTATCTCCGATGGAGATTACCGGGTACTCATCACCAACTCCAAACTTATGGCCGATGATTTCCATCGCCGATATTCAGTACCCGAAGAGAAGCTACGTGTTTTCTACCAGGGCGTTGATACCAGTCTGTTCAGTACATCGGGCAAAGAGGAGCTACGGAGAATAGCTCGCCGAGAGTTGCAGATACCGGAAACCTCCACGGTTGTTGGGCTGATCACGTCCGGAGACTTTACCAAGCGAAACGTTCACTTCTTTCTGGAGATCGCCGGATTTCTCGCAGCAAACACATCTTTGCCTATTGAATTCCTTGTCGTGGGAAAATCAGACCGTACTCGTTTTGCCGAACAAATATCTGCACACGACTTGCAGTCCCGGATTCGATTTATTGACCCGGTACCAAACGTTCACGAATTGTTTCATGCCTTGGATTTACACATCTTCCCTGCCTTACTTGAAGAGTATGGCCGTGTAGTCCTGGAGGGATTGGCTTGTGGAGTACCGACGATCGCAAGTGACAACGTCGGCGTTGCTGAGTTGATGCGGGACAACTCAGTGCCAGAAGTAATAAGCGGATACAACCTGGAGGACTGGGGAAAAACCGCGCAGAACATTCTGACAGACCCCGGCGCCGGCAGGCGGGCCAGTCAGGCGGCGGCATGTCTTGCCCAAACGTATTCAATGGTGAATCAAAAACACGCTATGCAGGATCTCTTGAGTTCTCTCATTACACGTTAGTGGAGACGTTGTACCCCTCAAGGAAAAACTGCCATTGGCGCTCCAGTTCGTCACCATAAGCCTTGTTCAGGGAACGCTTCAACCGACCTACAGTATTGCCTTTCCAAGAGGTGCGATACGGTGATAGAGGCGCTCGAAGCTCACCTTTATCAAAATCGATCAGGTGGATTGAGGTCTCTCCGACCAGAATATTGAAACAGTTCAAATCCGCGTGATACACACCCGCATCATGGAATTGGCGAATCACTTGCCCGATTTCGCGCCAACGGTGCTTGTCCAAGGCTAGAGCAACATCCCCTAATGGGCGAACACCGTGAAGGCGTTCGATGATAATGGCCGAGGAATAAAACAATCTTCTGCGCTGGTACATAACAGCCACAGGCTCAGGTACAGGCAGTCCCAAAACACGAAGCTGGATTAACAGCCGGAATTCAGCGAACGAGCGAACGTGCGCCTCGCCTGCGTACAGGTACCGGTCATGTATCAGCTTTCCAGCCAGTCCTCCCCGACGATAATGACGGAGAACCCAATGCTCAGGGCTGCGCTCAACAAACCAGGCACTCCCACGCCCTCCCGACGAAACCGGCACCGCACGCTCACCCCAGTAACCAGGGTCAAACCAATCAGGGTCGAACTGCCCTGCCCACCCAGGCACCACCAGTGCGTTGATGCCATCGCGTTTTATATGTACTTCCGTATCTGAGCCCACCACTGAACCTCTCACAAGGCCATTCACCAACAACTCTAATAAAAAGCCGCCCCACGGGAAACTTGGGGCGGCTTCTACACTGATCGAACACGATTTCCGGGTTAGCGAACTGCCGTCAGCCACTCCTGATGCGCAGCCAACCTCCCCTTCACCGCGTCAAAATACATACTCTGCAGCTTCTCGGTAACCGGCCCGCGCTTACCTTCGCCAATCTGACGGCCATCCAGTTCACGGATGGGCAGCACTTCCGCAGCCGTACCGGTAAAGAAAGCCTCTTCCGCCACATAAACCTCGTCACGGGTGATACGGCGCTCTTTAACCTGAAGACCAAGATCTCGGGCAAAATCGATGATGGTGGCGCGGGTGATACCTTCCAGGCAGGAAGTCAGCTCGGGGGTGTGCAATACACCATCACGCACGATAAAGATGTTCTCACCGGAACCTTCCGCCACGTAGCCCTCGTTATCCAGCAGCAGCGCTTCCTCGGCACCACCGGAGATGGCTTCATTCAGGGCCAGCATGGAATTGATGTAGTTACCGTTGGCCTTCGCCTTGCACATGGTGATGTTTACATGGTGGCGGGTGTAGGACGAGGTGCGCACCTTGATGCCCAGCTCCTTCGCTTCCGGAGACATGTAAGACGGCCAGCTCCAGGCGGCAACCATCACGTGCACCTTCAGGTTATCGGCACGCAGCCCCATACCTTCAGAGCCCAGGAATGCCATCGGGCGCAAGTAAGCTTCATCAAGATTATTTTCCCGCACCGCGGCACGCTGGGCTTCATTGATCTCGTCCTTGGAGAACGGCATCTTCATGTTCAGGATGTGCGCTGAACGGAACAGACGATCGGTATGCTCTTTCAGGCGGAAAATCGCCGGGCCATTCGCGGTGTTGTAGGCACGCACACCTTCAAAGCAACCCAGGCCATAGTGCAGGGTGTGGGTGAGGACGTGGGTTTTGGCTTCCCGCCAGGGAACCATTTCACCATCCAGCCAGATAAGGCCATCGCGATCAGCCATCGACATTCTGTTCTGCTCCTGAGTAAGCGGTTTTCGGGGAACTGGCATTCTAGCAGCAAACGCCGCCTGAAATAAATTTAGCTTGCTACTCAACCATGACTTTTTTCCACATACTTTGGATGTAGCCACGCTCTTCTGTGAAGGCTCCGCCCTCGACCTGGCTGTTGAGATTCTGCAAAGCTCTGCGGTGGATGGTGGAGCGCAGTGTGATGAACACCTCCCGCAGCCGCTCAGTGTCTTCTACTGGCAAAACGCCTGCGCGGCCTAATTCTTCCAGTTGGCGGATGTTATCACTCCACTGGGTCAGCTCCGGGTGTTCCGGGCACCAAGCCAGCATCAGGTACTGCACCATGAACTCGACATCTACGATGCCACCGTTGTCATGCTTGATGTGGAAAACGTCATTCTGCCGGGCTGCGGGTGTCCCGAGGTTGCTGCGCATTTTCTCACGCATATCGACCACCTCCTGCCGAAGCGACGCCTTGTCCCGTTGTCGGCACAGTATCTGGTGGCGAATATCCTCGAACGCTTTGAGCGTATCGTCGCAGCCTGCCACTCCCCTGGCGCGGGCCAGCGCCTGATGCTCCCAGGTCCAGGCATCCTCCTGCTGGTATTTCTCGAACGCCTGCAAGGTACTCACCAGCAAGCCGGAGTTACCCGAGGGGCGCAATCGCATATCCACTTCGTAGAGCTGCCCGGAGGGTGTCTGGGTACTGAGAATGTGCACGATTCGCTGGCCGAGCCGGGTATAGAACACGGCGTTATCAATAGGCTTGTCGCCATCGGTGGCCAGTTGAGGATCAGCCTGGTGCACAAACACCAGATCCAGATCTGAGGTGTAGCCCAGCTCGATACCGCCGAGCTTGCCGTAACCGATGATGGCGAAATCGGTATCACAGGCGGAGCCATCGGCGCGCCGCGGGTAACCGTGCCGGCTGACCAGATTCGAGAACGCCACATCCACCACATGATCCAGCACCACCTCGGCAATCCAGGTCAGGTAATCACTCACTTTCATCAGCGGCAGCGTGCCCTTTAACTCTGAGGCCGCCACCCTCAACACATGGGCCTTCTTGAAGTAACGCAGAGCCTCCATCTGCTCTTCCAGATCTTCATACGGAATCCGCAGCATTTGCTGACGCAAATCATCCTGCAACTCCTCCTTGGCCGGCGGACTGTATAGGCTCTCCGCATTCAAAAGTTCGTCCAGGAGCAAGGGCGTATCCGCCAGCAAGCGCGCAATCCAGGGGCTTTCACTACACAGCCGCACCAACTGCGTCATGGCTCCGGGATTTTCCATCAACAGAACCATATAGGCGGTTCTGCGCAGAATGGCTTCAACCAGTTGCAGCACACGGTCCAGCGTTTCCGAAGGATTCGCCACATCCATCAGGGCGTTAATCAGGAGCGGCACAAACTGATTGAGCCGCTTACGCCCCTGGGTCTGCAGAGTCTGCACGGTGCGACTGTCTCGCAGACTGGTCAGGCGCTTATAGCTGCCATCCGGGTCCTCAAACCCGCTTTGCTCCAGCCAGCCCAAGGCACTGGCTTCATCCATTTCCGCCAGCCACAGTTCGTAGCAGCCATCGTCGACACCACCCTCATCGGCGTCATCCTGTTCTTCCGTGGCGATGATATCCGCAAAATGACGAGCCACCCGGCTTCGATGTTCCTCCAGCGCAGACAGGCAGTCTTCCCAGCTATCGAAGCCCATAATCCTCGCAACCCGAGCGCAGGACAGCGCATCCTCAGGCAGAACCTGAGTCTGTTTGTCTTCCATACCCTGAAGGGCATGTTCCAGATTGCGAAGGAACACATAGGCGCCCCTCAGCTCACCGACCACCCGGGAGGGGAGCAACTCCAGTTCCTCCAGCTCCTTCAAGATCTGTAGCAACTCACGCTGTTGCAGCTCCCGATCACGCCCGCCGCGGATTAACTGGAACGCCTGCACCACAAACTCAATTTCCCGAATGCCACCACTGCCGAGCTTGATATTGTTCTCCAGCCCCTTCCGGCGAACTTCCCGGCTGATCATTTCTTTCATGCTGCGAAGCGATTCAAAGGCGCTGAAATCAATGTATTTGCGGTAAACGAAGGGTTTGAGGCTAGCCATCAGCACCTCACCGGCGCGCTGGTCGCCCGCCACGACGCGGGCCTTGACCATGGCATAACGCTCCCAGTCGCGCCCCTGATCCTGGTAATAGGTTTCCAGGGCGGCGAAGCTCAGGGCGAGCGCACCACTCTGGCCATATGGCCTCAAGCGCATATCCACCCGAAACACGAAACCATCGGCGGTAATCTGGTCCAGCGCCTGAATCAGCCTTTGGCCAAGCCGGATAAAGAACTGCTGATTATCCAGAGCACGCCGGCCGCCATGGGTTTCGCCTTTCGAGGGAAACGCAAAAATCAGATCGATATCCGAGGAAACGTTCAGCTCCCGGCCGCCAAGCTTGCCCATTCCAAGCACCACCATTTTCTGGGGTGCCTCTTGCCCTGTTACCGGATCATCGCCCATTGGAGTACCGAACTCTTCACAGGCTCGCTCGTAAAGCCAATTCAAGGCACCATCGATGGCGGTATCCGCAAAGGCACTGGTGGCCGTCATGGTTTCATGCAGATCGGCCCACTTCATGAGATCGCGCCAGATAATCCGGAACTGCACTTCCCGCCGGTACTGGCGAAGTGCCGCATGCAACGCCGGTTCAGAGTCAACGTTCTGGAGGTAATCGCGCCAGCGATCAGCCAGCCAGGCCTCGGTGGTTGGTTCGGCTAAAGGCCGGGCAGCAACGGCGGGCTGAATCTGCTCCGGATGTCGTTCAAGGGTTTGCCGGAGAAACAGGCTACGGGAAATAGCCTCTGCCGCATCGGCCTCGGAGACAGGGTCACCGGCCAGCCAGCCTGGCAGCCCCTCCGGGAATACCGATGGCCAGCATCCGGAAATCTCCTCCTTGAGTACGTCCGGCAGTGAAGCCCATGGCTCAGACATAACGCAACCCTCTGTCTCTCTGATATATTTCAGGTACTGTATAACGAACTCGCCAAGGACTGAACAGGCACCCGCTCTCCATGATGCGAAATAAACGCCCTCTGAATCCGGAACATACCCAATCCCACCTCCCTATGGGCGGACTTATAAGAAGTCGGATCAACCGGCTCTTTGCCATCCTCGGGGGACTGGTATCGGCGCAGATTCTTATCCTGTGGGCAGCAGAGCCACTCTCGTTCTTTGAAGCCGTATGGCTCACCATGACGACGCTGGTTACCGTGGGCTATGGCGACTACTCCCCGGTCACGCCCGTAGGCCGCATCAGTACCATCCTGCTGATGTTTATCTCCGCCATTACACTACTGACCCTGATCGTCAGTGATTACATCGAATACCGTTTCTATCGCAGAGAACGCATACTGACTGGACGTTGGATCTACAAAATGAAAGACCACATTGTCATCATCAACACTCCCCGAAGCGGCGGCGAGCAGTACTTCATGCGATTCGCCTCGCAGATTCGCTCGGTCCCCGAGTACCACACGGTGCCGATTATGCTGCTTACGCGGCAATTTCCAGGAGGGCTGCCTGCGGAACTGTCCGACTGCGGCGTCGTTCACTTTCACGGCGCAGGAAATGACCCGGAAGCCCTGAAATCCGTGCACGCTGGCAGCGCCAAGCACATCATCGTGTTGGCAGCCGACGAATCAGACCCGATGTCAGACAGCCTGACCTTCGATATCGCCCATCGACTGGCCGAATCCAATCTGGGCGGCAGAACCACGGTTGAATGTGTCGGCGACCACAACCGTGCAAGATTCAAAGCACTGGGCGTTCGCACCACCATTCGCCCCGTGCGCACCTACCCTGAAATCATGGTTCGCTCCGTGGTCGCCCCAGGTTCCGAAAAGGTTCTGGAAGACATGTTCAACTACGAGCGAGATCATCCGCATCGTTATGATCTCAAACTCGACGACCTTACCTGGGCGGATATTGTCAGTGCTCTGATCCGCCACGGTATTGGAACCGCTCTGGCCTACATCGATCACGACAATGAAGTCATCTGCCACCCGGATACCAACGCTGAGGTTGAGGGCAAAGGGCTGATTGTTCTGGTGCGTTCCAGCGAGACGCCGGAGGTTTCCGTGGTAGAGGAAGCGCTGGACCGGTACTGGGAGTTTCTCAAGCAGTGGCGCACCATGCATGAGCAAAACCAGAAAGCCGCCACCGAGAGCTCTGAAGAGCCCCCTTCAGCCGGCGGCAGCGAGCGCTAGTTGCAACTGACCGAACTCAGGAAATTGCTCAACCAGGGTCGGCACCGTAATTCCGGCTTCCAGCGCCTTGGCTACCGGCCTCCAAACGGGCAATAGTCCGGCCGCTTCCACCTGCGGCTCAATCTCCGCAAGCGCGCTGGCGGGCAAACACATCGCGTCACCGGTCAACCAGGCCTGACTCACGTAATGCAGAAAAGATACCGAGCTGAACCCGGAAGCGGGCAGCACCAGAGACGGGCGGTAGATTCCGGCAAGGTAGTAACCTTGCTCGGCTTTGCTTACCAGGTTAAGAAAAACCGGGACCGCTTGCGCAAGAGCACGGGCGTTTTCAAGCAGCGCTGCGGGCTCTCCCGCTTTCAGCTCAAATTCCACCTCATGAAGAGGCCTTGCCCGCGTTCCACCCACCACTTCGCCTGAGTCCAGAGCAACCTCAATTACAGACTCCGCTTGCTCCAGCATGATAATGCGCCGCTGGAAGTTGGTTTCGAATGCCAACGCCAACTCGTCAAGGTCGACCTGAGACCTCAACGGAGTCTGCTCCAACAGCCCAAGATCCAGATCCGGCCCCGGCAGATCCCACTCCCACTCCTGGCGGCGATGGGCTCCGTTTACGAACTCGCCCTGGGTTTTCAAAGTCTGGATATAGCGATCACCAGCCTGACGGACTCGCAAAGCAGCACGGGCCTGGTTTAACCCGGCATTCGGGGTGTCGTAGTAGCGATTGACCAGTGTTTTGACCGGACCTTCGCTTGCACCCGGTCGACCTTTGAGCCACTCGAAGGCCCGGGACTGCGCGGATTCTGAAAGGGTCAGCTTTACTTCAAGTTCCGTGGCCACTGAAACGCTCCTGATGATTTCTCTTCCTGTAAAAACAGAAAAGCCGGTGACAGAGTCACCGGCTTTCGATACTACTTGACTAGCTTATTAGCTGATCAGAAGTAGTAAACAGCGCCGATAGCGGCGATGGACTGCTCGTCGCCAGAACCTGACGCGGGCTCATCTTCAATAGAATAGATTTCTTCGTCTGCGTTGCTCAGGTAGCCTTCAACATACACGTACATGTGGTCAGACACGTTGTGCAGCGCCTGCAGAATGATGGTGTCGTTCTTATCACCAGACTCATCGTCGTCATTCAGCTGATAGGACAGAGCGAACTGGTTTTTACCCATGGTGTAAACGCCCATCACACCGAAAATGTCAGCAACATCTTTACGGGTTTCGTATGAGCCTGTCAGACGCAGATTGTCCAGGTTATAGCTTGCACGAAGGCCATAGGTGTTTTCGTTGTTGCCATTGCCGTTATCGTTGGAGTCAATCGCGAATGCCAACTCGAGGGCGTCAACTTCATACATGGCAGCCAGCTGATACGGGAACGACTTGTCGCCATCTTTAGCATCGTTGTCGCCATTGAACTGCACAGCAGCACCGAAAGTCAGGCCACTGAAGCTCGGAGACAGATACTGAATCAAGTCACCTTCGCCAGTGTCGTAGTTGCCCTGAATATCTGAACCAACTTCGTGAAAGTTGTAGATTTCGTCAATGGCAGACTCGTACATGGAGTCGTCAGAACCCACCCAAACTTGACCAAAACTGTCGCCCTTAATACCGATGTAGGCTTCGTCAAGACCGTCGATACCGTTGCTGCCACTCTTATCATCAGCATTGATACCTTCGAGCTCCAGCTTGAAGAAGCCTGTGATTCCCGGAGCAACTTCGTGGTCATGCTTCACACCAAGAGTAGTGCCGTTGTCAAAGTGCTTGACCTCGGAGCCACCACCGTCAACGTTGGTGTGGGTGATCGCGTACTGAATGTTACCGTAAACAGTCGGCATGGAATCCATCTTTGCCGCCAGCTCAGAGGCAGACAGAGTAGACTGTGCCATGGCAGCGCCAGAGAAGGTTGCAGCTGCAATAGCAGAAGCAAGAATCGTTTTTTTCATGTTGCGTCTTCCTTTTTGAGTTAACTCAGGTTTTCGACGGGTCTAAATCCCGATTTTTATTGGCCGGCACAACGCTTGGCTCTGCCTGCCGGGTATCTGACTGGCCCCTGTCATTCCTGCGGGACCAGCTTTTCTTCTTTTTATAAGACAAGCACGCTTGCCTTAGATCTCAACCACTTACACAGCTTTATTAAAGCTCTGCGTAATGAACCTGTTTTAATACAATGTGCCATTTTTTGCAAATTTTTAATGGCTATTTTTTAGCCCCATTTGCATTCGTAACCTTTGTCGTTAGATCAGCCTGGACTAACAACCTCTCCCATTTCCACAACAAATTCAGGGCCAGATAACCAAAAAAATCTGAAAAACAACCGGTTATCTTACGCTCAACGCTTCCTCAGCTGAGAGCCACAAAACAATACCTCAAATCACGCACTTTCGTGAGGCACTGCTGGCAACTGCGTCACATTTTTGTGCACGACCCTCTCTGGCCAGATTCCAACATAAAGGTAACCGGACCATCGTTGATCAGTGCCACTTTCATATCAGCACCAAACTCCCCCGTACCCACACGTCCAGCACCCAGCAGCCCACTCGCTTCAGCCACAAAGTCACCATAAAGCCGATTCGCCAGCTCCGGTGCAGCCGCCAGGGAAAAACCCGGGCGCGTGCCAGATGACGTGTCAGCAGCAAGCGTAAACTGGGGGACAACAAGCAATGAGCCACCGGCATCCTGAACATTCACGTTCATCCGGCCCTGCTCATCGGGGAAAACCCGGTAGGAGAGGATTTTTCGGCACAGTTCCTTTGCCTCATTCAGTGTATCGTTCCTTTCTACGCCAAGGAGCAAGAGCAGCCCGGGACCAATACGGGCAATCGTTTCACCATCTACGGCTACGCTGGCTTCCGAAACACGCTGGATCAGTCCTTTCATTCAGTCCCTTGAGCGGTAACACCGAAGGTTAAATTTCTGAAACGCGAAAAGTGTATAGAGCCCGCAAGACCACCGCAACCCTGTCAGATCAATAAAAAGTCGCATTCTCAGCCAACTGAGGGAAGACTTCTGGCAACCACACTCTCAACGCCCCGCATCAGGGCATCCACAATCGCTGGCTCGGATGCCGAGTGGCCGGCATCACGAATGATCTGAAGCTCCGCCTCCGGCCAGGCCTTGCTCAGAGCCAGGGCATTATCCAGCGGGCAAACCATGTCATAGCGGCCGTGCACAATCACGCCCGGAATGTCCTTTAGCCGCGAGGCATCACGCACGATCTGGTCGGGCTCAAGGAACGAATTATTCATGAAATAGTGGCATTCAATCCGGGCCAGCGCGATGGCCACATGAGGATGCCCAAAATGCTCCACCACCTTGGGATTGGGATGCAGAGTGGCGCACCGCCCTTCCCAGACGGACCAGGCTTTCGCGGCCTGAATCTGTTCCAGCTCATTAGCGCTGGTCAGGCGCCGGTAGTAGGCCGCCACCATATCGTCGCGCTCCACCTCCGGAATCTGGGCAAGGTAATCCTGCCAGTAATCCGGGAATACCCGGCTGGCGCCGTCCTGATAAAACCAGTGAATATCCCGGGGCCGACACAGAAAGATACCCCGCAACACCAACCCCAGAACCCGGTCAGGGTGGGTCTCGGCATAAACCAGACTTAGCGTCGATCCCCAGCTTCCCCCGAACAGCAACCAGCGATCGATGCCGAGAAAATGCCGAACCGCCTCAAGATCCTCAACCAGTTTGTCTGTGCTGTTACCCTCCAGCTCGGCCAACGGGGTCGATCTTCCGGCACCTCTCTGATCCAGCAAAATAATCCGGAAACGTTCGGCGTCGAAAAAGCGCCGGTGGTAATCCTCACAACCGCCACCCGGCCCGCCATGAACGACAATCACCGGAATTCCGTCCGGATTGCCGGATTCCTCGAGGTACAGCTCATGGGGATGATCCACCGCCAGTCGGTGGCGGGCGTAAGGCTCGATTTCAGGATAGAGGGTCAGCATGAAAAACTCCGTTTCGGGGATAACGGCAGTCTAGCTGAGACAGGCGAGAAAAATACAGGGGCCAGGAAAACAGGCGGAAGCGTTTACCGCCTCACAACGATTTCCTGGCCCCTGAGGGATTACTTCTTGTTAGCGCGCTTACGCTCGTTTTCGGTCAGGAGCTTCTTGCGCAGACGAATCGACTTGGGCGTTACCTCAACCAGTTCATCATCGTCGATAAACTCCAGCGCCTGCTCCAGAGTGAACTTGATGGGCGGCACCAGGCCGATCACTTCGTCCTTTCCAGAGGCACGCATGTTGTCCAGCTTCTTGCCCTTGGTGGGGTTCACCACCAGGTCGTTGTCACGGCTATGGATACCGCAGAGCTGGCCTTCATAGATTTCCTGGCCTGGGTCCAGGAACAGCTTGCCTCGGCTCTGCAGAGTCTCGAGGGAGTAGGTCAGCGCAGTACCGGTGGCCATGGAAACGATGACACCGTTCTGACGGCTGGTTACGTCACCCATCTTCACCGGGCCGTAGTGGCTGAAGGTGGAGGTCAGGATGCCGGTACCGGAAGTCATGGTCAGGAAGGTGTTACGGAAACCGATCAGGCCACGGGCCGGAATGGTGTATTCCAGGCGGATACGGCCCTTGCCGTCCGGGATCATGTTAGTCATGTCACCTTTGCGCAGCCCCATCTGCTCCATAATCGGGCCCTGGTGCTGCTCTTCGATGTCGATGATCACGTTTTCGTACGGCTCTTGCTTCTGGCCGTCGACTTCCTTGATGACCACCACCGGCCGCCCCACGGCCAGCTCGAAGTTTTCGCGACGCATGTTCTCGATCAGAACCGACAGGTGCAGTTCACCACGGCCGGATACCTTGAACTTGTCGGCCGAGTCGCCTTCTTCAACCCGCAGCGCTACGTTGTGCAGCAGCTCTTTTTCCAGGCGCTCCTTGATGTTCCGGCTGGTCACATACTTGCCTTCTTTACCGGCAAACGGTGAATCATTTACCTGGAACGTCATGGATACGGTGGGCTCATCAACGGTCAGCGCCGGAAGGGCTTCTACGTTGGAGGGATCACAAAGAGTGTCAGATATGAACAGCTGGTCCAGACCACTCACGCACACAATGTCGCCAGCCTGGGCTTCCTCAACTTCCACACGCTGCAGGCCGGAATGGCCCATGATCTTCAGGATACGACCGTTACGCTTCTTGCCGTCGGCACCGATAGCCACCACCGGGGTGTTGGTCTTCACTTTACCGCGCATAATGCGACCGATACCGATGACACCCAGGAAACTGTTGTAGTCCAACTGGGAGATCTGCATCTGGAACGGGCCATCCAGATCAACCGAAGGCGCTGGCACATGATCAACAATGGCCTGGAACACAGCGTCCATGTTGTCGTCCAGATTCTCATGATCCATGCCGGCGATGCCGTTCAGCGCACTGGCATAGACTATCGGGAAGTCGAGCTGTTCATCGGTGGCACCAAGGTTGTCGAACAGGTCAAACACCTGATCCACCACCCAATCCGGGCGGGCACCCGGACGGTCAATTTTGTTCACGACCACAATCGGGTTCAGGCCCGCTGCGAAAGCTTTCTGAGTCACGAAACGGGTTTGCGGCATGGGGCCGTCGATGGAATCCACCACCAGCAGCACACTGTCCACCATACTCATTACACGCTCTACTTCACCACCAAAGTCAGCGTGGCCCGGGGTGTCTACGATATTGATGTCGTAGTCTTTCCATTTTAGAGCAGTGTTTTTTGCCAGAATGGTAATGCCACGTTCTTTTTCCTGGTCGTTGGAGTCCATTACACGCTCGTTCTCGAGCTCTTTCCGGTCCAGCGTGCCAGACTGGCGCAGCAGCTGGTCAACCAGGGTGGTCTTGCCATGGTCAACGTGGGCAATAATGGCAACGTTTCTAAGCTTATCAATCACAACGGGTATCCTGAAGAAATTAGCGGCGCGCAGTATATCGAAAAGTCCATGGCGATAATATGAAGATTAGTGCCTAATATGTAACCAATCGGGGCTTGCACCATAATTATGCGTTATCAGAGAACTTGCACCACCATGGTGCATGGCAGTGGTGCAATAAGCATGGTCTTCGGCCAGGAAGCTGCGCCACATTAGCCCGAAAGCCTTGTCGCTGCGCTGTTCTGGCGCAGCCGACAAAAACTGGCAAGCCGATTGCTTATGCCAAAGCAGCCGCATAGTGAAGGTAAGGACCACAAGCTTCTGGTAAGCTTCCCTGACCTGAAAAAAGATCGGGCCTCAGAACACTGAACGATCCGGCACAACGAACATGTAAAACCTTACGGAGCATGCACAATGTCCAAGACGATTGATTTGATCAAAGAACACGAAGTCAAGTGGATTGACCTGCGTTTCACCGACAGCCGTGGTAAAGAGCAGCACGTAACCCTGCCCGCCACCGAGGCGGACGAAGACTTTTTCGCTGACGGCAAGATGTTCGACGGCTCCTCCATTGCCGGCTGGAAAGGCATCAACGAATCCGACATGATCCTGATGCCGGACGACGAAACCGCCGTTCTGGACCCGTTCACCGAAGAAACCACCGTCAACATCACCTGCAACATTGTAGAGCCTTCTACCATGCAGGGTTATGAGCGCGACCCCCGCTCTGTTGCCCGTCGCGCCGAAGAATACCTGAAGTCCACCGGCATCGCTGATGGCGCTCTGTTCGGCCCGGAGCCTGAGTTCTTCGTGTTCGATTCCGTCAAATGGAACGTGGACATGCAAGGCGCTTCTTACCACATCCATTCTGAAGAAGCCGCGTGGGTTTCCGGTGAAGATTTCGACCGCAACAACATTGGCCACCGCCCGGGCGTAAAAGGCGGCTACTTCCCGGTTCCGCCGGTCGACAGCCTGCACGACCTGCGTGGCGCCATGTGTGCCGCCATGGAATCCATGGGCCTGGAAATTGAGGTTCACCACCACGAAGTGGGCACCGCTGGCCAGTGTGAAATCGGTGTTGGCGCCAACACCCTGACCCGCAAGGCAGACGAAGTTCAGATCCTGAAGTACTGCGTGCACAACGTAGCTCACGCCTACGGCAAGACCGCCACCTTCATGCCCAAGCCAGTTGTGGGTGACAACGGCTCCGGTATGCACGTTCATATGTCCCTGAGCAAAGACGGCAAGAACCTGTTTGCCGGCGACAGCTACGCAGGCCTGAGCGAAGCGGCTCTGTACTACATCGGTGGCGTGATCAAGCATGCCAAGGCCATCAACGCCTTCACCAACCCGGCCACCAACAGCTACAAGCGTCTGGTTCCGGGTTACGAAGCACCGGTTATGCTGGCCTACTCCGCCCGTAACCGTTCTGCCTCCATCCGTATTCCGTACGTGAACAGCCCGAAAGCTCGTCGTATTGAAGTGCGCTTCCCGGATCCGGCCGCTAACCCGTACCTGGCCTTTGCTGCCCTGATGATGGCCGGCCTGGACGGTATCCAGAACAAGATCCACCCTGGCGATGCCATGGACAAGGATCTGTATGACCTGCCGAAGGAAGAAGCCCTGAACATTCCGAAGGTTGCCGAGACTCTGTCCGAGGCCCTGGACTGCCTGCAAGCAGACCACGAGTTCCTGACCCGTGGCGGCGTGTTCACCGAAGACATGATCAAAGGCTACATCGACCTGAAGCGTGGCGAAGTCGAGCGTCTGAACATGACCACTCACCCGGTCGAGTTCGATCTGTACTACTCCTGCTAAAGCCCTGCACCAATTCGGTGCAGACTATGCAGACTATGCAGACCAGAAGCCCCGCCCCGTGCGGGGCTTTTTTGTGGCCTCAATCCCAGTTCTTAACCAAGACCCACGCCCTTAACGATATGTAACCAAGGAAGCAGGCCACAACATTGAAATGACCTTGCCCGCAATCGATAATCAAAGCAGTTCATTACCACAGGTTATCGCCATGAAAGCACCGTTCGTACTCGCCGCTGGCCTGCTGATGCTGGCTTCGACCACAGCACATAGCGAGGTCTACCGCCACGTTGACGCCTATGGCAACGTCACCTTTTCCGACGAACCCATGGAAGGCGGTGAAGAGGTCCAGGTGAAGCCCGTGACCACCATCACCCTGCCCAAGCCGGAAGCGGTTCAGGAACCCGAACAACTCCGCGAGCGGGTGGAACGTGAGGGCGCAGCCTACCAGGCTGTCTCATTCCAGTATCCGGCCAATGAACAGGCCTTTCACAGCGGCAACGGCAACGTCACTTTCGAGGTTCAAAGTACACCACCGCTGAAGCGGGGCCATAAATTTGAAGTGACCCTGGATGGACAACCGGTCGGGCAAAGCAGCTCAGGCTCAGTAGCCGTCAGCAATATCGACCGGGGCACTCACAATGCGGGCGTTCATATTGTCGATGAAAACGGAGTACGCGTGAAATCCGGCAATTCAATTACCTTCACGATTCACCGCCCATCCGTTCTCAACTAAATCTTATCTGCACCACCATGGTGCAATTGCACCATGTTGTGACCATACTTTGGGCAGCCAAGGGGCAAAATCCGGGCTGCCTGTCGCCTGACCGTTCACTACTGCACCAAGCTACAGCAGCACGCACCGGCCGCTGCGCCCGCTCTGCCCGACCCTTGCCCATTGGCTACCCGACATCACAAAACTGGTTCGCTTTTTGCAGCCACAGGGATACAACCAATGAGTCGAGAACGGAAGCAACGCATGCCATCCCATCCAGTCACCACATCCGGAAGCAGTTACAAGAGCATTCTGGACAGTCTGACAACCGCAGTACTGGTACTTGGCGATGATCTGGCTATCCGTTACCTCAACCCCGCCGCCGAGAGCCTGTTTGAAACCAGTATGACCCGAAGCCATGGCCTCCCCTTACAGGAGGTTCTGGTGGATTCCGAGGATGCCCTGACCACTCTGCATGCCGCGGTGGAGAACGGCCAGTCCTACACCCGCCGGGAAGCTGAATTTGCTTTGATCAGCGGTGCCAGACTGACGGTGGATTATTCAGTGACTCCCATCAGCCTGGACCCGACCGAACTGCTGATCGAGATCCAGCCCCGAGACCGACTGATGCGTATCAGCCGGGAAGAAGACATCATCTCGCAACAGGAGACCACGCGAATCCTGGTGCGGGGCATGGCCCACGAGATCAAGAACCCGCTGGGCGGAATCCGTGGCGCGGCGCAACTGCTGGACCGTGAGCTTTCAGACGACGACCAGCGTGAGTATACCCGTGTGATTATCGACGAGGCGGACCGTCTGCGCAGCCTGGTGGATCGCATGCTCGGCCCGAACAAAGCCCTGAAGATTGCGCCCACCAATATCCACGAAATTCTGGAGCGGGTCCGTACTCTGATTGAGGCCGAAAGCAAAGGCCGAGTGCGCCTGAGACGCGACTACGACCCGAGCATCCCGGAATTTCCCGGCGACAAAGAGCAACTGATCCAGGCCTTCCTGAACATCGCCCGCAACGCCATGGAGGCGGCGTTCGAAAACGAAGCCGCAAGCGGGCGTTCCGCAACGCCCACCATTACCTTTCGCAGCCGGGCCTTGCGGCAGTTCACCATCGGCCATCGTCGCCACCGGCTGGTGTGCCGGGTCGACATCATCGATAACGGCCCGGGCATCCCGCCGGAGCTGGTGCAGAACATCTTCTACCCCATGATCAGTGGTCGGGCCTCGGGCACCGGACTCGGCCTTTCCATTACCCAAAGCATCATCGGCCAGCATCGGGGGCTGGTGGAGTGCGAGAGTGAGCCCGGAAGAACCGATTTCATCATCTTCCTGCCTCTGGAGGACAGCAAATGAGCCAACCGGCAAACGTCTGGATTATCGACGATGACAGAAGTATTCGATGGGTGCTGGAACGCGCCCTGAGCCAGGCGGGCATGCAACCGCGCGTATTCGACAGCGGCGACAGCATCATGATGCGGCTGGAACACGAGCAACCGGACGCCATCATCAGCGATATCCGGATGCCGGGGGTAGACGGTATTACCCTGCTCTCCCAGATCGTCGAACTGCATCAGGATGTGCCGGTGATCATCATGACCGCGCACTCGGATCTTGAAAGCGCGGTGACCAGCTACCAGACCGGCGCCTTCGAATACCTGCCCAAGCCCTTTGATGTGGATGACGCCGTCGCACTGGTAAAACGGGCCGTTGCTCACAGCCATGAAAAACGCGCCGCCAGCGAACCACAGGCCGATGCCACACCGCGCAATACCGAAATTATTGGTGAAGCCCCGGCCATGCAGGAGGTTTTCCGGGCCATTGGCCGGCTGTCTCACTCCAACATCACCGTACTGATCAACGGTGAGAGCGGCACCGGTAAAGAACTGGTGGCCCAGGCCCTGCACAATCACAGCCCCAGAGCACGAAACCCGTTCATCGCCCTGAACATGGCGGCAATTCCGAAAGACCTGATTGAATCCGAATTGTTCGGCCACGAAAAAGGCGCCTTCACCGGCGCCGGGGCCGCCCGCCAGGGCCGCTTTGAACAGGCCAACGGCGGCACCCTGTTTCTGGATGAAATCGGCGACATGCCCGCCGACACTCAGACTCGACTGCTGCGGGTGCTGGCCGATGGCGAGTTTTACCGGGTAGGCGGCACCACCCCCATCAAAGTGGATGTGCGCATCATCGCCGCAACCCATCAAGACCTGGAAAAACTGGTACAGGCCGGCAACTTCCGGGAAGATCTGTTCCACCGCCTGAATGTCATTCGCGTGCACCTGCCCAAGCTGGCTGAACGCCGCGAAGACATTCCACGCCTGATGCAGCACTTCCTCAAGCGAGCAGCCAAAGAGCTGGCAGTAGAACCCAAGATCCTGCGCCCGGACGCCGAGGAATACCTCACCACCCTGCCCTGGCCCGGTAACGTCCGCCAGCTGGAAAACACCTGCCGCTGGCTGACGGTCATGGCCAGCGGCCGGGAAATCCACATTGATGACCTGCCCCCGGAACTGCTACACCAGGCCGACACCGAGCACGCCGCCACCGGCCTCACCTGGCAGGAAGGGCTGAGAAACTGGGCAGAACAGGAACTGAAGCGCGGCAAGAAAGGCATACTCGATACCGCGGTGCCCGAGTTCGAAAAGATCATGATTGAAACGGCATTGAAGCACACCAGTGGCCGCCGCCGGGATGCCTCTATTCTGCTGGGTTGGGGGCGGAATACGCTGACCCGGAAAATCAATGAGTTGGGGATGGATCAGCCGGAGGGGGATGACTGACCCCCACCCGGCTGCTGCTCAGCTCTCTCGCTGGTAGTTTATCCGTATGCTCTCGACTAAAACGGAATATCGTCATCAAAATCATCAATCGGCTCAGGCATGCCACCACCTTGCTGCTGGGGTGCCGGGTTGTTGTAGCCACCAGCCTGTCCACCCTGCTGGGGCGGCGCATTGTATTGCGGCTGTTGCTGCGGCCGTCCCTGGGGCGCCCCCGGATTCATACCGCCCTCAGAGCCACGGCTGTCCAGCATCTGCATCTGGCCATTGATATCCACAACCACTTCGGTGGTGTAGACATCCTGCCCTTCCTTGTTCTGCCATTTCCGGGTCTGCAGCTTGCCTTCAATGTAGACCTTGGAGCCTTTGCGCAGGTATTGCCCAGCCACCTCAGCCACCTTGCCGAACAACACAACCCGATGCCACTCGGTCTTCGGCACCAGCTGTCCGGTCTGGCGATCCTTGTAACTCTCGTCTGTGGCGAGGTTCAGGTTAACCACAGCGTTGCCGTTGGGGGTATAACGAGTGTCCGGGTCCTGCCCCAGGTTACCAATGAGAATTACCTTGTTTACGCCTCGTGCCATCGTATGCTCCTGATCATGTTTTGCGGAGTGCCAGCCGTCCATGCCAGCATCCTGTGTTTAAGTACTCTTACCCTGCCGGACAAAGTCAAAGTCCGCAAGCTGATCTTCCCGAAAATGCTGACGATCCACCTTCAGGTAGGCTGTCGATGCATTTTCAACAATCACAACGTCCTTCACGCCCGGCAGCCTCCGTAGCTGACGGTCCACGTCGTCAAAGGTATTTTCCAGTGCACCCCTCAGCTCCAGAACCAGGCTGGTCGTGTAGCTCGGGGCCGGCATGGTCAAGGCTGCCAGCAGCCACACCAGGAGGCACCCTGCCATCAACCAGAGCACTCCCTCCACGCCAGCGCTCTGCAGCAGATAACCTCCCAAAGCCCCACCCAGAAAAGCACCAAAAAACTGGGAGGTGGAATAAACCCCCATGGCCGTTCCCTTACTGGCAGCCGGAGCCTCTTTACTGATTAACGAAGGCAGACTGGCTTCCAGAAGATTGAACGCCATAAAGAAGAAAAATAGCACACCCCAGGCCGCCCAGAGACTGGCATTCACCTGGGTCAGCGTTGCTGTTGCCGCTGTCAGCAAGGCAATGGCCATGCACAGTATCGGCTTCATTTTGCGTTTCTTTTCGCCAATGATGATAAAGGGCACCATGGCAAAGAAAGAAAGCACCATCACACTCAAATAGAACCACCAGTGGGAGCTGCTGGCCAGGCCCAACTGATCCTGAAGCATGGTCGGAAAGACCAGGAACAGGGCCGTCAGAACCAGGTGCAGCACAAAGATCCCGAAGTCGAGCCGCAGCAGGCGGCCATCGGCCAGAACGCGCCCGACCATTTCGCGGGCAGGATGGGTATCGGCGCTGACTTTATGGGTATGTGGCGTAGGCACCACTCTGGCGACCACAACAAGGGCCAACAGGGCCATCACTGCCGTCACGTAGAAGATGCCAGACAAGCCCCAGGCCGCGCCCAGCAACGGGCCCAGCACCAGCGACACGGAAAACGACAGGCCAATGGAAATGCCCACCGTGGCCATGGCCTTGGTGCGCTCTTCCTCTCGGGTGAGGTCTGACAGCAGTGCCATCAGTACACTGGCGATGGCACCGGCACCTTGAAGAATCCGACCGGCGATCACAACGTATATTGAGTCGGTCGACGCGGCCAGCAGGCTCCCGCTGGCAAACAGAATAAGCCCCAGGTAGATCATCTTCTTGCGGCCAACCCGATCCGACAACAGGCCGAAGGGGATCTGAAGCAGCGCCTGACTCAGGCCGTAAGCACCAATCGCCAGGCCCAATAGCGCCGGCGTCGCACCGTGCAGGTCCGTACCCAGCAGCACAAACACGGGCATGACCATAAACAGGCCCAGCATACGCATGGCGTATACCGAAGCCAGAGCCACAACTGAGCGTTTTTCGAGCGCGTTCATGCCTACCCGTGCGGTTTGAATGAATGGTGAGCGGCCGGTAACCGCAGGCGGCGAATTGTACCAGAACCACCCCGGCGACGGGACACCCGCAGAGCGGGTCGTTCCGCACTTAGCCGGAACGACCCGAAACCGATATACTGGCAGTTTTTACCAAGCGAGGTGTTATGGACCATATCCAGATCAAGGGCGCGCGCACCCACAACCTGAAAAACATCGACCTGGATATGCCAAGGGACAAACTGATCGTCATTACCGGTCTGTCCGGCTCCGGCAAGTCCTCATTGGCGTTCGATACGCTCTATGCCGAGGGCCAGCGCCGGTATGTCGAGTCGCTGTCCACCTACGCACGGCAATTCCTCTCGATGATGGAAAAGCCCGATGTGGATCATATTGAAGGCTTGTCGCCAGCCATCTCCATCGAGCAGAAATCCACGTCTCACAACCCCCGCTCTACCGTGGGGACCATCACCGAGATCTATGACTATCTGAGACTGCTTTTCGCTCGTGCTGGTGAACCCCGCTGTCCTGATCACGGCCAGCCGCTGGAAGCCCAGACCGTGAGTCAGATGGTTGACCAGGTTCTCGCCATGCCGGAAGGCAGCAAGCTGATGATATTGGCGCCGGTGATCCGGGATCGCAAAGGTGAGCATCTGCAGGTGATCGACACCATGCGCAGCCAGGGCTTCATCCGCCTGAGAGTGGACGGAGCGGTATACGACATAGACGACGTTCCTGCCCTGGACAAGAAGCGCAAGCACCAGATTGACGTTGTGGTCGATCGATTCAAAGTCAAGGAGGGGCTGGAGCAACGACTGGCCGAGAGCTTCGAAACCGCCCTGGAGCTGGCCGACGGCATTGCTCTGGTGGCGCCCATGAGTGGAGAAGGCGAGGAACACACCTTCTCGGCGCGCTATGCCTGCACCCAGTGCGGCTACTCCCTGAGCGAACTGGAACCTCGCCTGTTTTCGTTCAACAACCCGGCCGGCGCCTGCCCCACCTGCGACGGTCTGGGGGTGCGCCAGTTCTTTGATGCCGAAAAGGTGATCCAGAGCCCGGAAGCGACCCTCGCATCAGGAGCCATCAAAGGCTGGGACCGTCGTGCCGTGTACTACTTCCAGATGCTGACCAGTGTTGCCGAACACTACGGCATTGACCTGGAAACGCCTTGGGAAGAGCTGCCCGAAAACTTCCAGGAGGTGCTCCTGTATGGCTCCGGCGACGAGGACATTCCCTTTCGTTATGTGAACTCTCGCGGTCATATCATGGAAAAGGCCCACCCGTTCGAGGGCATACTGCCGAATCTGGAACGCCGTTACCGCGAGACGGAATCCCAGAGCATGCGTGAGGAACTGGCTCGCAACCTGAGTACACAGCCCTGTAAAGATTGCGGCGGTTCGCGCCTGCGTCGCAGTGCCCGTCACGTCTTTATCGAAGAGCGAAACCTTCCGGAAATTACCCACCTGCCCGTGGGCGATGCCCATCGCTACTTCAGCACTCTCGCGCTGCCCGGACGCAAAGGTGAGATCGCCGAGAAAATCCTGAAAGAAGTGCGGGAGCGGCTGCAGTTTCTGGTCAACGTGGGCCTCGAGTATTTAACTCTCGAACGCAGCGCAGACACCCTTTCAGGCGGCGAGGCGCAGCGCATCCGCTTGGCCAGCCAGATAGGCGCAGGCCTGGTGGGCGTGATGTACATTCTGGACGAGCCGTCCATCGGCCTGCACCAGCGGGACAACGACCGACTGCTCGCCACCCTCACCCACCTAAGGGATCTGGGCAACACGGTGATCGTGGTGGAACACGACGAAGATGCCATCCGGGCGGCCGACTATGTGATCGACATTGGCCCGGGCGCAGGCGTCCACGGCGGAGAGATTGTCGCGCGGGGCACCCCGGAGGAAATCATCGCCAACCCGGCGTCAATGACTGGCCAGTATCTCAGTGGCGAAAAAGAGATCTCGGTACCGCAAGCGCGAAACAAGGGTAATGGCAAGAAGCTGGTACTGACCGGCGCCTCTGGCAACAATCTCCGGGACGTAACGCTCACGCTGCCGCTAGGCGTGATGACCTGCGTTACCGGGGTATCGGGCTCAGGCAAATCAACTCTGATTAACAGCACCCTCTACCCGGTCGCGGCCGCCAAACTGAACAAAGCGACCAGCCTCAATCATGCGCCCTACAAAAGCCTGAAAGGACTTGATCAGCTCGACAAGGTGATCGACATTGACCAGAGCCCTATCGGACGGACACCTAGGTCTAACCCCGCCACTTACACCGGCCTGTTTACCCCCATCAGGGAACTCTTCGCCGGCACTCAGGAGGCACGCTCACGCGGCTACAAACCTGGCCGCTTCTCCTTCAACGTGAAGGGCGGCCGGTGCGAGGCTTGCCAGGGCGATGGTGTCATCAAAGTCGAAATGCACTTCCTGCCAGACGTCTATGTGCCCTGCGACATCTGTAAGGGCAAACGCTACAACCGGGAAACCCTTGAGGTTCGGTATAAAGGCAAAAACATCCACGAGGTGCTGGAAATGACCGTTGAGGAGGGCCGCGAGTTTTTTGACGCCGTCCCCTTCATCGCCAGAAAACTGCAAACGCTGATCGACGTGGGCCTGTCTTACATTCGTTTGGGCCAGAGCGCAGTGACCCTCTCGGGGGGCGAAGCACAGCGGGTCAAACTGGCTAAGGAGCTGTCCAAACGGGACACAGGCAAAACCCTGTACATTCTGGACGAGCCCACCACCGGCCTGCACTTCTACGATATCCAGCAACTTTTGAACGTGCTAGAGCGCTTGCGCGATCACGGCAATACCATCGTTGTCATTGAGCACAACCTGGACGTCATCAAGACCGCAGACTGGATTGTCGACCTCGGCCCGGAAGGTGGGTCCGGTGGCGGACAGATTATTGCTGAAGGAACGCCCGAGGAAGTGGCCGCCAATCCGGCGTCGCACACCGGACGCTACCTCAAACCGATGCTCACCAAATAGCCCGCCGGAACGGCGGGCACAAAAAAACCGGGAACCTCGCGGAACCCGGTTTTTTATGGACTCAGAAGAACTTACTCTTCGTCGTCGTCCATCTCTTCAGCTTCGATGTCCAGAGGACGGCCGACCAGCTCAACGAATGCCATCGGGGCATTATCGCCAGCACGGAAACCGCACTTCAGAATACGAAGGTAACCACCCGGACGCTCGCTGTAACGGGGACCCAGCTCATCAAACAGCTTGGCTACCGCAGCATCGTTACGCAGGCGAGAGAACGCCAGACGACGATTTGCTACCGAATCATTCTTTGCGAGCGTGATCAACGGCTCAGCTACCCGACGCAGCTCTTTGGCTTTCGGGAGCGTCGTTTTGATCAGCTCGTGCTCAACCAGTGACGCAGTCATGTTACGGAACATGGCCTTGCGATGCGCACTGGTCCTGTTGAACTTACGACCACTCTTACGATGACGCATTGCTCTGATTCCTTACCTTAAACTAATCGGCGATCAACCGCCCAGAACCCGGTCATCACCACGAAGGCTTGCCGGCGGCCAGTTATCAAGACGCATACCCAGAGACAGACCACGGGACGCTAGAACGTCCTTGATCTCGGTCAGCGACTTTTTGCCAAGATTAGGCGTCTTCAGCAGCTCAACTTCAGTGCGCTGGATCAGATCGCCGATATAGTAAATGTTTTCAGCCTTCAAGCAGTTAGCTGAACGTACAGTCAACTCCAGATCATCGACCGGGCGCAGCAGAATCGGATCAATTTCTTCCTCTTCCTCTACACGCTCTGGCTCTTTCTCATGATCGAAATCGACGAACACAGCCAGCTGCTGCTGGAGAATGGTAGCGGCCCGGCGAATCGCTTCTTCCGGATCGATGGTACCGTTGGTCTCCAGATCAATAACCAGCTTGTCCAGGTCTGTACGCTGCTCAACCCGAGCGCTCTCGACGGCATAAGCCACACGACGAACCGGGCTGAACGTTGCATCCAGCTGCAAGCGTCCGATGGCACGAGTTTCGTCTTCGTCCAGACCACGCTGATCAGCCGGCTCGTAGCCACGGCCACGTGCCACGCGCAAGCGCATGTTCACTTCGCCGTTTTCGCTCAAGTGACAGATCACGTGCTCCGGGTTCGCGATTTCCACATCGTGGTCCAGCTTGATATCGCCGGCAGTCACCACGCCCGGACCTTTCTTGCTGAGGGTAAGCTCAGCATCGTCACGACCGTTCATCTTTACGGCAACGCCCTTGAGATTCAGCAGAATCTCGATGACGTCTTCCTGGACACCTTCAATGGCACTGTACTCGTGCAGGACACCGTCGATCTGTGCTTCAGTCACGGCGCAGCCCGGCATCGAAGACAGAAGAATACGACGCAGCGCGCTGCCCAGGGTGTGCCCGAAACCGCGCTCGAGCGGCTCCAGGGTCACCTTGGCGCGCGTGGCGCTGGATTCTTTCACGTCAATGGTACGAGGTGTCAATAACTCATGTACTGAACGCTGCATAGACGCCCCTATCTGCTATCGTTGCTAACTGGGCTTTACTTGGAGTAAAGCTCGACGATGAGGTTCTCGTTGATGTCGGCCGGCAGTTCAGTACGCTCAGGTACTGACTTGTAAACGCCGGACATCTTGTTGGCGTCAACCTCTACCCAGCTTACCGGTGCACGGCTTGAAGCCAGATCCAGCGCGCCTTTAACACGCAGCTGATTCTTGGCCTTCTCGCGCACGCTCACAACGTCGCCCGGCTTGACCTGATAGGACGGGATGTTAACCGGCTTATCATTGACCAGGATCGCCTTGTGAGAGACGAGCTGACGGGCTTCTGCACGGGTAGAACCAAAACCCATGCGATATACAACGTTATCGAGCCGGCCTTCCAGCAGTTGCAGCAGGTTTTCACCAGTTGCACCTTTGCCTCGGGCAGCCTCTTTGTAATAGTTGCGGAACTGCTTTTCGAGAACGCCGTAGATACGACGAACTTTCTGTTTTTCACGAAGCTGAACGCCGTACTCGGACAGACGACCGCGACGCGCGCCGTGCATACCCGGCGGAGTCTCGATGTTGCACTTGGAATCGAGCGCGCGAACGCCGCTCTTCAGAAAAAGATCTGTCCCTTCACGACGAGACAGCTTGCACTTCGGGCCTATATAACGAGCCATATTTCACTGTCTCCTGTGTTAGACGCGGCGCTTCTTGGGCGGACGACAGCCGTTGTGGGGAATCGGCGTCACATCAGTGATGTTGGTGATCTTGTAGCCACACGCATTCAGCGCGCGAACTGCAGATTCACGTCCGGGCCCAGGACCCTTAACCTCTACGTCCAGGTTTTTAAGGCCGTATTCAGCAGCCGCATTACCGGCTCTTTCAGCTGCTACCTGCGCAGCAAAAGGTGTACTCTTACGTGAGCCGCGGAAACCGGAACCACCAGAAGTGGCCCAGGACAGGACGTTGCCCTGACGGTCCGAAATGGTCACGATGGTGTTGTTGAAGGACGCGTGAATGTGCGCGACGCCATCAACAACCGTCTTTTTCACCTTTTTACGGGTAC
Organism: Marinobacter sp. MBR-105; assembly: GCF_053628895.1. Classification (NCBI taxonomy): domain Bacteria; kingdom Pseudomonadati; phylum Pseudomonadota; class Gammaproteobacteria; order Pseudomonadales; family Marinobacteraceae; genus Marinobacter; species Marinobacter sp. MBR-105. The sequence goes on along the minus strand of NZ_JBRJHG010000012.1, from coordinate 11,424 downwards.
GTGTACCTGGCTTTGCCATGTTTGCCTACCTGTTACTTACGAATAGGTTTGCGAGGACCTTTACGGGTGCGGGCGTTGGTCTTGGTGCGCTGGCCACGGACCGGAAGGCCATGACGATGACGCAGACCACGGAAGCAACCGAGATCCTTCAAACGCTTGATGTTCATCTGTACTTCACGACGCAGATCGCCTTCGACGGTAAACTTGCCCACTTCAGTACGAAGTGCTTCAAGCTGCTCGTCGCTCAGGTCTTTGACCTTGGCGTCCGGCTTAACGCCGGTTGCATCGCAAAGCTTCTGGGCTGTTGTCTTGCCAACACCGAAGATGTAGGTCAGCGAGATAACAGCATGTTTGTTATCGGGTATATTGACACCGGCTATACGTGCCATCCAAATTACTCCGCGTTCAAAGCTTTGCTGTGTGAATTTTCCGCCACAAAAAGGGCGCGAAATAATAGCGCCTGACCCACCTGTGAGTCAAGCGCCACTATTCCGAACCCCTTTTACAATGTCAGTGCTTATCCGTAACGGATCAGCCCTGGCGCTGCTTGTGACGAGGCTCCGAGCAGATGACTCGAACTGAGCCATTGCGTCGAATTACTTTGCAGTTACGGCAAATTTTCTTTACCGAAGCGCGTACTTTCATTGTCGACTCCAGTTTTCAAGGGGAACGGCTTGTTCAGCCGTTCCGTCCATAGCCCTTGAGATTGGATTTCTTCATCAGCGATTCATACTGGTGAGACATCAGGTGCGACTGAACCTGAGCCATGAAATCCATCACCACGACTACAACAATCAGCAGAGAGGTGCCCCCAAGATAGAAAGGCACATTCCCGGCCACCATCAGGAACTGAGGGAACAGGGACACTGCTGCAATATACATAGCACCGAACAGAGTCAAACGGGTCAGCACACCATCGATGTACTTGGCCGTCTGTTCGCCGGGACGAATACCGGGGATAAACGCGCCGGAACGCTTGAGGTTATCCGCAACTTCCTTGGGGTTGTACATCAGCGCTGTATAGAAGTAGCAGAAGAAGATAACTGCTGCTGCGAACAGGATAATATACAACGGCTGGCTCGGTGCCAATGCCTGAGAGATATCGCTCAGCCACTCCATGCCTTCGCCCTGACCGAACCACTGCCCCAGAGAAGCCGGGAACAGAAGAATCGAAGAGGCGAAGATCGGCGGAATGACGCCGGCCATATTCACCTTCAGCGGCAGGTGGCTGGACTGCTGGGCAAATACCCGCCGCCCTTGCTGCCGTTTGGCATAGTTGATGGTCAAACGACGCTGCCCACGCTCCATGAAGACCACGAAACCGACAACAGCAATCGCCAGAACACCAATTCCGAGAACAACCAGCAAGCTCATTTCACCGTTACGAGCCTGCTCCAGAGTCTGGCCAATGGCGCCAGGAAGACCGGCAACAATACCCGCGAAGATCAGCAGCGAAATACCGTTACCAATACCTCTTTCGGTGATCTGCTCACCAAGCCACATCATGAAGACCGCACCGCAGACAAAAGACACAACCGCCACAAAGTGGAAGCTGAAGCTGTCATTAAAGGTAACGCCCTGTGATGCCAGACCCACAGAAATACCAAAGCCCTGAACCAGGGCCAGGATAACCGTACCATACCGCGTATACTGGCTGATCTTGCGACGACCAGCCTCGCCTTCTTTCTTCAGCTGCTCAAGCTGCGGACTAACCGCAGTCATGAGCTGCATGATAATAGAAGCCGAAATGTACGGCATGATACCGAGTGCGAAGATACTCATGCGCTCAAGCGCACCACCGGAGAACATGTTGAACAGACTCAGGATGGTTCCCTGGTTCTGATCAAACAGTGCCGCCAGCCGATCCGGGTTGATACCGGGAACCGGAATGTGGGCACCGATCCGGTACACCAGCAGCGCCAGAAACACGAACCAGAGCCGCGAGCGCAGCTCTGCAAATCCTTTTCCGGCGCCCGCAGGCAATGATGCTGTCTTGGCCATTTAGTCCTCGACTCGTCTTAGTCTTCGACTTTACCACCCGCGGCGGTAATCGCTTCGCGTGCGCCCTTGGTGACTCGAAGGCCTTTCACGGTTACCGCACGGTCCAGCTCGCCGGACAGGATAACCTTGGCCTCGCGAATTTCTTCGCGAATGATGTCAGCCTTTTTCAGGGCCGCCAGATCCACTACGTCGCCTTCAACCTTGGCCAGCTCGTTCAGGCGGATTTCCGCCACGTAACGCTGCTGACGCGAGGTGAAACCGAACTTAGGCAGACGACGGGCCAAAGGCTGCTGACCACCCTCGAAACCAGGGGCAACGGAGCCACCGGAACGGGATTTCAGACCTTTATGACCACGACCGCCGGTTTTGCCGAGACCGCTACCGATACCACGGCCGACACGCTTGGCGGACGGACGTGAACCGGGTTCCGGAGCAAGTTCGTTCAGACGCATCTTAGTTCTCCTCAACCCGAACCAGGTAATTTACCCGGTTGATCATGCCGCGAATGGAAGGAGTGTCTTCCACTTCCACGGTGTGACCGATTTTACGAAGACCCAGGCCCTTGACGCACAGCTTGTGCTTGGGCTGACAGCCGATCGGGCTGCGGGTCAGAGTTACTTTGATCGTTTTTGCGTTCGCCATGACTTCAACCCAGAATATCTTCCACGGATTTACCGCGCTTGGCTGCAACGTCTTCAGGCGCCTTCATGGCCTGCAGACCCTTGATGGTGGAACGTACTACGTTCACCGGGTTGGTGGACCCGTAACACTTGGACAGTACGTTCTGCACACCGGCCACCTCGAGTACGGCGCGCATCGCACCGCCGGCAATGATACCGGTACCCTCAGAAGCAGGCTGCATGTAGACCTTGGAACCACCGTGCTGCGCCCGAACCGGGTACTGCAGGGTAGTGCCGTCCAACGCTACGTCTACCATGTTTTTGCGTGCAGCTTCCATGGCCTTCTGGATGGCAACCGGAACTTCCCGGGCCTTGCCACGACCGAAACCAACGCGACCTTTACCATCACCCACTACAGTCAGTGCAGTGAAGGCAAAGATACGGCCGCCTTTAACTACCTTGGCGACGCGATTGACCTGAACCAGCTTCTCCTGGAGCTCAGGCGCCTTCTGTTCGTTAACGCTCATCTTCTCCACCTCTTAGAATTGCAAGCCAGCTTCACGGGCAGCGTCGGCAAGAGCCTGAACACGACCGTGATAACGGTAACCTGAGCGGTCAAAAGCGACCTTCTCAATGCCTGCTGCCTTGGCGCGCTCAGCAATCAGCTGACCGACCTTCTTGGCAGCGTCCACGTTACCGGTTGCACCCTGGCGCAGCTCCTTATCCAACGTGGAGGCAGTGGCAAGCACTTTGCTGCCATCTGCAGTCGTAACCTGGGCGTACATATGACGCGGTGTACGGTGCACGCACAAACGGTCAGTACCCAGCTCACGGATCTTCATGCGCACTTTGCGCGCGCGACGCAGTCTTTCGTTATTTGCGCTCATAGTCCCGCCTTATTTCTTCTTGGCTTCTTTGCGTCTGACCTGCTCATCCGCATAACGCACACCCTTGCCCTTATACGGCTCGGGCGGACGGAACGCGCGGATTTCCGCAGCGACCTGGCCAACCTGTTGCTTGTCGATACCGCGAATCACAACTTCCGTATTGGACGGAGTTTCAGCGGTAACACCCTCGGGCAGCTCATACTCGACCGGGTGGGAAAAACCCAGTGTCAGGTTGAGCTTCTTACCTTGCGCCTGCGCACGGTAACCTACGCCCGTCAGCTGCAGCTTACGCTCCCAGCCTGTGGATACGCCGGTAACCATATTGTTAACCAGCGCACGAGTAGTACCAGCAAGAGCGCGGGACTGTTTTGCACCATCGCGGGCCGCAAAACGCAGGACGTTTTCTTCCTGCTTTACTTCAACCGCCTGGTGAATGGTGAACTGAAGCGCTCCTTTGGAACCCTTCACATTGATTTCCTGTCCGTTCAGCTTAACCTCAACACCGGAAGGCAGCACGACAGGATTATTGGCAACCCTGGACATGTGTATCTCCTAGAATACGGTGCAGATGACTTCGCCACCCACGCCTGCAGCTCGTGCGGCGCGGTCTGTCATAACGCCCTTGGACGTTGAGACAATCGCGACTCCCAGACCACCGGCTACTTTCGGCAGTTCCCCGGCGCCTTTGTACTGGCGCAGACTCGGACGGCTGACCCGCTGAATCTCCTCAATAACCGGCTTGCCGCCGAAGTATTTCAGAGTGATGGTCAGCTCGGGCTTCGCGTCAGCTGAAACAGAAAAATCTGCTACGTAGCCTTCGTCCTTGAGGACCTGGGCTACTGAGACCTTCATTTTTGAAGATGGCATCGTTACGTCAGCTTTTGACGCCATCTGGGCATTACGGATACGGGTAAACATATCCGCAAGCGTGTCTTGCATACTCATTGGTATGAGGCTCCTGATCTTTTTAGTTGTGCAGCGGCTTGCCGCACCGCTTACCAACAGGCACCTGACCGAAGTCAGGCGGCCTATCTTACCAGCTTGCCTTGGTCAGGCCCGGAACGTCACCGCGCATGCCGTATTCACGGAGTTTGATCCGTGACAGCTCGAACTTGCGCAGAACGCCGTGGGGACGACCAGTCACCTGGCAACGATTCCGAAGACGCGAAGGAGATGAATCACGCGGAAGCTGCTGGAGCTTCATCTGTGCATCCCAACGGTCATCATCGCTGGTATTCGGGTTTTTGATAATCGCCTTGAGCTCGGCGCGCTTGGCAGCATACTTTGCTACCAGTTTTTCGCGCTTTTGCTCACGGTTTTTCATTGAAACCTTCGCCATGTCACTCGTTCCTTATTTCTTGAACGGAAAGCCAAAGGCTTTCAACAGTTCGCGACCTTCGTCGTCGGTACCGGCAGTGGTGGTGATGGTGATATCCAACCCGCGGATCTTGTCGACTTTGTCGTACTCGATCTCCGGGAAGATGATCTGCTCACGCACACCCATGCTGTAGTTACCGCGACCGTCGAAGGATTTCGGGTTCAGACCGCGGAAGTCACGAATGCGGGGAACCGCAATGTGCACCAGACGATCAAAGAAATCCCACATGCGCTCACCGCGCAGGGTCACTTTACAGCCAATCGGCCAACCTTCACGGATTTTAAAGCCCGCGACGGATTTACGCGCTTTGGTAACAACCACTTTTTGACCTGCCAGGCGCTCAAGATCTGCCACGGCATTTTCAATCAGTTTCTTGTCACCAACCGCTTCGCCAACACCCATGTTCAGGGTGATTTTCTCGATACGCGGCACCTGCATCACGTTCTTGTAACCGAACTCTTTCTGCAGGGCGGGTACCACTTCCTTAGTGTACTGCTCTTTCATGTTAAGCATCGTAACCACCACCGCTTACTGGTTATCGACAGCTTCGTTCGTGGACTTGAAGATCCGCACTTTGGTGCCGTCTTCCTTGATCTGGAAGCCAACACGATCGGCTTTGCCGGTCTGCGGATTAAAAATAGCCACGTTGGAAGCCTGGATAGGCGCTTCTTTTTCGACGATACCGCCCGGGGTGCCAAGCATCGGGTTCGGCTTTGTGTGCTTCTTCATCATATTGATGCCAGAAACAAGCACGCGACCGTCGTCCAGAACTTTCAGGACTTTACCACGTTTGTCTTTGTCTTTCCCCGTGGTGACGATTACTTCGTCATCTCGTTTGATCTTTTTCATAACCGGCCTCTGGTCCTTTAAAGTACTTCGGGTGCCAGTGAGATAATCTTCATGAACTTCTCGTTACGCAGTTCACGGGTAACCGGTCCGAAGATACGGGTACCAATGGGAGCGTCCTGATTGTTCAGAAGTACCGCCGCGTTACCGTCAAAACGGATCAGAGAACCGTCCGGACGACGCACACCCTTACGGGTACGTACTATAACAGCCTTCAGGACCTGGCCTTTTTTCACCTTGCCGCGGGGGATGGCTTCCTTGACGGTTACCTTGATGATATCCCCAACGGTTGCATAACGCCGGTGAGATCCGCCCAGGACCTTGATGCACATAACCTGACGTGCACCACTGTTATCCGCGACTTCAAGCATTGTTTGAGTCTGAATCATGGTTGTTCTCCGGGCGAATTACACCTTGGCAGCGCGTTCGGTAACTTCCACCAGGGCCCAGCTCTTGGTCTTGGAGACCGGACGGGTTTCCTGGATGGTTACGGTGTCACCAATGTTGCACTGATTGCTTTCATCGTGTGCATGAATCTTGGTTGAACGCTTCATGTACTTACCGTACAGCGGGTGTTTAACCTGACGCTCAACCAGGACCACGATGGACTTGTCCATCTTGTTGCTCACGACCTTGCCGCTCAGAGTTCTGGCAGTTTGGGTAGCTTCGGTCATGTCACTGTCCTGCCTTTTCGTTCAATACTGTTTTCACGCGAGCGATATCGCGCTTCACCTTGCCGAGAAGGTGAGACTGATTCAGCTGACCTGTCGCCTTGCGCATGCGCAGGTTGAACTGCTCCTTCAGGAGGTCGATCAGCTCTTTGTTCAGCTCCTCGACTGACTTTTCACGCAGCTCTGTTGCTTTCATCACATCACCGTCCTCTTAACAAAGGTGGTCTGTACCGGCAGTTTGGCGGCAGCCAGAGTGAAAGCTTCGCGTGCGATTTCTTCCGCGACACCTTCCATCTCGTACAACATGCGGCCTGGCTGAATCTCAGCCACCCAATACTCGACAGAACCTTTACCTTTACCCATACGTACTTCCAGCGGCTTACCGGTGATCGGCTTATCCGGGAATACCCGGATCCAGATCTTACCGCCCCGCTTGATGCGGCGAGTCATGGTACGACGCGCTGCCTCAATCTGGCGCGCAGTTATACGCCCACGGCTGGTCGCCTTCAATCCGTATTCACCGAAGCTCACCTTGTTTGCGCGCTGAGCAAGACCGGTGTTACGGCCTTTCATTACCTTGCGGAATTTGGTGCGTTTTGGTTGCAGCATAAGAGTGCCCCTTTACTTAGAACCTTTCTTCCCAGAGGCTTTCTTGTCAGCACGGACCTGCTCCATACCACCAAGAATCTCACCTTTGAAGATCCATACCTTTACGCCGATAACGCCGTAAGTGGTGTGCGCTTCATAGGTTGCATAATCAATATCTGCACGCAGTGTGTGCAGAGGTACACGACCTTCGCGATACCACTCGGAACGTGCGATTTCAGCACCCCCAAGACGACCGCCAACCTGAATCTTGATACCCTTGGCTCCCTGACGCATGGCGTTTTGAACCGCACGCTTCATAGCGCGACGGAACATCACACGACGCTCCAGCTGGCCGGCAACGTTTTGCGCTACCAGGCGGGCATCCAGATCCGGCTTGCGGACTTCTTCGATGTTGATGTGCACAGGCACACCCATCATGTCGCTGACTTCGCGACGCAGACGGTCAACATCTTCACCCTTCTTACCGATAACAATACCGGGGCGGGCGGTATGGATCGTGATCCGGGCGTTCTGAGCAGGGCGCTCGATCACGATCTTGCTGACAGACGCCTTAACCAGACGCTTGTCCAGGAATTCGCGAACCTGAATATCATTCAGAAGATTCTTCGCGTAGTCCTTTTTGTCGGCGTACCACACTGAGTTGTGCTCTTTGATCACACCCAGGCGAATGCCGGTTGGATTTACTTTATGACCCATCTGAGCATCTCCTACTTGTCGGCGACCTTGACGGTGATATGACAGGTGCGCTTGAAAATACGGTCAGCGCGCCCCTTGGCTCGAGCTTTGATTCGCTTGAGCGTTGGGCCCTCATCCACCATCACGGTGGAAACCCGCAGATCATCTACGTCCAGACCTTCGTTGTGCTCAGCGTTGGCAATGGCGGATTCAAGAGCTTTCTTGATCACAACCGCTGCCTTCTTAGGGCTGAAAGTCAGAATGTTCAGGGCGTCCTCAACAGCCTTGCCGCGTACTTGGTCAGCGACAAGACGTGCTTTCTGAGCTGAGAGGCGAGCGCCCTTGTACTTGGCTGCTACTTCCATTTCTATTACCTCAGAATCAGCGTTTAGCTTTCTTGTCGGCCGCATGACCACGATAAGTACGCGTTGCCGCGAACTCACCCAGCTTATGTCCAACCATATCTTCGGTGACATAAACCGGCACGTGCTGCTTGCCGTTGTGGACTGCAATGGTCAGGCCTACCATCTCCGGGAAGACTGTTGACCGGCGGGACCAGGTTTTAATGGGCCGCTTGTCATTTGCTTCCAGAGCTGCCTCGACCTTCTTCAACAGATGCAGGTCTATAAAAGGACCTTTCTTCAAAGAACGTGGCACAGCAATTACCTCTATGTAGTCGTTTACTTGGCCGAACGACGACGTACTATCATCTTGTCAGTACGCTTGTTCTTACGAGTCTTATGCCCTTTGGTCGGAACACCCCACGGAGTAACCGGGTGACGTCCGCCAGAGGTACGCCCTTCACCACCACCATGCGGGTGGTCAACTGGGTTCATAGCAACACCACGTACTGTTGGCCGTTTGCCGCGCCAACGTGATGCACCCGCTTTACCAAGCTGCTTGAGGCTATGCTCACTGTTGGACACTTCGCCCAGAGTGGCACGGCAATCTACAAGCACCTTACGCATTTCACCTGAACGCAGGCGGATGGTGGCATACGCCCCTTCCCGAGCAACCAGCTGTACGGATGCGCCCGCAGAGCGAGCCAGCTGTGCACCTTTGCCAGGCTTGAGTTCGACGCAGTGGATTACGGAACCGACCGGAATGTTCCGGAGCGGCAGCGTGGAGCCCACCTTGATCGGCGCGTCGACGCCGGAGCGCACAGGATCACCAGCCTTCATACCTTTGGGAGCGATAATGTAACGACGCTCGCCATCGGCATATTTGACCAGTGCAATGTGCGCAGAGCGGTTAGGATCGTATTCCAGGCGCTCAATGACCGCCGGGATACCATCTTTGGTCCGCTTGAAGTCGATAACACGGTAGTGCTGCTTATGACCACCACCAATGTGACGAGTAGTAATGCGGCCAACATTGTTACGGCCACCAGACTTACTCTTTGTTTCTACCAACGGCTCGTAAGGACGTCCTTTGTGCAGATCCGGGTTGTAAAGTTTTACAACGTGACGGCGTCCGGCAGATGTTGGCTTGGTTTTGACGATCGGCATATTACGACCCCTTTACCTTATTCCACATCCAGAAAATCGATGTCCTGACCTTCTGCCAGCTTGACGTAAGCCTTACGAATGTCATTACGCTTGCCGAACCCGCGGATAGTGCGCTTGAGCTTACCCTTACGGTTCAGAACCTGAACACCTTCTACGGTGACGTTGAACAGTTGCTCAACGGCTTTCTTGATCTCGGGCTTGGTCGCATCAGGCGCTACACGAAACACCACCTGACCACGCTCTGCCGCCAGAGACGCTTTTTCTGATACGTGCGGCCCTAACAGGACCTTGTAAATACGTTCCTGATTCATCCCAGCATCTCCTCGATCTTCTTCAGAGCGGGAACAGTCACCACGACTTTCTCGAAGGCAACCAGGCTGACCGGATCCAGACCTGCCACATCGCGAACGTCCACATGAGGAACGTTGCGGGAAGCCAGGTGCAGATTCTGCTCAACATTCTCAGACAGGATCAGGGCGTTGGACACACCCAGATCGCTCAACTTGGCAGTGAAGGCCTTGGTCTTGGGCGTATCGACATTCATGTCGTCAACCACAACCAGACGCTCCTGGCGTACCAGCTCGGAGAAAATGGAACGCATCGCCGCACGGTACATCTTGCGGTTAACCTTTTGCTCGAAGTCACGGGGCTTGGCAGCAAAGGTTACGCCGCCTGAACGCCAGATCGGGCTACGAATGGTACCAGCACGGGCACGACCAGTACCCTTCTGACGCCATGGCTTCTTGCCACCACCACTGACTTCGGAACGTGTCTTCTGGGCCTTGGTACCCTGACGGCCAGCTGCCATGTAAGCAGTAACCACCTGATGCACCAGAGCTTCGTTAAAATCTTTGGCAAACGCAGCGTCGGAAACAGAAATCCCCTTGCCGCTACCAGTAATTGTCAATTCCATCGCACCGCTCCTCAGGCTTTAACTGCAGGCTTGATGACAACGTCGCCGCCAGTTGCGCCAGGTACGGCACCACTTACCAGCAGCAGGTTGCGCTCGGCATCGACACGGACGATTTTCAGGTTCTGCACAGTAACCTGCGCATTACCCATCTGACCGGCCATCTTCTTGCCCTTGAACACCTTACCCGGAGTCTGGTTCTGACCAATGGAACCCGGAGCACGATGAGACAGGGAGTTACCGTGAGTAGCGTCCTGCATGGAGAAGTTCCAGCGCTTAACACCGCCCTGGAAGCCCTTACCCTTGGACTGACCTACTGCGTCAACCATCTGACCGTCTTCAAACACGGAAACGGTCAGCTCGCCACCGGCGGCCAGGTCTTCACCTTCGCCATCAGCCAAACGGAATTCCCAAACGCCACGACCAGCTTCAACACCTGCTTTTGCAAAGTGCCCGGCAGCCGCCTTGTTTACACGGGAGGAACGACGAGAACCTACGGTTACCTGCACTGCACGGTAGCCGTCGCTTTCGAGGGTCTTGAGTTGGGTAATGCGGTTGGGCTCAACCTCAATTACCGTGACAGGCAGCGCCTGCCCTTCATCCGTAAAAATACGGGTCATACCGGCCTTACGACCGACAACACCAATTGCCATGTTTCACCTCTTAAGTGTACGGGGCTTGCACCCTCTATGGCCTATGACAGTTACACAGACTAATACCGGGCGGTATTAGCCGAGGCTGATCTGAACGTCTACACCTGCTGCCAGGTCCAGTTTCATCAGAGCATCTACTGTCTTTTCCGTCGGCTCAACAATGTCGAGCAAACGCTTATGCGTACGAATTTCATACTGATCACGCGCGTCTTTGTTGACGTGCGGAGAGATCAATACCGTGTACTTTTCCTTCCGCGTCGGCAGAGGAATGGGACCACGCACCTGAGCGCCGGTCCGCTTGGCGGTATCGACAATCTCCTGCGTGGACTGGTCGATCAGGCGATAATCAAACGCCTTCAACCGGATTCGAATTTTTTGGCTTTGCATGATGCACCAAACTCCACTCGTAGCAGCTACTAGTTAGCCGACCTTCAAAAAAAGGAGCCGCATTGTATGCATAATACCCAACCCTGTCAACAGCATTGCCATTGACAGGGTTGAGCGACATTTGCGACCTAAACAGAAAAAGGGGCTGAACGCTCAGCCCCTTTTTCCTGATCAATCGAATAAATTACTCGATGATCTTGGCGACCACGCCGGCACCAACGGTACGACCACCTTCGCGAATCGCGAAGCGCAGGCCATCTTCCATGGCGATCGGAGCGA